>NZ_JAPNXM010000001.1:0-386288 GCF_049472675.1 Deferribacter thermophilus
GCTCTTGCAAGAACTTTATCTGTAATCCTACTGATTGCCTCAGCTGAAAACTCAAGACCGTATAAAGATTCCATGTGGGACTGAATATCTCTTGTTGTCATACCTTTGGCATACATCGAAATTATATGCTCTTCTATACCTGTAATATCTGTTTGGCGTTTTTTCACTATTTTTGGTTCATATTCTCCATTACGGTCTCTTGGAACCGATAATTCTATCTCTCCATAATTTGATTTTACCTTCTTATTGCTGTAACCGTTTCGTGAATTGTTTGTTTCTTTAGATGATTTGTCATAGCGGGAATAACCTAATAATTCTGTTAATTCCCCCTCATAAATTGTTTCTACTACATCCTTAATAATTGAAGATAATGTAGATTGCAAATCTTCTGGGGTATTAAGTTTGCCTTCTTTAAACAATCTTCTTATCTCATCTTTGTTGATAAACATATAAATCCTCCTGTTTGTTCTTTAGTTAACATATTTTCAGGAGGATTTACACAGTTTTAGTTACAGAGCCTATATACAACAGAATTAACTATCCTCTAATTTAAGTAATTTATAAATTACCTAATTTCTTTTTTAGAGTTATAGATAAATTTTGCCAGTCAGTCTCTAAAAATGTTTGTTCATCAACAGGTTTACTAAATAAATAACCCTGAACTATGTCGCAACCAATATTTTTTAAATAAAGATATTGTTGTATATTCTCGACACCCTCTGCTGTTATCACATAATTAAATCTTTTGCCTAAATCTATTATGGCATTTACTAAGGCAGTATCCTTATCAGAGGTAAACATCTCCCTAATAAAGCTTAAATCAATTTTTATAATATCACATGGCAAATGTTTTAATCTAACAAGGGTAGAAAAACCCGTTCCAAAATCATCCAATGCAAATTTAACTTTAGTTTTAGTTTTAAATTTATTAAAAATTTCTGAATAAAGATTAAAATTATAATTAACTTCTCTTTCTGTTATTTCAATAATCATTTTTTCCATAACATGTTGTTGGATATCTTTAAATATATTTTCTAAATAATTTTTAGAAAAATTCTTTGCTGAAATATTAAAAGAGATATTATAACCTGTTTTTATTATGATTTCAGATACTTTTTTTACTAACCATTTTTCAAAGTCACTAAGGTAAATTGATTCCTCAAGCTGATTAATAAAAGAACCCGGAAATATAAGACTTCCATCTTCATCTTTAAGTCTTATTAAAGCTTCAAATCCTGCAATAGAAAGATCACTGCTATAAAAATATGGTTGAAAGTGTAATTCATACAAATCTTCTTCTATTGCTTTAGAGAGTAAATGATCTATTTTCAAATAGTTATTTGCTTCTTTTTCAATTAACGGATTGTAGTAATGGATATTATCTTTACTTTTTTTCAATAACGACAAAGTCATAAAAGCCTTACTATATAGGTCTTTAATGTCTTTGGCATCATCAGGGTACAATACAGCGGACAGCTTTACTAATATATTAACTTCTTTATCATCAATAACAAATTTTCGATTTAAAATTGAAATTAACCTTTCAGTTATTTTAACAATATTCTCTTTTCTTTTAATATTTTTTAATAATATAGCAAAATCATCACCGCTAACCCTTGCAATTATATCCCTTTTCTTCATATTTTTTTCTAATAAATTAGCTATATTAATAAGTAATTTGTTACCAAATTCATGTCCATAAGTAGTATTTATAAAGCTCATATTATATACATCTAATAAAATTAAAGCTGATACAGATTCAACATTTTCTTTGAGGTATTCATTAGATTTAAGAAAAAAACCTGTTAAATTGTATAAACCTGTTAGAAAATCCTTATACTTAACTTGCTCAATTTCTGTTTTTAAAATTACTTCGTTTGTAATATTTTTACCAATGAAAATATAGCCTTTCTTTTTATTTTTTCTAATTATAGGTAATATCTTTGCATCTAAATAAAATAGACTGCCATCTTTAGTTTTATTTATAAAAACTCCTGAAAACTCTTCATTGTTTTCCAGCTTTTTGTTTAAAGCCTCATAAAAGTCATACCCTAATTTTCCTGATTTGAATAATGAAGGAGTGCTTCCTATTATCTCTTCAGGTTTATAACCAGTAATCTCACTAACTGTTTTGTTATGATATATGATTTTTAATTTATCATCTGTAATAAAACAAAAATCTTTAGAGGAATTTATTGCGCTATAAACAAACCTGGCAAAATTATTTTTTTCTATATCATTTAATTTAAACAATACAGTTTTTTGTAAATTTTTACAAAACCTTATTAACTCATCTAAATATAAGGAAAGAGAAGATATTTGTATCTCAATTATGGCTTTAGTATCATTAAAAGTATAAACTGGAATTAATATTATTAGAGCTCTTTCATGCTTATTAATATCAATATATTTATAATCTATCGTTGCTTTATCATGGTTAATAAAAATGGATTTTGAAAGAGGTTTACCAACAGAATACTCTTTAACCAAACTATTACCTCTATAAAGTGAAGTTTTGATATAATCAAAATGCATACCTTTGTGCAACTTTTCATTTAAACTGGTAAACACTTCTTCAATATCTTCAGCGGTAATTATTATATTAAGTAAATCTTTTAATGTATTATTCAGTTGTTCATTTACAAAAGCTTTCCTGTTATCAGTAAATATTAAAACATTTGTAGGCTTCCCTTTAAAAATAATAGTAGAAATAAAGGCTAAAACAGGAATTACTTCCCCAGTTTTTGATATCATTTGAATATTATTGTAAGGTTCATTCAAAAATTTATCAGTTAACTTTTTATCTAAAGTATTTTCAATTTCATTTATAAAGTTCTTTTTAAAAAGACTTTTAACCTCTATGCTTTCTAAACTTTTCTCATCTAACTTTAACAGCTGTTTAGCATAATTATTAGCATATTCAATGTATCGATCAAAAATTAATACACCAACATTATTAATATTGTCTATTACATTAAAAAAACTTTTATAATTTCTTAGATCATAAACTTTTTCCCCTAAAATACTAATTCTTTGGATAAACTCAAACTTATAATCAAGCTTCATTATTTTAGTTGTCTCAAGTTGTTTTAATATTAATTTGCCTTCATTATCATTATGCATTTCAAATAAAATATTTTGCACTTTTTGACCAAACTCGCTCTCTAGTTCCTTCTCTTTCATCATAAATACATGAAATATTCCGATTTCAAACTCTTTTAAACAAACTACTTTATTTTTAAAAACTTCATCTTTCTTATCGTAGGTATCTTTTCGTAATATACCGATATCAATTGTCCCATCTAATAAAGCTTTTTCTATAGCAACTAAATTATCAAAATATCTAAAAGATATTTTTGTCATATCAAAACCAAGCTCTTCTAGTTCAATTAATGTTGAATAAAGTATTTCTAATGGTACAATCCCTACTTTTAATAAATCCTTATTGGAATTAAAATCTTTTTTAGCGATGAAAGTTATCGTGTCCCACTGTTCTTTCAATCTTGCAAAAGGTTTATAACCTTTTTTTGCAAGAAGAAATGATATTTGAGGGTTTTGAAATACAAGATCAAACTCTTCCGTTCGAGCAATCTCCACTTCCTCTTTATAAGAATTAAGACAAACTAAATTTACTTTTTCGCCTGTTTTTTTACCGATATAATCTGCAAGTTGTTCCCAGCATTTTATATTATCCGCCGCATGGTGAAAGCATACAAAAAACTTTTTGTACATTTTATAGCCTCAAATTACTACTTTATTTTTTCCAGTGGATTTTGCTTTATACAAATTGTCATCAGCAATCTTAATTAGTTGGTTGACATCTATGTTTTCATAATTTGAAATGGTAACTCCACCAATACTACAAGTAACTTTAAAACCTAAAATTTTATATAAACTTTCCTCAATCAGTTTTCTATGTCTTTCAAGAATCTGTTTTAATTCTAAATTATCAGCTCCTGGCAAAATAATCATAAATTCTTCTCCGCCATATCTACCTAAGATATCATAGTCTCTTTTATTTTTTAATATTATTTCTGCAAAAGATTTTAATACTAAGTCACCTGTTGGATGGCCATAATTGTCATTTATTTTTTTAAAATTATCTAAATCATAAATGCCTATTGATAATGGTATTTTGTTTCTTTTGCACTTTGAAAATTCAGTTTCAAGAGCCTGTATCAAATACCTTCTGTTATAAGTTCCAGTCAGCTCATCCTTTATTGATAGTTCAGATACTTTTTTATGAATCAGACAGTTGTCTAAAACAATTGCGACCTGAACTAATAAATTATTGACCAAATCAAGTTCTTCTTTCTTATGCTTTATCATAGAACCAACAACCATAACACCAATCAATTCATCTTTCAAAGCAATAGGAAAAGCAGCTATTTCTTTAGGTTTCACATTGCCAATACCGGAATCCAAGATAAAGTTTTCCGGGGTTATATCTGTTATGCAAAAATAGGTTTTTGTTTTGGCTACTTCGCCTACCAACCCTTCTCCCATTTTTACATTTTGCAAAGAACTTAGACGCACATTTTTAGAATTATAAGGATAAAGTATATTTTTATATTTATCATACATATACACTACAGCCAATTGAGAAGAGGTGTATTCCATTATTTTTGACATTGTTATATTAAGTATTTCTTCAACTTCCAGTGTAGTTGTTATAACTTGATTTAAGTTGTTAAATCTATTTAGTATTGTTGTGTAATCTCTCAGACTTTGAACCATGTTATTAAAATATTTGGCAATATCCTCAAAATCATCATACGTTTTATAATCTAAATATACATCAAAATTATTATTTGCTACTACTTGCATTGCCTTTTTTAATCCCCAAATAGGCCTTTTGGTGTCATTGTATACTATACCTCCAATTATTATAATTAGAACAGAAAATAAAAAAGTAATTAATGTTGTTAAGCCAGTAAATTTATTTATTATCACTTTTAAAGGCACTAAGTTATTCGCAATGCTTAACCCACCTACTATATCTCCGCTAATGCTTTTCAGAGGTATTGTGGCTGCTACTATAGGTTCATTATCTATTGTATAAATTCCACTTATCAGCGATTTTTCTTTTAATTTGTCCAACATTTCATCAGGCAATGTTAAATTAATAAAGAAAATATTTTTAGGTGAAGAGTTTGTAGCAATTATTTTATCTTTATAGCTAAGAGCACTAAAAAGAGCTGTATTATATGTAAATACATTATACAACTTGTCCATCAACCATTTATTTTTGTTTAATACTGTAAAACTTCCTAAAATGTATTCGGTATTTTTATGTTTAAAAGGGATAGACATAAAATAAACCAAGAGCTCATCAAAACCTGAATTCTCAAGTAAATAAAGTTGTGACTCATCAAATATTGATTTGTCAAAATTAATTATTTCATAACTTTTAATAGTTGTTTTTTTATTAAGCAACTCTTTGTAAAGACTATTAAATAATTTATAAAAATCAAAATTTTTCCCATTTGAAGTAATTATATTATTTTCCGATATATTATAAACAAAGGTAATATTTACGCCATTAACACTTTTGCTTATGGTTGCTAGCTCGTTAGCTAATTTTTCTTTATCAGATTTGAGATAGCTTTTAAATACATCATTTTGTATTATAAAGTTAGCAATATTTAGTGGTTTGCTAACCTCGGTTTCAAAAATTTCATATACTGATTTAATCTGTTTGGCAGCTTGCTGAATATACTCTTTTGTAAAATGTTCTTTTAAAGTTTCAATTAGAGCCAGGTATAAGCCTGTAATAGGTATAATTAAAACTAAAAAGAAAGAGATGATGGTTTTAACACCTATTGGTATTTTAATACCTCGATACTTCCAGTGCAGTTTGTAATGAAATTTTTCCATAATAAAATCCCCCTCAATAATATAAGTTTATAGAGTTAGTTTTTACTTAAACAAAAAGCTACTATAGGATCAAATCCAACTCTGATAGCACCCCAATGCTTGCCATCTATAAAGATGGGCATTGATAAATCACAAATAATCTCTCCTGTATCTCTCATATATGTTTGAAGTAAAAATTTTTCCTGATTTCTTGCTGCTGCAATACCTGTGGGGTCATTAAAAATCCTTTTATCTCTACTGCTAACGAGGTCTTGTTCATAATTGCCTGTTGGTGGCTTTGAGTATTTAGAATTATGCGTTGGTGCATAACCGTTTTTATCTACACAAAGAGTAAAGATAGCACCAGGTATCTCATTTACTGCTTTATCATAGATTTTTTGTAATTCCCTTTCAAAATATTTATCATATACTGTAGAGTATTTTTGTGGGTTTGTATTTGGAATTGGTTTGTAATTTGTATCGAAAATATTTACACCGCTATTTTTAATTTCGTTAATCTTTTCTATACAAAGTTTTTTGTATTTTTCTGTTAACTCGGTAATTGTCTCAAATTTACATTCTCCAGCACCTGTTTTAAATTTTGAAACAAGTACCTGCATAAGTTGTGTCTCTTTATTTAGCTCTTCTGTTGCGCTGTTTGCTTCATCCATACTTATTAAAACCTCTTGACTAAGATTGTGAATTTCTTGGACTCGCTGATGTATTTCATTATTTGTGATTGATAATTCTTCAATTGCTGATGCAATTTTTAACAATTGTTCTCCATTTGTTTCGAAATCCTGTATCATTTGATGAAATTGATTTGCTGTTTGGCCAATAATTTCTGTTGTATCTTTAACATCATCAACAATCTGAGAACTCTCATCTTTTGTTGTTTTTACATTTGTGATCATATTTTTTATGTTTTCATTTATTTCATCTGTAGCTGATTTTACTTTTTCTGCCAGCTTCCTCACTTCATCCGCAACCACAGCAAAACCTCTACCATGCTCACCAGCTCTTGCTGCCTCTATTGCAGCGTTTAAAGCTAACAGATTTGTTTGATCAGCTATATCTTGAATTAAATTTAGTACCCCTTTTATCTGCTCAGAACTTTTGCTAAGTATTTCAACTACATTTAAAAACTGCATAAACTGGCTGTTTACTTTTTGTATTTTTTCTGCAACTTCATTCATTTTCTCTAAAGATGTTCTTGCTGTGTTGATATTATTTTGTGTGGATGAGGTTACATATTGAGTGTTTTCCGTAATTTCACTGATTGCAACATTTGCTTCATTGCTTGCATTAAAAACTTGATCTGCTAATTCACCCTGTTTTCTGGAATTGTGAGTTGCCCTGTTTATTTTTGCTTTTACTTTTGCTGAACTTATGGCTATTAGAATGCCATGAGATCTTACCGTATCAATAATTTCCCTTAGTTTTTTAATAAAGTTATTATAGCTGTCTGATAGAGTTCTAAATTCATCATAAGTTGTTACTGGCAAATTTTTAGAGAGATCAGCTTCACCTTTTCCAATTTCATTGAATATTTCAATTACTATTTTTAATGGTTTTAAAATTAACAGCCTTAAAAAATATAAAATAAAACACGAAGATATAAAAGAAATAAAAAGTATAGCAATATAGTAGGAGTTTGTATTCAATAAAATTTCATATATTTTATCAAAATTGTTATTTGAAACATATCCTAAAATCTTAGATTTTAAATTTAAAAAAACAATGTATATTAATACCTGAAACGAAAACAGGAAAAATATGTTACCTATGAATTTTTTTGTGATACTATTAAATATCTTTTTTTCTAAAAAAACATAGATATTTTTAACTAATCCCATTGTAACCTCTATCAATTTAACTTTATTAAGTATAGTTTAACAAACAAGTTTTTTTTTATCAATTATAATTTCGTAAAAATAATAAAATTTCTAATTTCTATTTAATTACTTACTTTTAGCAAAATAATTAATATAGCTTTCTAAATAACACATCCCTTACTATATTCTTAGAATAATTTCTTAATAGGAAAATTTGAACTCAAATAATAGGTAACAATTAGTGTCCCTGCTGGCACTCCATATATGAATATGAATGGATTAACAGGTATCGGTGAAAAAAGATAACCAAAAATAAAAATTAATTTTAATGACAACGCTAACCTCAGTATCCAGTGAAAACCAAGAGCGCTTGTTATTTCGGGATTGAAGTAAAAATTGTGTATAGAAGAAATTACTTGAGTTAACTAAAAAAAATAAATTAAATTTTTTTGAATGTTTGATACTAAGCGTAGGAGGTTACTTATGGCTAAGAAGAAAATAACAGATTTACCTGTTCAAGAATTTTTATCAAAGATCGATGAATACTTAGAAAAGGGAGAAAAACCAAATTTAAGTTATTTACTTGAAGAAATATTAAATTACATCATGCGTAAAGAAAGAGAAGAATATTTGAAGAAAAACAGTTTTGATTTTGCAAATGGGTTTTATAATCGCAAGTTAAACATAAAATTTGGGGAATTAGATATCAAAGTTCCTAGAGTTAGGATTGGCAAAACATTTCGCCCATCATTACTTCCAGCCAGATGGAAAAGGGTTGATAAAGATTATGATAAAAAGATATTCTTCTAAATCTTCCATTTTGGGTCTATGATGTACATTTAGGATATCTTCAATTATTAATGGGTGGATTTTAAATAAATTACAAATTTTTGTGATCATTTCTACATTATACAAGCCTGTTATATTTATCCATGTAACTTTATCAGTATTAATTTTGTTGGCTAACTCTTCTGGGGTGTGTATTTCTTCTTCTGAGAAAGAATTTTCACTGTACTTTATTACATTAATTTGAAAACTTGATGATTTATCCCCAGTATAAATTAAAGAACCAGGAGGTAGACCTATTTTATTTTTGTTCATTTTCAACTCCAGTATTCTTTGTAATTATTTATCTTAAAAAAATGAAAGTTTAAATAGAAAATAAGACTTTTAATTATTTATTGTTCTAATCGTAACTTGAATATTTGAGATATTCTTAATCCCGTTCTAACTCTACGGGGTAGGGGGATAAGTATTTTTGAGTGGCAAGATATGGATTTTCAAATCTGTAAACATAATTTCTTAAAAATTCCATAACAATTTTTAAATAACTTTTATCTTTAGATAGTTTTTTTAATAAATTTTGAAATTGTCTTTTTTCTGATGGTTTAAGTAAATCTGAAAAATATCCGTATATATGCTGGATGACATTTATATGTTTGTTAATATTTTGTTTTTTAGATAGTGCATTTCTAAAATATTTTTCATAATCAGAGATAGTTTTTTCCAAACCATGTTTATCCCAAAAAGCTATCGTCTGCCCCATTTTTTTAAGGTCAAAAGGGGAATACAACATTAATAAATATTTATAATTTTGGTGAAATTTTATTAGGTCATTAATTTTTGTAATATTCTTTTTTAAATTTCTAAACTCAGCCAGAGCAAATATTTTGGTTAAAAAGTTTTGTCTAATCCAGAAATCTTTGAGTCTTCCTTCATCTTCCACAGGAACAGTAGGAAATAATTCTTTCACTTGTTTGGCAAAGAGTCCATATGTTTTACCTAATAAGTGATTGGAGTTTTCTTTATAAAGTTTTGTGTCAGCTACACCACAGCTTGGTGATTTTGCTTTTAAAAGAAATCCATCGATGTCAGTTAGACTTTTTAGATAGTTATTAGTAAAGTTTAACATTTTTTCTGAGTAATCTTTATGAGTTTCTAATTCTATCATTTTAATTTTATCTTTTGATTTTACTAATATTAAAGGCTTTCTTGGAACAGATAAACCAATTTCGACTTCTGGACAAACTGTGATAAAATTTACAAAGTCTTCAAGCTTTTTAGTAAATTCATCAGTGATAACAGCACCATTATATCTTACGGGCTCATGATTTATACATTTGCTTAATATTATATTTGGCTTGAAAAACTGATTTTTCATCAGAACTTATAACCTACAATAAGGCCTGTAACTAGTTTTGATTCTTTATAAAAATTTATATTTGTATTTTTTATCATGTATCCAGCTGTTATTGTAAAATAAGTATTTTTGATTTTTATTGGTTCATTAAAAGTAAAAACTGCAAAAAGTGAGAATAAGTCCTCTTTTCTTGTTTTATTAAAAACTGGATCTGTTTTTTGAAAAAATCTTTGGTTAAAATTGGTTTTTATAATGAATTTATTGTATCTTGTAAATAAAAGTGCAGAAAAACCTAATCCATAGCCATAGTAGGAGTTACTTTCACCTTTAGCTTTTGAGGTATTAAAAGCAACTTCGGGGATTAAAATCAAGCCTCTAATAGGTGTTTTGAAACTATAACCTAAAATAAAATCTTTGAAAATAGTATCCCTTTTTAAATCGCTATATTCAATACCATCTTTTCTTACATCTTTGTACCTGAGTTTATATTTAAAAAGAAAATTTGTGTTTTTTATATCTTTTAATTCAAGATTTAAAGAATAATTATAAACATCTGTTTTTTCTCTGTTATCATTTAACAAATATGGATTTTTCCATTCTTTGCTAAAAGGATCAAAAGCTATTTGAACCTTAAATTTACCCAAATTTGAAAAACTATTTTGATAATTTAAAAAAAGCCCTTTTGCCCCTTCAGAATAACCTAAACCACTACTTATATGTGCACCATTATATTTTGATGTAAATGTAAGCTCGCCGATAGGAATAATATCCGTCTTAGTTTTGTCAGGTTTATCATAATCTTTTATTTTAGAATAATTTGTTTCAAGATTGCTTTTAGATGATATATAAATCGTACCTATACCAACTTTAGTTAGTCCAAAAACTGTTTTTGCAAAAAATAAAATTAAAAAAATAGATATAAATTTGCTGCGCATATTTAATAATAATTCAATCTAAATAAATTATCAATAAAATTAAAAAATTGTTGACATATAATTAAAAGGATATTATAGATTGTCGACAATCGATTGTCGGCGAGAGGTATTTATGTTTGACAGGGAAACATACAAAGATAAAGTAAAAAAATTTATTTTTGATATGATATTAAAAAGAGAGTTCAACCCTGGTGATCAGATAAGAGAAAGTTCTATTGCTGCTTTATTAAATATCAGTAGAGCTCCAGTAAGAGAAGCTTTTAGAGAGCTTATAGCAGAAAGGATTTTGGAGTATAAGCCTCATAAAGGGACATTTCTTAGAAAACTTACCCCAAAAGAGATAATAAATATTTACACAACAAGAGGGATTTTAGAAGGTTATGCTGTTGCTGATGGTATGTTTAAAATAAGTGATGAAGATTTGGATATTTTAGATGATTATGTAAGGCAAATGTATCAGGCAGCTAAAGCTGATGACAACTCTGTATTGATTGATATAGGCGATAAATTTCATGAGCTTCTTTTTACAAAATGCGATAATGAATTACTTGTACATGAAACAAAGAGATTAAGCTTTAGATCACATATCTTGTTTTCACAAAATTGGGGGAAGATATACACCCCAAATGAAATTAAAAAAAGGCATATAAAAATTATAACTTCAATCAAAAGTGATAATAAAAAATTAGTAGAAGAGGTTATCAGAGAACACTATCTAGAAACAGGCCAAAAGATAGCTTTTAAAATTTAATATAGAGGGTGTTATGGAACATATTCTTTATACTAATTTTGATTATAATCCAAAAAAATATTATTTTGTTTACATTGGTGAGCTTAAATCTTACGGGATTTCAGTTTTTTTTGCAGAAGCTTTGTCAAAACTATATCCAGATAAAGATATAGAATTTTTTGCCATTGTTCCTGATGTTTTTGAACAGTATGATTATGAAAATATAATTGTTATAAATCCTGTTGTTGAGGCGTATCTTAAAAAATCAACTAATAAAAGAAAAATAAGTTCGAGAATTACTGCAAGAGAGTTTTATACAGCTGTGTCTCACAATGATTATGTCCATAGCTTAATTCATAAGATATTAGAAAATCAAGATGAGCTTTATGTTTATATGTTTGAAAGTTCACCATATTTAACTTTAATAGAGCATGAAAAAGTAAAACTGATAGGCCCAGATCCTTTTTTAGTGGAAAAATTTAATAATAAAATTTTTCAATATACACTTTTAAAAGATGAAATTCCTGTTGTCGAGCATAAAATCTGTAATAGTTTTACTCAATTAATTGATGAAACAGAAAGTTTAAGGAATGATTGGATAGATGGAATTTTTGTTACATTAGAGTATAGTGCAGGTGGTGCAAATAGTATAATTTCTTATACGAAAAAAGAGCTATATGAAAAATATAAGGGGTTCGATACTAATTACCTTATTTCAAGATATATTCCACATAAATATGATCCCACTGTTTTAGGTGTCGTTGGGAATGAAAATGATATTTATATTGCAGGTGTTGCAGATCAGCGAATAGTGAATGGGACAAAGTTTACAGGATCTACTTATCCATCTGTGTTGCCAGAAAAAGTAAAAGAAGAACTTTATGATTATACAAGAAAGATTGGAAAAATTTTAGGAAAATATGGTTACAGAGGTATTTTTGGTTGTGATTACATTGTAGATGATGATGAAAATGTATTTTTTGTGGAAATAAATGCAAGAAAACAGGGAACAACATTAGAATTTTGTTGTACACTTGAAAACTGTTTGCCTGAAGGTAGCCCAAATTTGCCCGAATTGGAGTTATATTCAGTCCTTTATAATAAATTTCCTGAAAATGTGATTGAAAAATATGATTGCGATGAAATCCACTGGGGGACTTATAATTTTAAAGTTCCCACAAATACTATTACAGATGGTTATATTCCACAATTTAAAGATGAGAGAGAAGTTTTTAGAAAGGTAGCAAAAGGTAAATTAAAAAAAGACTATGTAGTGATGGAGCATATTGGTAACGATTTTATTATTACTACGGGTACTTTTTTGGCCAGAATTGTATCTGTTGCATCTTCAAGGGAGGAGATGCTTGAAGGTATAGAGTTTGGTAAGAAATTAGTAGAAAATACAATTTTTATACTTTAGGAGGTAGAGTAATGGATTATGGAGACGCTTTAACAAAAGAGTTGTTTGACAAAATTTTTAGTGGTGAAAAAAAGGAAGTTTATAATTTTTTAAAAGATGAAATTAACGAGTTGTATCAAAAGGCAAAAGATGAAGAGTTCACAGCACCAATAGTAGAGCTTTTTAGAAAACTATTATTATTAAATGAAAAAGATGGGATTAGCGCAGAGTCTTTTGGTTTTAATAGAAAAGAGTTGTTAGAACTTGCTGATAAACATAAAAATATAGATGAGCATGGTGTTACTGTAGGTGGAAGAGTTTTAAAGGCTATTCCAATTGTTGAGGAAGCAAATAAGAGGGTAGAAGAGTATCTTGCCAAAAAAGATATTGAAGCACCAAGCGGGATAGAGCTTTGGGATAAAATTGTTGAAAATAAAAAGAGGATTATGGAAATATTAGGAATGACTGATAAAGATTGGAACAGTTATACTGGTCAATTAAAATTTGCCATAGAGGATGTGGAAACGCTTTCTAAAATAATTGATTTACCAGAAAAAGCTATAACTGATGTGTTGAGAGTTACAAAGCATTATAGAATGAGACTTACTCCATATTATGCAAGCTTGATAATGCCTGGAAATATAAATGACCCAATATTATTACAAGCTGTTCCAACTGGAGAAATGGTGGATAATGTAGGTGTAGAAATCCCACCTGTTGCTGCAGACCATTCGCCTGCAAGATTGATAGATCAATTTTATCCAAGAGTCGTTACAATCAAATCTACAAATATGTGTGCGATGTATTGTACTCACTGCTTAAGGATTGCTCATATTGGTAAAAAAGATAAAATTTATAACAAAAAAGCTTATATGGAAGCTTTAGAATATATCAAAAATAATAAAAATATCAGAGATGTACTGATAACTGGTGGTGATGCATTTGTTTTGCCTAATTCTTTAATTAAATGGATTTTAGAAGAGCTGGATAAAATTGAGCATGTAAAAATGAAAAGATTAGGGACAAGGATACCTGTTACGACGCCTCAAAGGGTAGATCAAGAGCTTTTAGATATTTTAGAAGAAAGTAATGATAAGAAGCCTTTGCGAGTTGTTACTCAGATAAATACAGCTCAGGAAATAACACCGATTTCAAAAGAGGTGTTTAAACAGATATCCAAGAGAGTTTCAGCAGTTTTAAACCAAGCTGTTCTATTGAGAGGGATAAATGACTCAAAAGTAAAAATGTGGAAACTCTGTGAAACAATACAGGAAGCTTATGTAAGGCCATATTATGTGTTTAACTGCAGCTATAGAAATCCACAGTTTGCTCACATGAGAGTGCCTGTGCAGGTTGGACAGGATATCATTGAGGGTATGTATGGAAATATTTCAGGTGATGCTATTCCAAGATATATTGCTACAGCAGGTGGGAAAATACCATTGCATAGAACAAATGTTATAGAGTTTGCAGAGGATGGAAATATTATTTTGAGGAAGCCATGGAGTGGTGAAATCGTAAAATACCCAGATGCAGATCCTAAGACATATTATAATGAAGAAGAGTTTGCTTTTAGGAAATACTATGATTGAAAATCAGTTTGAGAAATTTTATAAAAATGAGGAGTCTGATATTTTCAGGCTCCTCTCAGATTTGGTGAAAACAAACAGTTATAGTTTTAACGAAAAAGGGGTTAAAGAGTGTTTAAATATTTTTAGTCAAAAAGCTAATTTTCTATCTTATAAATTTCTGGAAAATAACTGTTTATTGTTAGAAAATAGCTCTAATGAGAAAGATTATATTTTACTTATGGGGCACATTGATACAGTTTTTCCAGAAAATTCAAATTTTCAAAAAATCTCATATGAAGATGGTTTAATAAGAGGACCCGGCACTTACGATATGAAGGGGGGGTTAGTTGTTGCTTTATATGCGCTTAAGTTCCTGCATACAATTGATGAATTAAATAGTTTAAATATAAAATTTTTGATAAATTCTGATGAGGAGATTGGTTCATTAAAATCTAAAAGTTTAATTGAAAAATATGCAAAAGGTGCAAAGTGCGCTTTTGTATTTGAGGGGGCAGGAGAAAATGGGGAAGTTGTTGTAGGAAGAAAAGGTAAAATTGGTTTAAAAGCTTTTTCAAAAGGTGAAGCAGGGCATGCTGCTTTTATCATAGAAGGTAAAAAATCAGCAATCTTGGATATCGCTCATAGAATAATCGATTTTGAAAATCTAAATGACAGCAAAAAGAAGATTTCTTGTAATGTGGGTAAAGTCTCTGGTGGTATAGGTGCAAATACTGTACCAGATTATGCAGAGATTATGATTGATATCAGGTATAGTTGCAAAGAGGATGGAGATTTTTTGGGCGAAAAGATTTTGGATATAGCTAATAAAAGCTATGTTGAAGGTGTTAAATTTGAAATAGTTAAGACAAGTGAAAGACCTTGTATGGATGAGAATGATAATTTAGAATTTTTTAATAAGTTAAAAGAGAAGTGTTCAAACTATGGAATAAATTTGAAAAGTGAATTTAGAAACGGTGTGTCCGATGCAAACTTTATTTCATCATGTGGAGTGCCTGTCTTGGATGGATTTGGCCCCTTGGGTGGAAATGATCACAGCGATAAAGAATTTATTATTAAGGATTCTATTAAGGATAGGATTTTTTTAACTGCCGTTGCTTTGAAAAGTTTGTAAAAAGTTAATAATATCTTCTGCAACCTTTTTTGGAATTTTGCATTTTTTAGATAATTCATTACTTGTAATGATATTATTGGAATAAATATCAGGGAATTCTGTTAAAATTTTCTTTATCGTTTTTTCACCAACCCCTTTAACTTGTAAAAGTGGCGATGAAGTAAGCTCCTTTAATGCTAATTTCCTTTGGTATTCTATTGCAAATCTATGCGCTTCGTCCCTTATTTTTTGAATTAATAGTAAAATCTGATCATCCTTTTTAAATCTAATGGGATTTTTTCTATTAGGGATAAAAACTTCTTCTCTTGAAAAGCTGTCATCTTCTATTTTACTTCTCCCTTTAGCAATTGAGATAATATTTGCTGAAATATTTTGCTCTGCAAACGCTCTGATAGCACTTGTTAGCTGACCCTTACCACCATCTATTATGTATAAATCAGCTAATTTTTCTTCATTTTGTAAAATTTTTGCTCCCTTTCTTTTAAATAGCTCATAAATAGATTGGAAATCATCATTATTAGCTGATTTGATTTTATATCTTTTGTATCTGTTTTTAACAAAATTGCCATTTTCAAAGTAAATTGATACACCCACTGTATGGCTACCATATAGATGTGAGATATCAATACATTCTATTGAACAAATTTTATCTGAGATATGCAATTTTTTAGATAGTTTTAGTAATAAATCTTCATTCTTGATTTTTTTATTAAGTTCTGTTTCAAAATATATGTCAATATTTTTTTTAGCAAAATCGATTATTTCGGAATTTAGTTTTTTAGTAATAATTATATCTTTTTTTAGTTCTTTTAATGTTTGTTCTAATGTTGGATCATTGTAAATGTTATTTTCAAAAATTATACCTACCTTGTCAGGTAGAAAAATATTTTTTGAGTAAAATTGCAAAATAAACCCTGGAATTTCATCAATTAAAAGATTACTATCTAAGATATCCCTATCAATGCCTATAATTTTCCCATTTCTAATAAAAATTACAGCAAAACCAAAATGAGAATCGTTTATATTTTTAAAATAAAATATGTCTATATTTTCAGAAAAATTTAATACAACTGATTGTGAAGTGCTTAATTTCTTTAGAGCTTTAATCTTGTCTCTATATTCTGCTGCCTTTTCAAATTCTAAATTTTTTGAATAAGTTAACATTTTCTCTTCTAAAAAGTGTAAAACATCTTTGATATTACCATTAAAAATACTGATTATGTTATTAACTAATGTTAAATAATCTTGCCTACTTATTTTACTTTCACATGGTGCGCTACATCGCTTTATTTGATAGTTAATACAAGCTTTTGATTTTTTAAAGGTTTGTTCAGAGCATGTCCTGATCGGGAAAATTTTTAAAATTTCTCTTAAGATACCTCTTAAATCACCTACATTTACAAAAGGACCAATGTATTTAGAGGTAGGGGATACATTTCTACTAATTTTAATTTTTGGATATTCATGATCGGTTATCTCAAGGTATGGATAGGATTTTGAGTCTTTTAGTAAAATGTTATATTTGGGTTTTTCATTTTTGATTAGATTTGCTTCTAATAGTAGAGCTTCAATCTCATTTTTTGTAACTATATATTTGATATCTGCAGCTTGTTTTACCATAATAGTAGTTTTAAGTGTATTGTTTTTAGAAAAATAGGATTTAACCCGTTTTTTAATATTTTTGGCTTTTCCTATGTATAAAGGCTTAGAATTTTTATCTAAAAATATATAAACACCAGGTTCTTCTGGTAAAATATTTATATCTAAATTCTTCATACCAAAATAATCTAATAAAATTATTTGAAAAGTAAAGGTTAACTTTATAAAAAAGGTTAAAGTATTTGATATATTAAAAATATTAATAATATTCAATTTATTGAACAATGTTCATTTTACTTATTGTGAACACAAGCTTGACAAGAAATAATATTTATGTATATTGAAACTAAAATATCTGAGGAGGTAATATATGAGAAAGTTATTGTCAATTGTTGCAGTTGTCCTTTTTGTGGTTACTTTTGCACATGATTCTTTTAGCAGAACCAAATTTGTTACTATTGGTACAGGTGGGGTTACAGGTGTTTACTACCCAACAGGTGGTGCCATTGGTAGAATTGTTAACAAAAAGTCTAAAGTTTATGGTCTTAAAGTAACAGTTGAGTCTACAGGTGGGTCAGTTTACAATATTAATGCTGTATTAAGTGGTGATTTAGAGTTTGGTATTGCTCAGTCTGATAGACAGTATCAAGCTTGGCATGGGCTTGCTGAATGGAAGGATAAAGGGCCTCAAAAAGATTTGAGATCTGTATTTTCTATCCACCCAGAGTCTATTACTTTGGTTGCTAGAGCAGATGCTGGTATTAATTCACCTACTGATTTAAAAGGTAAAAGAGTTAATATTGGTAATCCAGGTTCTGGTCAACTTCAAAACTCAAAAGATGTTTTAGTAGCTTTTGGTTTATCAGAAAATGATATTAAGGCAGAATATGCTAAAGCTGTTGAAGCACCTGGATTGTTACAGGATGAAAGAATAGATGCTTTCTTCTATACTGTTGGCCATCCAAATGGTAATATTAAAGAGGCTACCTCAGGTAGAATTAAAGTTAAGCTTGTTCCTATCGCTGGAGAAGGTGCTGAAAAGCTTGTATCAAAATATCCTTATTATGCAAAATCAGTTATTCCTATAAAATTTTATCCAAATGCTGTAAATAAAGAAGATGTACCAAGTGTTGGTGTGAAAGCTACATTTGTTACTTCTAGAAAAATTGATCCTAAAATTGTTTATGCAATTACAAAAGAAGTTTTTGATAATTTAGAGCAGTTTAAAAAATTACACCCTGCTTACACTGTACTTACAAAAGAAAATATGCTTCAAGGTTTAACTGCACCTATTCACAGAGGTGCTTTGAAGTATTATAAAGAAGCAGGTTTGATCAAGTATATAAGAAAAGATCTGATTCAATAATTTTTGATAAACATTATGTTTTATGTTTAAGTAGGAGAGGGTATCCCCCCTCTCCTATTTTTATGTTTATCAGCCATATATGGGGGTAATATGAGTTCAGAAAATATAAAGAAAGCTGAAGAAATTTTAAAAGAAGAAACAGGGGAATTAAGAGAGTTTAGACCACATGAAAGAATAATATTTGATACAATAGCAGTTGGATGGGCACTTTTTCAGTTGGCATTAGCGAGCTTTCTGATTTTAAACAGTACTTATGTTAGAGCTATTCATTTAGCTTTTGCAATGGCGCTTGTTTTCTTATCAATCCCTTTTTTTAAAAAACCAAAGCGTGTATTACGCTTTTTGAGCGTAACTGATAGAATACCTTTAATAGATTATATCTTTGCTATTATAGGGGTTTTTGCAGCCTTGTATATTGTGATCGATTACAATGGTATTGCAATGAGAGCTGGTAGCCCATTAACCAGAGATATTGTTTTTGGATTGTTACTAATTGTGGTATTGCTTGAGGCTACTAGGAGATCAATTGGCCCAGCACTAACTTTTATTGCCATAGTTTTTTCAATTTATGCATTTTTTGGCCCATATATGCCTGAAGTTCTAGCCTACAAAGGTGTCTCTTTGACAAAATATGTAAATCAATTATCTCTATCAACAGAAGGGATTTACGGTATTCCATTAGGTGTGTCAGCTTCGATAGTGTATCTTTTTGTGTTGTTGGGTTCAATGCTTGATAAAGCTGGTGCAGGCAAATTTTTCATAGATTTAGCTGTATCATTACTTGGTAAATATAAAGGTGGGCCAGCTAAAGCTGCTATTGTTTCAAGTGCTTTGACAGGGCTTGTATCTGGCTCAAGTATTGCAAATATTGTGACTACAGGTACTTTCACTATACCTTTAATGAAAAGTGTTGGTTATCCAGCTAAAAAAGCTGCAGCTACTGAAGTAGCAGCAAGTACAGATGGGCAGCTCATGCCACCAATTATGGGTGCTGCTGCGTTTATTATTGCTGAGTATGTGAATGTGCCGTATATTGAGGTAGTTAAGGCTGCTGCAATTCCTGCATTTGTTTCTTATTTTGCACTTTTCTTTGTCACACATCTTGAGGCAAGTAAATTGGGGCTGAAAGGTTTGCCAAAAGAGCAATTGCCTGATTTTAAGAAAACATTGAGAAATGGTTTACATTATATTCTCCCAATTGCTATGTTGGTTTATGAGCTTGTTGTTTTGAGACATTCACCTGAGCTTGCAGCATTTAGAGCTATTATTGTATTGACAATTATTATCTTTATTCAAGAGTTTGTAAAATTTAAAAGAGGAGAAAATGACCATTGGTTGAAAAGTGCAATATCAATTATTAAATCTGGTTTTGTAGGTGGTTCAAGGAATATGGTATCTGTTGCACTTGCAACTGCTTCTGCTGGAATAATTGTTGGACTTGTTAATACTGGAATTGGTAGTATGATTACTGAGATAGTTGAGAATCTTGCTCGTGGTAATATATATTTGTTGCTCCTAATTACTGCAATAGCAAGTTTATTACTTGGCATGGGGCTTCCAACAACTGCAACATATATTGTTATGGCTTCATTGACTGCACCAATAATTGTTGAGGTTGGTGCAAGTTATGGATTTTTTGTTCCTCTCATAGCTGCTCATTTATTCTGTTTCTATTTTGGTATACTGGCTGATGATACCCCACCTGTGGGACTTGCATCTTATGCAGCGGCTGCTCTGGCAGACTCAGAGCCAATACCAACAGGTTTGCAAGGTTTCTTATACGACTTGAGGACAGCGATTATACCATTTATGTTTGTATTTAATCCTGATTTAATACTTCATCAGGTATATAGTTGGCCACTTGGTATTTTGATATTCGTTATGGCTGTTTTTGCAGCATTTGCTTTTACAAGTGTGCTTCAAGGGTGGCTCATTACTAAAAATAAATGGTTTGAAATCCCATTTTTGTTAGCTGCAGCACTAATTCTATTTAATCCTGAAATATTGTTACATTATTTACCACTAGGTCCAGAATATAAATATTATATGTATATCCCTGGTTTAGCTCTTTTCTTTTTAGTATTAATTGAGCAAAAATTAAGAGAAAAACTTGCATAAAAGATTTGGGGGACAATCCCCCTTCCTTTTAATATTTTAATACGATTTTCAATAATGGTGGATAAATTATCGCTGTTATAATTGATGCTAAAATTGCTGCACTAGACATTTCTATTGTTAAAATTTTAGCATTTTTACCTATTTCAGCAAATGCTACCAACAATGTAAGCGGGAATGAAGTTCCTAATGGGATCGTTAAAATATTTCTAAACTTTATATCGGAAAACAGAAAAATAAAACTTGCAAATAATCTTATCAAAAAAATACTAATAGATAAAATTAATGCATAAATAATTGTAGTTAGGTTTGTTAGGCTGTTTAAATCTAATGAAAGGCCAACATATATAAAAAAGATAGGTATTAAAAACCCATTGCCAAACATTTCAAAACCTTCTCTAATATCTTCATTTTCTTTTAACACTGTTGCATAAAGCATCCCTCCAATAAAACTGCCAATGATAATCTCAATTTTGAAGATTGCTGCAAGGGATACAAAGAAAAGCATATTTAAAAAGTTTGTTCTCATACCAGTTTCCGCTGTGTTGCTGCTACTTACTATTTTTATTAGTGTTTCAGGATACCACCATGAGAAGAGTTTTAATAATTTTAAAACAAAGTAGGTTAATAAACAAAAAATCAGTATTTCTGCAATATGTATTAAAGATTTTAAACTAACACCGTAAGAATAATAAATAATAGTTAAAGTAATAACAATAAGACTAATTATTTCTCCAATGCTTCCAACAATGAGCAAAGTTTTACCTGTGGGTGAATTTATTGCATTGTTTGAAGTAAGAATTGGGAATAATAGACCTATTGCTGTCATGGATATTAAAAGGATAAACGGTATAGAAATATTAAAATATAGACCAATTATAAAAAGTATTACAATAATAATTATGTAGTATGAAATATATATTATAAACTCTTTTTTGGGTGTTTTTTTAAGATCTTCTATATCAAGCTCTAATCCAGCTAAATACATTAGAACAAGAAAACCAAATTCTGAAATAAATTTTATAATAGTGTGCGTATTATGGTCTATTTTAACAAATTGTCCAATAAAAACTCCAAGCAAAATTTCTATTACAGGGATTGGCAAATATAGCTTTTTACTTAAAAAAGGGGATACAAACGCTATTACAGCTAAAATGAAAAGAAGGATAGCTTCGTAAGCTGTCATAATTACTCTACACTCTGTGGAATTAGTAAAATTGAGCAATTGCACTTTATTGCAAGATTGTAGGCTGTAGATGGTTTAAAAAACGAACCAGAGTTAAACTTTTTATAGCCTGTAATAAGTAGTATGTTTTTTTGATAATTCAAATATCTTAAAGTTTCTCTTACAGGATTCCCTTCTAAAATATTTAGCTTTATATCCATTTTATAAATAGCATTAAAATCTTTTACTATTTCGGTTACTTCATTAAGCCGTTTTTCATCATCTTCATTACGCAATTCTTTTGGTAAAGTAGTGAATACAGTTTCAATATTTACTTTAGATAACCTTGCAAGCTCTATCCCTATTTCAAGAATATGTGCCATATCTGGAGAATTTAAACAAACTACTATTTTTGAAAAGGTTTCATTATTTTTAAAAATTGTAATAGGTTTTTCGGTTTCCTTAAAAATTTGTTTTAGTTTTATCTTTTGAAAAAATGAAATTTTTGGAAGTATAAAAGCGTTAAGCCCATTATCTTGTCTATTTAAATTTTTAAAAATATTTTCAGAAAATACTTTTTTTATCTCTTTTGTCATTTCTGTATTTTCAATAAATCTTTCTATTTTTTTATCATTAATAGTATTTTTTGTGATAACAATTTCTAAAGTGGTTGCTCTTGAACATTTAAAGAGTGTTAGTGCTTCTTTCAAATATTTATGTTCATAACTGCCCTTTATATAAAGGGTCATTAACTTCCCATACTGAAGTGGAAACTGTGGTATCCCTTTTAGAAATATGTTTGTAAGGTTTTCCAAAACCTTTGGCTCGCCAAAAATAATAATTTTATCCCCGACCTTAATCTTTGAATTACCTGTTGGTATGACAATTTCATTATTTCTATATATTGCTGCTAAATGCCAGTTTGATGGTTTTATATGTTTTAGTTTTCTATCTGTTAAATGAGATTTTGATAAAACATTTATTTCAATCAATTCCCCTTTTTTAAAACCAAGATCAATCGCTTTAGAATAGTTTTTGTCTAATTTGTTAAGCACCAAGTTAACAGCAGTTTTAAGAGGATTTATTATAGTAACTCCAAATTCTGAAAATTTTTCTTCTATCCCTTCTGTATAGGTGATGACTAAGATAGGTATTTCCAAGTTAAAAGTTTTTCTAATAAAAAAGCAGATTTCCAGACTTACATCTGGATCTTTAAAAGCTGTAATTACATGATTTACCCTTTCTAACTTTATTTTTTTCCATGTAAGAATACTGCTTGCATCACCAATTATAGCCTTAACATTATTGAACTTTTCTTCAATGCTTTTTGCTTTATTAGGATCTATATCTATTGCAATGACTTCTTTATCTTTTAAATTTGCTATAAGTTTTTCTTCAAAATAACCTATACCACATATTACAATCATATTATCCTCTGTTTACTAATCAATTTTATTTTGATAAAAGTATATCATAAATATTGGAGGTGTAAAATGAAAAGTTATAGAAAAGAGCTTTGGTTTAATACAAAAAATAGAGTGGAATTTATTAATATTACTGATGAAGTTCAAAAAGCTGTTGATGAAAGTGGTGTGAAAGAGGGGCTTTGTCTTGTAAATGCAATGCATATTACTGCTAGTGTATTTATTAATGATGATGAAAGAGGGTTACACGAGGATTATAAGAGATGGCTTGAAGAGTTGGCTCCACATGAGCCAATATCTCAATACAAACATAATTTGACGGGTGAGGATAATGGGGATGCTCATTTGAAAAGGCAAATTATGGGTAGAGAAGTTGTAGTGGCAATTACGAATGGAAAGCTTGATTTTGGCCCATGGGAGCAGATATTTTATGGAGAGTTTGATGGGCAAAGAAGAAAAAGGGTTTTGATTAAAATAATAGGGGAGTGATAAAGGATGATTTTACATATTACTCATAATGACTTGGATGGTGCTGGTTGTGCTATTTTGATGAAAAAAGTATTTGGTGATAATCTCGAATATTTTTCTATGAATTATGATGAGATTGACGATTTTATTTTAAAAAATTTTATGAATTATGAAAAAATTTATATTACTGATTTGTCACCATCATTAGATGTTTATAAAGAAGTATTAAAGAGAAAAGAAATAATTTTGATAGATCATCATAAGACCAGCGAGTCTTTTAAAATTTTTGATAATGTTTACCATGAAAATGATAAGTGCGGTACTATGCTTACTTTTGAATATCTTGAAAAGACAATTAATGCTGATTTATCAAAATATTATGATTTTGTAAAACTTGTAAATGATTATGATTTGTGGATATTAGAAGACAAAAGAAGTTTAGAGTTAAATAAGCTTTTTTATTTGTATGGTTTTGAAAATTTTGTGAACCGATTTATAAAAAATTACACTATCGATTTTGATGAAAAAGAACAGTTTGTATTAGAAATTGAGAATGAAAGACAGAAAAAATATTTAGAAAGTACCGCTGATACTGTGAAAATATTTAAAGATAGGGATAATAGACAATTTGGTGTTGTATTTGCAGAGCAGTATAATTCAGAATTGGGACATAATTTAATAAGTGAAAAAAACTTAGATTATGTAATTATAATCAATATACAAAAGAAGAAAATTTCGCTAAGATCAAAAATTGATGTGGATGTTTCAAAGATTGCTGTTGCTAATGGTGGTGGTGGGCATAAAAATGCAGCTGGTTTTTCCACAGATTTTAATTTTTGTTTAGAAGAGTTCTTGAAAAAAGTGGGGGTATTATGAAAGCAGAATATATAAAATCTGCAGTTTTTGAAAAGGATTATCCAGATACAAATTTGCCAGAGATAGCATTTGTAGGTAGAAGTAATGTGGGCAAATCATCTATGATTAATACATTAGTTAATAGAAAAAATCTTGTAAAGGTAAGTCAAAAACCTGGTAAAACAAGGACAATTAACTTTTTTAATATAAATGATGAGATTATTTTTGTGGATTTACCTGGTTATGGATATGCAAAGGTTTCAAAAAAGGAACGAGAACAGTGGAAGGTTATGATTGAAACTTATTTGCTGAAAAGAGCTCAATTAAAAGGGGTTGTACTGATAGTTGATATAAGAATAGGACCTACAGGGGATGACAAACTTATGTATGATTGGCTTCAAGCTTATGGGGTGCCAACAGTCGTTGTATTTACTAAATGTGATAAATTATCAAACAATAAAATTCAAGCACAATTATCTAAGATTAAAAAGGGATCAGAAGAGTTTTTAAATAATTATGTTCTATTTTCAAGTATAACAAGAAGAGGGAAAGATGAACTATGGCAAATCATCAAAGAGTTATCTGTTTAAATATATTATTGGTTTAATTGTTGTCTTATTTATTATTGTCACAAATATCATAGCCAAAGCGGATAAATATGACGGTAAAATATCTTTTTTGCCTGATGATAAGCTTTTAAAACCATTACTATCTGATATTGAGAATGCTAAAAAAAGTATTTATATGGCAATATATATGTTTAAAACGGATGATCATAAATTTAATCTTTCTACACTAATTGAAGAAGCACTTTATGATGCATTAAAAAAAGGTGTAAAAGTTTATATAATTTTTGATAAAGGTAAAGGTGATGATATTACGACTGATTTTAATGAGGATACAGCAGATGAGCTAAAAAGAAAAGGGGCAATTGTTCAATTTGATACACCACAAAAGAGATTGCACGCTAAAATAACTGTTATTGATGAAAAAATTGTTTATATTGGTAGCCATAATTATACACATTCAGCATTTAAATATAATAATGAAGCAACTGTGAGAGTTGAATCAGAACAGCTTGCAAAAGAGGTTATTAATTACATAAAGGGGCTAAGATGATTACTGGTACAATTGTTAACACTATCACTGTTGCGATTGGAAGTATTGTTGGTGTCACAATTGGTAAAAGCATAAAGACTGAAATAAAAGAGTCTATTATGAAGGCTCTTGGTTTAGCAGTATTAGTTTTGGGTATAAAAATGGCTTTTAGTAAACATGATTTTTTAATGGCTTTAATTGCAATAGTAATTGGTACACTTATTGGGGAATTAATCGATATTGAAAAAGGGATTGAAAATTTTGCAGAATATATAAAAAATAAGGTCAAATCAGAATCAGGAACATTTGTTTTAGGCTTTGTTTCAGCTTCAGTTTTATTTTGCGTAGGATCTATGACCATAGTTGGAGCTATAAAAGATGGCCTTAATAATGACCCCTCAGTTTTATATGTTAAAAGTCTATTAGATGGTGTTACATCAATAATTCTTGCATCTACATTTGGAATAGGAGTATTTTTTTCCATTATAGTTATTTTTGCTTATCAAGGGCTTTTATCATTAATTGCTTTTAAGCTAACTTTTCTGCTTAATGATGAAATCTATATTAATGGAATCTCAGTAGTTGGTGGGATAATAATTTTAGGAATTGGATTAAATATGCTTGGAATCACTAAAATTAAAACAGCAAATATGCTTCCTTCATTATTCTTTATCCCTTTAATTGATGTTTTATACAGATTTCTTGTTTAAAGAATAAGGTTAAAAGAGGAGTCTCTCTTAACCTTTTAACAATTTTAAAAATTTATCAGGTATTTTTACAGGCTTATTAATTTTGTTATCGAATGTTACCATCACTGTTTTGCCTGTTGCATATATAGTGTCATTGTTATCATCATGAATTTTATAGGCAATTGTAAAGCTTGTATTACCTATATCAACTACTTCCATTGTTACAAAAACTTTATCTACAAGTTGGATTGGTCTTTTATATTCGCACTCAGCTTTTACAACTAATATGTAAATACCTTCATTTAAAAGTTCTAAGAAATCTTTTCTAAAAGCTTTTGTTCTGGCAGTTTCAAAGTATCTAAAAAAAACTACATTGTTTACATGACCGTATGTGTCAAGGTCACCATATCTAACTTCTACATCAACCGTAACTTTCATCTATTCTTTCCCCAATAACCCTTCTTTCAATCCACTGTCAGCAGGTTCTTCTCCAACATAAATTTTAATCAAAGCATCAGCTAAAGCTTGTGATTTAAAATCACCAATTTTATTACCATTTTTTAAAACTGTCACCATATCCTTATCAATTATCAAATCCACCTCATCCCCTTTTACAACATCAAAGCTAACAGAATTTAAAAATTCTTGTACAGCGCTTTCTTTTAATAAGTTTTCATTAATTTTTTCAAACCCTTCTTTGAAAGTATCTTTCATTTGTGATGATTTTACTTTTTTGTATAAAAAGTGCATTTTTACTACTTTTGTTGGAGCAGAAATAACAATTTTCTCATCATTAGTCTTTTGTTCTAAGTAAAGAGCACCTATATAAACCTTTATGAAGAATTTTTTTCTAAAACCTGTACCGTTTAATACTAAGTTTTTTCCAAAATATTGATAATTGCCTGGGATATTTACCCCTTTTATAACTTTGGAATAACCGGTTGGAATTATTAGCACTAACAATAGAGCTAAAATAAGACTAATCTTTTTCATCTTGTCCCCCTTCTTTATTTTTCATGGCTTCTAATACCTTCTGTTTATAATCTACAATATCTTTTCTTAAAGAAGCCAATTTTGCAATTTTATCGTCAATTTTTGCAATATGTGAGTCCAAAATCTCAATTAATCTTGGCATAATTTTATCTGGCGTTTGATGGACTCTATATATGCTAGCCAATTCTTGCATCTCTTTAAGTGTGATACCTAATTCTTTTAATTTAAGAATAAATTTTAGTTTTATTATATCATCTTTTGTGTAAATTCTTATTCCACCGTCCAATCGTATTGGTGGAGTGAGTAAACCTATTTCTTCATAATATCTAATTGTTCTGGTTGTTGTGCCAAGCATTTCAGCAACTTCACCTATTTGATAATGAGTTTCACCATTTATTTTCATTTTACTTCACCTTTACGTTAATATGTTACTATTCAATAATACTAAAACAGTTTTTTGTCAAGCGTGTTAATTTTTGTATATTGAAAAATTTGCTAACTACTTAAGTGTAAAGGGTTCCTTTTGGCCTATGTGAATTTTAGTTCAAGCTATTTAATATAATGTTATACATCGCTTGACATTTACGTAAAATACATTTATAAGTTAATAAAATATCCTTAAAGGGGTGTCTTATGAAAGATGTATATGTGATTGAAGGGCTTAGAACACCTTTTGGCTCTTTTGGAGGGAGTTTGTCAGATGTTCATCCTGCAGTTTTGGCTGCTGAGGTTATTAAAAAGATAATTGAGAAAACAGGTATTGAGCCTGATGTTGTAAATGAAGTTATTTTAGGACAGGTATTAACAGGAGGTTTTGGGCAAGCTCCTGCTAGGCAGGCTATGAGATATGCTGGTTTACCAGATAGTGTTCATGCAATGACTATAAATAAAGTTTGCGGTAGCGGTTTAAAATCTTTGATGCTTGGGGCTCAATCAATAATGCTTGGTGATTCAGATTTAGCTATTGTTGGTGGCATGGAAAATATGTCTATGGCTCCTTACGCTTTGTTACAAGCAAGATATGGGTATAGGATGGGAAATAATGAAGTTGTAGATTTGATGATTTATGATGCTTTGCTTGATCCTTACTCTAAAAGACATATGGGGGAGCTTACTGAAGAAACGATTAAAAAGTTTGGATTAACAAGGGAAGAGCAGGATGATTATGCAGAAAGGTCATATAGACTATCTCAAAAAGCTGTTGAATCTGGTATCTTTGATGAAGAGGTTGTCCCTGTAGTTAAAAAAACTAAAAAAGGGGACATCGTTGTAGATAAGGATGAAGAACCTTTTAGAGTAAATTTTGAGAAGCTTAGACAGTTAAGGCCTGTTTTTGTTAAAGATGGTACAATAACTGCAGGCAATGCTTCTACAATAAATGATGGTGCAGCGTGTCTGCTCCTTGCTAGTGAAGATGCTGTAAAAAAATACAATTTAAAGCCAATCGGAAGACTTGTTGCTTATGCTACAAACAGTATTTTACCAGATGATTTTTCATTAGCTCCAATAGGTGCTATCGAAAAGGTATGTGAAAAAGCTGGATTAAAATTGGATGATATCGACCTGTTTGAGATCAATGAAGCTTTTGCAGCTGTGGTACTGTTTGCAGTTAAAAAATTAAATTTACCACTTGATAAAGTGAATGTAAATGGTGGCGCTGTTTCTATTGGTCATCCAGTTGGCGCAAGTGGTGGAAGATTGGCTGTAACCCTTTTAAAGGAGATGCAGAGAAGAAAAGCTAAATATGGCCTTGCTACACTGTGTATAGGTGGTGGTGAGGCAGTAAGCGCAATTTTTGAGAGGGTGTAAGATGAAAGTAGGGGTTATTGGTGCAGGACAGATGGGCTCAGGTATTGCCCATGTATTATCTCAGCATGGTAATGAAGTTTATCTTTACGATGTGAACAGTGAACAGTTGAAAAAGGCTCTTGTAAATATTGAAAAAAATATGATGAGGCAGGTAAAGAAAGGTGTTTTTGAAGAGAGTAGAATTGCTGAATTTTTATCAAATATAAAAACAATTGAATCACTTGAAGATATTAAAGAAGCCGAATTTGTAATAGAAGCAGCAACTGAAAATGAAGAGATAAAGCTTGATTTATTTAGAAAGCTTGATGAAATTACAGACCAAGATACTATTTTGGCTACTAATACATCATCGATTTCAATAACTAAAATTGCAGCGGTTACTAAAAGACCTGAAAAGGTTATCGGTATGCACTTCATGAACCCTGTTCCTGTTATGAAATTGGTTGAAATAATAAGAGGGCTTACAACAGATGATGATACTTTTAATAAAACTGTAGAGTTGGCAAAATCGCTTGGGAAGGAGGTTGCTGTAGCATCAGATTATGCTGGGTTTATAGTGAATCGAATTTTAATCCCTATGATAAACGAAGCTATTTTTGCTCATTTTGAGGGTGTTGCATCCATTGAGGATATAGACAAGGCTATGAAGCTTGGTACAAATCAGCCAATGGGGCCATTTGAGCTGGCAGACTTTATAGGGCTTGATACTGTTTTGGCAATCATGGAAGTTTTATACAATGAGTTTAAGTATGACAAATACAGACCATGCCCATTTCTTGTAAATATGGTTAGATCAGGTAGGCTTGGGAGGAAAACTGGTAGAGGATTTTACGATTATACAAAGTAGGGAGGATGTTATGGAATATAAAAATTTAAAAGTAGAAATAAAAGATAGTGTGGTACTTTTGACAGTTAGTAGGCCAAAAGTTTTAAACGCTTTAAACAGCGAGGTTTTAAAAGAGTTAGAATGTGCTTTTTATGAATTAGAAAATAACAGTGCTGTAAAGGTGGTTGTTGTTACCGGTGATGGTGAAAAGGCATTTGTTGCTGGTGCTGATATCAAAGAGATGGCAAATATGAATGCTATCGAAGCTGAATCTTTTGCTAAAAAAGGGCATGCTTTAATAAGATTTGTAAGAAATATGTCAAAACCTGTTATTGCTGCAGTTAACGGTTATGCATTAGGCGGTGGTTTTGAGTTAGCTTTGGCGTGTGATATCATATATGCATCAAAAAATGCAAAATTTGGATTCCCAGAGGTTACTTTAGGGATTATGCCTGGCTTTGGTGGCACTCAGAACTTGGTTAGAATTTGTGGGGAGAAGATTGCAAATGAGCTTATTTTTACGGGGAAAATGATTGATGCACAAAAAGCTAAAGAGATTGGTGCTGTTGTGGAACTGTTTGAAGATAAAGAGATGTTGATAAATAGTGCTATGGAAACTGCTAATAAAATCGCTTCAAATGGCCCAATAGGTGTTGCATATGCAAAAAAAGCTATTTTGACAGGAGTTAATTTACCACTTTCAGAAGCGTTAGATTTGGAAGCTTCCTTGTTTGGTATTCTTTTTAGTACCGAAGACCAAAAAGAAGGGATGAAGGCTTTTGTTGAGAAAAGAAAAGCAGAGTTTAAAGGAAAATAAATTGGGAGGAATATTATGGATTTTGAATTAACACAAGACCACAAAGTATTGCAGGACACATTAAGAGATTTTGTAAAAAATGAAATAGCTCCAATTGCTGCTGACATTGATAAAAATCATGAAATACCAGAAGATTTAGTGAAAAAAATAGCTGATATGGGATTTTTAGGGACATATATTCCAGAGGAGTACGGTGGAGCTGGATTAGATTATTTTTCTTATATAATGACTGTAGAAGAGGTTTCAAAAGCTTGTGCATCTACAGGTGTAATGATTTCAGCACATACATCACTTGCTGCTGATCCTATTTTACAGTTTGGTAATGAAGAACAGAAGAAAAAATATTTACCAACTTTGGCAACTGGAGAAAGGATCGGTTGTATTATGCTAACAGAGCCAGAAGCAGGTAGTGATGTAGCAAATATTTCTACCACATACAGAGATGAAGGTGACCATTATGTAGTTAATGGTAGTAAAATTTTTATAACAAATGGTGCTTATAGAGGTATTAGTGTTCTTTTTGCTACAAAAGATAAGAATCTAAAACATAAAGGGTTGTCTGCATTTATTTTAGATTTGGAAAGTGATGGTGTCGAGATTCTTAAAAATGAGGATAAGTTAGGAATTAGAGGTAGTTATACTACAGCATTTGCACTTGATAATGTGAAAATACCAAAAGAGAATCTTTTAGGGAATGAAGGTGATGGATTTAAGATTGCCATGGAAACATTAAACGGTGGTAGAATAGGTATTGCTGCTCAGGCTTTAGGTATAGCTGAGGGAGCATTTGAAAAATGTTTGAGCTATGTTCAGGAGAGAAAACAGTTTGGAAAGCCTTTAGCTGCTTTTCAGGCTATTCAATTTAAGCTTGCAGATATGGCGACAAGAATTGAGGCAAGCAAACTGATCACTTATAAAGCAGCATGGCTGAAAGATATGAAGAAAACTAATGCGATAGAGTCTGCAATGGCAAAAATGTATGCATCTGAAACAGCTACTTATGTGACTAAAGAAGCAGTTCAAATACATGGTGGCTATGGTTATATCTGCGAATACGAAGTGGAAAGAATGTTTAGAGATGCAAAAATTACTGAGATTTATGAAGGGACAAATGAGGTTCAAAGAATTGTTATCTCTAAAATGCTTTTGAAATAAGGGGTGAAAAATGGTTGAAGCAACAAGAGAAATTTATTGGAATGTTGGGCATGGTGTTTTAATCCCTATGTACTTGTTTGCTATTATTGCAATAGCTTTACTTGTTTACGGTTTTAAGAAAAGATTAGAATTATACAAAATTGGGAGACCATTAAACAGATTTGATAATAAAGCTGAAAGGTTCCAATACATGCTAAAAAATGTATTGGGTCAAATTAAAGTTTTAAGAGTTCCTGGTCCTGGAATAGCTCATGCTCTATTTTTCTGGGGATTTGTACTTCTTACCATTGGTACAACATTGGTATTTTTACAAGCAGATATTTTGCATCCACTTTTTGGCGTTAAATTTTTAAAGGGTGCTTTTTATAAGCTATTTTCAATTACTTTAGATATTGCAGGGTTTATAGCTATTTTAATGATGATAGGGCTTTTTGTTAGGAGATTTTTTGTAAAACCAGAAGGTTTGGAAACTTCAAAAGATGATTATATTATGCATGGATTACTTTTTGCCATTCTAATTACAGGTTTTCTGATAGAAGGGGTTAGAATGGCTGCTACAGAATTGAAAGTAAATCCATCATTAGCTGTATGGTCTCCAGTTGGATTGATAGTTGCTAAAATGTTTAGCTGGATGAATGAATCCTCACTCCTTTCCTTACATAAAGGGCTTTGGTGGATTCATATGTTTTTAGCTTTCGGTTTTATAGCATCTATCCCATATATAAAATTTAGACATATATTTACTACGAGTGCTAACTACTTTTTTAATGATTTTAGACAAAAAGGGAGCATTGATACTATCGATTTAGAAAATGAAGAGGCAGAAAGTTTTGGTGTTTCAAAGGTAAATGAGTTTACATGGAAGGATATATTTGATTCTGATGCCTGTACTAAATGTAAAAGATGCCAGGATAGATGTCCAGCATATAACACTGGTAAACCTTTAAGCCCTATGAAGTTAATTTTGGATATTGGTGAAGCTGCTGCTAATGGTGCTGAAACAAATGTAATCGAAAAGGTTTCAAAAGATGTTATCTGGTCATGTACTACTTGTCGTGCTTGCCAGGAGATTTGTCCAGCAAATAATGAGCATGTCAATAAGATTATTGAGATGAGAAGAAATCTTGTTTTGATGGAAGGTGAATTCCCAGGCGAGGAAGTATTGATGGCTATGAACAATGTGGAAGTAAATGGTAACCCAATGGGTCTTGGTTTTGCTTCTAGAGGGGATTGGGCTGAAGGTTTAGATGTTAAAGTTATGAGCGAAGATTCTGATGTAGATATCTTATATTTTGTAGGTTGTTATGCGTCATTTGATAAAAGGAATCAGCAGGTTGCAAAAAGTTTTATAAAGCTTTGTAATGCTGCTGGTATAAAAGTTGGTATTTTAGGTAAAGAAGAGAAATGTTGTGGCGAACCTGTAAGAAAGATGGGTAATGAGTATCTCTACCAAATGGTTGCCATGGAAAATATTGAGACTATTAAAAGTTATGGCGTAAAAAAAGTAGTTACAACATGTCCTCACTGTTTCAATACTTTGGGTAGAGATTACAAAGACTTAGGCTTTGATATTGAAGTTGAGCATTACACTACATTTTTAAGGAAATTAATTAACGATGGTAAACTTAAAATTAAACCAGTTTCATTCGAATGCACATACCACGATTCTTGCTATATTGGAAGATACATGGATATCTATGAAGAGCCAAGAGAGGTTTTAAAAGTAGCTGGTGGAAATATAAAAGAGATGAGTAAAAACAGGCTTGAAAGTTTCTGTTGTGGTGCTGGTGGTGGTAGAATAATCGCTGAAGAGAGCATAGGTGAGAAGATTAGTGTAAAAAGGGTTAAAATGGCGGAAGAAACTGGTGCAAATATGCTGGTTTCAAACTGTCCATTCTGTCTTACTATGTTTGAAGATGGCGTTAAAATGGCTGAACTTGATGAAAAACTTAAACCAAGGGATTTGGCAGAATTATTAGTAGAAAGATTAGAAAATTAATAATAATTAAAAGTTAGTGTTGTTTAAATGTATATTATTAAGGAAATAAATAAAAAGCAGAATAAAAACATTTTTCTAATTCTCGTGGCACATCCAGTGTCACTGCGAGGCAGGTTTTTCAAAAATCGCCGTCCTTGGCGATTTTTTGGAAACCTGAACCCGAAAAATGTTTTTATTCTGTAATTATGAAAGGTAGTTATTATTGGAAATAATGCTATTAAATAGAAGGAGGTAAGGATGAAAATTCTTGTTTGTATTAAGCAGGTTCCTGATATGGAATCAAAGTTTAAAGTTGATAGTGAAGGTAAATGGTATGATCAGACAGATTTGGCATATCGTATGAATGAATATGATGAATATGCTGTTGAGCAGGCAGTAAGACTTAAAGAGCAGGTAAATGATGCTGATATAACGGTGTTGTCTATTGGCCCAGAAAGGGTAAAAGAGGCAATCAAAAAAGCATTAGCAATGGGTTGTGATAGAGGTGTTCATATAAAAGATGATGAAGATTATAAAAAAGACCCATATCAAAAAGCAAATATAGTATATGAATTTGCTAAAGATAAAGGTTTTGATGTTATTTTTACTGGGATGCAATCACAAGATAGAGGTAGTGGACAGTTTGGAGTAATTTTGGCTGAATTATTAGGTATTCCTGCTGTTACAACTATTGTTGGTTTTGAGTATGCAGATGGTTTAGTAACAGCTAAAAGGGAACTTGAAGGTGGTAAGAAAGCTATTGTAAAAGTAAAACTCCCAGCACTCTTTACATGTCAATTAGGGTTAAATGAACCAAGATACCCAACTTTACCAAATATTATGAAAGCTAAGAAGAAAGAGCTCCTTACACATGATGTAAGTGAATTTTTGAAAGATGAGGCATTGGTGGAAACTGTAAAAGTGGATTATCCTGAGAAGAAGGGCGGAGCACTTATTTTAGAAGGGGATATTGCAGACTTAGTTGAAAAAACTGTTCAGATTTTAAAAGAGAAAACTTCAGTTTTATAAAGGAGGGCTGAGATGAAAGTATTACTTGTTGCTGAATATAGAGAAAAAGAACTTTTAGAGTCAACTTATGAGTTGGCTACTTTTGCAGATAAACTTGGCGCAGAAAAGGTGTGGTTTGCAGTAGGTTATGGTGATAACTTACCTAAAGTGGGTGGTAAACTGTATTTGGCTGATGCGAATAAGTATGGGGAATACAATCCAGATGTTCACAAAAAATTGATATTGCAAGTTGTTGAAAAAGAAAATCCTGATTATGTTGTTTTTGTTCATTCATCATATGGTTGGGATTTAGCTCCAAGGGTTGCTGCTAGTTTAAAAGTTGGTCAGGTATCTGAAATAGTAGATGTTGTTGATGGAACTTTTGTAGTGCCAGCTTGTAATGCTAAGTTGAGAAGATTTGTAAAGCCAGCAACTGGAAAAGGTGTTTTAACTATACAGGCTGGTGCTTTTCCACCTGCTGAGCCAAATGGGGAACCAGAGGTTGAAGAGTTAACATTAGATGCTTCTGATTCAGCATTAGAATTTGTTGGATATGAAGAAGCTGAAGCTAAAAGTGTAGATTTAACAAAGGCTGAGATTATTGTAAGTGCAGGTAGAGGTGTAGGAAAACCTGATAATATCCCTGTAATTGAAGAGCTTGCTAAAGCTCTTGGTGGGGAGCTTGGTGCAAGCCGTCCAGTAGTAGATGCTGGTTGGGTAGATCACTCTAGACAGGTTGGTACCACTGGTCAGACAGTAGCTCCTAAGCTTTATGTGGCTTGCGGTATTTCTGGTGCTATCCAGCATTTGGCAGGTATGAAAAAATCTGAGTTTGTATTAGCAATTAATACTGATAAAGATGCTCCAATCGGTGAAGTAGCTGATGTATTGGTTGTAGCTGATGTTATGCAATTTGTTCCAGCTTTAACAGAAAAAATAAGATCTTTAAAATAAAAAATATTTAGGGGCTATTAGCCCCTTTTATAAAAAATTCAAAAAGGGGGAGTTATTTGATGGAAAATATACTCAATGAGGCAATCCAAAACTATAAAGGTATGAGTGAAAAGACTACAATATACTTTATTATTGATGAATCCATAAAAAAAACAGTAGTTGCTGATTTAGATAAGCTTGAAGTGTATGATGGAAAAACAGTTGATAATGCTGATTGTGTCTGCAAAATAAGCTCAAACCTTTTTAAAAAAATCTGGTATGAAAATTATAAGCCAGGGATGAAAGAGATTTTTAGTGGTGAGCTAAAGACAAATAATCCTGAAATATTACAAAATTTTTTAAAAGCTTGTGGAAAATAAGGAGGAGATATGCTTAAAACAAAAGTTACTGAAAAATTAGGTATTGAATATCCAATTATTCAAGGCGGTATGATGTGGATTTCTACTGCAGAGCTTGCAAGTGCAGTATCAAATGCAGGTGGACTTGGTATAATTACTGCTTTATCATTTGATACACCAGAAAAGTTAGCTGCTGAAATTGATAAAGCAAAAAGCTTAACAGATAAACCTTTTGGTGTAAATTTAACATTTTTGCCAACTTTAAGACCTGTAAATTATGATGCTTATATTGATGTCATTATAGATAAAGGGATTAAAATTATTGAAACAGCAGGGAGGAATCCCGAAGCTTATATGGATAAGCTTAAAAGTAATGGTATAACTGTTATTCATAAATGCACCTCAGTAAGACATGCTTTAAAAGCTCAGAAAATAGGTTGTGATTTTGTGAGTATTGATGGGTTTGAATGTGCAGGGCACCCTGGAGAAGATGATGTAACAAGTTTAATTTTGATTCCAAGAGCAGTAGATGAGCTTGATATACCTGTGATTGCATCTGGTGGTTTCGGTGATGGACGTGGACTTGTTGCGGCGCTTGCTCTTGGAGCTGAAGGTGTAAATATGGGGACTCGTTTTGTTGCAACAAAAGAAGCACCTGTTCATGAAAATATCAAGAAGAGATTAATTGAAGCAAAGGAAACTGATACAATGCTTGTTGAGCGTAGCTTAAAAAATACAGTTAGAGTGTTAAGGAATAAGCATGCTGAAAAAGTTTTAGAGATGGAAAATAATGGAGCTACATTACAAGAACTTGCGCCATTATTGAGTGGATTAAGAGGGTTAGAAGCTATTAAGACTGGGGATTGTGAAAGTGCTCTTTTTGCATGTGGACAGATTGTTGGTCTGATAAATGATATCCCTACTGTTAAAGAATTGATTGATAATATAGTTAAAGAAGCTGAAGAGATAATTAATCAAAGATTGAAAAATATTTTTTCTTAAATAAAGGGGGAATCCCCCTTTTTTATCATCTTAATCTTATACTTTTTTGTATTTCGTCGAAGATATTCTTAAAGTTTTTACTATCTTGTTGGTCTGATAAGAAGTAAAATTTTAGAGCGTTCCCTCTTGTAAAAACAATTATAACTTTAGCTTTTAATTTTACACCATTATCATCAACGGAATATTTTATCTCTTTTGCATAAATATTGTCTATTATTACATTTTTCTCCCCTTCTTTTACGAAGCTTGGATATTTGTTTTTTATATTTTTTAATGCCTTGAACAGATAATGCTCAATATTTGTGTTGTTCCCCACATATTCCTTTTCTATATAAACTGTTTCTCTAAAAGGATCACCACTTTTTTCAGGAGCAACAGCATAAGTTATTTTACCATTATCCTGTTCAAAAATAAGCCAGCTTATTGGAAAAGTAATGGAGTAAGATTTATCATCAGGTGAATATGTAAGGGTGCCAGCAAATACATTCATAGCTAATAATAATGTAAATAAGATTGATGTTAGTTTAATCTTCATAGTTTACCCCCTGATATAATAATTAATTATAGCATATTTTCATTAAGATTTCATAAAATACTTGAAAATGATTTTTGTTTTTATATATTAGGGCTACCCCTGAGGGTGGGGGTATTGGAGGTTAGAGGTGTTAGAAAAAGTTTACAATGTAAAAGGGATGACATGCGCTGCTTGTGCAAACAGGATAGAGAAGAAAGTGTCAAAATTAGAAGGGGTAGAAGATGTCAGTGTAAATCTTGCCTCTGAAAAAATGTATATAAAATTTGATCCTAAAAAAGTTAATGATGAGATTTTAAAAGAAACTGTAAAAAATGCAGGGTATGAGTTAGAATTACCAACAAGTGAAAAGATAGTAACCATCCCAATTGAAGGGATGACCTGCGCAGCATGTTCAAATATTATATCAAAAAAATTGAATAAACTTGATGGTGTTATTTCTGCAAATGTTAACTTAGCATCAGAAAAAGCTACGATCAAATTTGATCCAACAAAGGTTAAATTATTAGATATTAAAAAAGTGATAGTAGATGCTGGTTATAAACCACTTGAAGTAGTAGAGGATGAAAAAATTGATGAAGATAAGAATAGAAAAGAAAAAGAAATAAAAATAATGAAAACAAAATTGATTGCATCTGCAATCTTTTCTTTACCACTTTTAATTATTTCCATGGGGCATATGGTTGGACTTCCTCTTCCAGAAATTATAAATCCTGATACAAACCCTCGTTATTTTGCTCTATTACAACTTATTCTTGTTTTACCTGTGTTAGTTGTAGGTTATAAATTTTATACAATCGGTTTTAAAAATCTTTTCAAGCTAAATCCAAATATGGATTCCTTGATTGCTATCGGTACATCGTCTGCTTTTATTTACAGCTTTTATGGATTAATTCAAATTTATAAGGGAAATATAATTTACGCAAAAAACTTATATTTTGAAACAGCAGCTGTGATTATAACTCTTATACTTTTTGGGAAATATCTTGAGACCCTCGCAAAAGGTAAGACTTCTGATGCGATTAAAAAACTGATGAATTTAAAACCAAAGACTGCATTAATTATAAAGGATGGTGAAGAGATAGAGATATCTGTGGAAGAGGTAGAGGTTGGAGATATAATTATTGTGAAACCAGGTGGGAGAATACCAGTTGATGGGGTAGTTATTGAAGGTTTTACATCAGTTGACGAGTCTATGTTGACAGGTGAAAGTATCCCTGTTGAAAAGAAGCCTGGTGATAAGGTTATAGGTGGATCAATTAATAAAAATGGAACTATAAAATTTAAAGCAGAAAAGGTAGGAAAAGATACTATTCTATCTCAGATTATTAAATTGGTTGAGGATGCACAAGGTTCTAAGGCTCCCATTGCAAGATTGGCCGATATTGTGGCTAGTTATTTTGTTCCAGCTGTTATTTTAATAGCTATTTTTTCTTCTTTTGGATGGTATTTAGCTGGAGCAGGCTATGTTTTTGCTCTCAAAATATTTATTTCAGTTTTGGTTATAGCTTGCCCTTGTGCCTTGGGTCTTGCTACCCCTACAGCAATAATGGTTGGCACAGGCAAAGGCGCAGAACTTGGGATATTGATAAAAAGTGGTGAGGCACTTGAAATAGCTCATAAGGTAAATGTGGTGATTTTTGATAAAACGGGGACAATTACTGAAGGTAAGCCAGATGTAACTGATGTTATTTCGATAGATGGGTTTACAGAAGATGAGATACTGAGTTTTACAGCTTCTGCTGAAAAGGGCTCAGAACACCCTCTTGGTGAAGCGATAGTAAAATATGCTGAACAAAAAGGGGTTGAACTAAAGGTTATCCAAAAGTTTATGTCTATTCCTGGACAGGGGGTTGAAGCAATAATTGATGATAAAAAGATTTTAATAGGTAATCGTAAATTAATGGAAAATAAAAATATCGAAATAGATATAAAAGATGAAATTATGAAGCTTTCAAAAGAAGGTAAAACACTTATTTTTATAGCAATTAATGATAAATTAGCTGGTATAATTGGTATTGCAGATAAGGTAAAATCTACAAGTAAAGCAGCCATTGAGAAACTTCATGATATGGGTATAAAGGTTGCTATGCTAACTGGTGATAATAAAAGGACTGCAGAGGCTATTGCAAAAGAGGTGGGTATTGATATCGTCTTGGCAGAAGTTTTACCTGAGGATAAAGCAAATGAAGTGAAAAAGCTACAAGAAGAAGGCAAGATTGTCGCTATGGTTGGTGATGGTGTAAATGATGCTCCTGCGCTTGCTCAGGCTGATGTGGGGATAGCCATAGGTTCAGGCACAGATGTAGCAATGGAATCAGCGGATATCGTTTTGATGAAAAACGATTTAATGGATGTGGTTACAGCAATTCAGCTTAGTAAGGCAACTATAAAAAATATAAAACAAAATCTGTTTTGGGCTTTTGCATATAATACTTTAGGGATACCTATTGCAGCTGGAGTTTTACATATTTTTGGAGGACCGCTGTTAAGCCCAATTATTGCAGCTGCAGCTATGGCGTTTAGCTCTGTTTCAGTTGTCAGTAATGCACTGAGATTAAAAAGATTTAAACTAAATAAATGAGGAGGTACTTATGAAAAAAGAGATAATTATCGAAGGTATGTCATGTCATCACTGTGTAATGCATGTAAAAAAGGAGCTTGAATCAGTAAATGGTATTACTGTGGAAAATGTTGAGATTGGGAAAGCGGTAGTGAGTGGTGAAAATATTAATAATGAGGATTTGGTTAATGCAATTGACGAAGCTGGATATGAAGTAAAAGAGATTAAAGATTTATAATTTAAGCGGAGAGTTTTCTCCGCTTATTAGAAAGGGTGTATTATGAAAAGAGAAGAGGCTCTACAATATTTGAAAACAGCAAAAGGGCAGGTAGAAGCAGTTATAAAAATGGTAGAGGATGGAAAATACTGCATAGATATTTCAAAACAGATTCTTGCTTCAATTTCGCTATTAAAAAAGGCAAATGTAAAAATGTTAAATGCTCATCTTGGAAGCTGTGTTAAAAATGCAATAGATTCTAAAAACAGAGAAGATGTTGATACTAAAATAAAAGAACTTGGTGAAATTATTGAGTATTTAAGTAAGGTTATTTAATTCAAAATATTTATTTTTTTTTCGGAAGGTATATAATAAATTCTGTATATTTATTTTTTTCTGATAGAATCTCAATTCTACCATTTAGATTATCCAATATCCTTTTTACGAGACTTAGACCAAGCCCAGTACCAGAGTAAAGTTTTTTGACACTACTTGATCTATAAAATCTTTTGAATATCTCCTTTTTTTCGTTTTCATCAATACCTATACCAGTATCTTTTACCTTGATTATATAATTTTTGTCATCTGAATAGATATCAATAAATATCTCTCCATTTTCTACATTATATTTTACAGCGTTTGAAATTAGGTTGGAAATTAATATTTCGATAAGTGTTGGGTCACAAATAATTTTTTTCTCTTTGATATTATAGTTAATGTTAATATTTTTTGTTTCAATTTCCAGCATAAATTTTGATAAAATATATTTTATTAGACTCTCCATGTCTATTTCAGAAAAATTAAATTCGTATTTGGAGTATTCTAATTTGTTTAAAAGCAAAATCTTATCAAATAACTCTTTTAGTATCAGAGAATTTCTGCTCAAAATTTCAATACACTTATTTTGTTTAATGGAATTATCTGATTGCAGTATTTCTATACAGGATACAATTTTGGTAAGAGGTGTTCTTATTTCATGAGCCAAAGAATCGATAATATCTGATTTGAAATTTGCCAATTTCTTTAAGTTTTCATTGGTTTCCTTTAATTGCTCAACTGTTATTGTGTATTGTCCTACTGCTTGTTTTATTTTTGTTTTTAAATCTTTTTCATGTTCTGAAATCTTTTCAATCATTATGTTGAATGCTTTTGCTAACTGAGAAAATTCATCATTAGTATTTATTATTATTTTATGTGAAAAGTCTTTGTTTTCTATAGCCTTAGTTCCTGTTTCTAATATTTTAATAGGTTTTAACACAGTTTTTCTAAGTAAAATTATTAAAACGAAATTTAATAAAAAGTATGCAGTTATCACCAGAAAGATAGTAGTTTTTTGGTTTTGTCTAAGTGTATTAATCATATTATCGATTGGGACATAAACAGAGATGCCACCTCTCAAGTCACCAACTTTATACCCCTGATATTGATGGCAATTTAAACAGGATTTATTTATGTAAAGAGGTGCCATATATCTGTAAACTAATTGGTTTTCTGAAGTTATTTCAATACGGTAAACCTCTTTCACCCCTTTTTTAAACTCTTTTAAAGCATATTTTTCAAAAGTATCAGGTTTGTTTTCTGGATTTACTAAATTATCACTTGTTATATGAAATCTAAAATCAGCAAATTTATTTGCATATTTTGAGAGTTGCTTTGTAGCAACAGCAGGTACAGGTTTTATTTCATCCCTATTTTCAGCGACCCACTGTCTTGTAATAACAATCATATCAAATAATGTTTTAGCTTGAATATGGGCTTGTCTCATTATCAAGATTTTTTGATTGTGCCAAAGTATCATGAAAAAAGGGATTAATATAATCAGCGTGGTTATGTTTAGTATTATTATAATTTTAGGTGTGAGCTTCATTGTGAAGAGTTTATATCAAATTTATAACCGATGCCTGGGATAGTTTTAATAAATTTTGGTTTTTTAGGATTTTGCTCAATCTTTTGTCTGATATGCTGAATATGAACATCGAGAGCTCTTGACCATTCATAGAGTGAATCGTCACCCCACACGTGTTTAATAATCTGATCCCGTTTTAAATTTTTCCCTGCATTTTTAACCAAATATGATAATATTTCCAACTCTTTGGTAGTTAAATCTATTTTCTCACCATCTTTTTTACAGTAGCCTTCTTCAAGGTTTAATTCGAAGGGTGGAGTTATAATTATATTATCATCATTTGAAGATTTTACTTTATTACTTCGTCTTAATACAGCTTTTATTCTTGCTAATAGTTCCATCTTTTCAAACGGTTTAATAATGTAATCATCGCATCCATACTCAAAGCACAATACTTTATTTGAGACAGATTCTTTAGCTGTTAATATGATAATGGGAACATCGCTAAATTCTCTTATCTTTTTACATATATGCTCCCCATCTATATCAGAAAGCCCCAAATCCAGTAGGATTAAGTCATATTGATTATTTTTTATTAAATTGAGAGCATTTAACCCGCTTTGAGTTGTTACCACATCAAAGTTTTCCATTTCTAAAAAAAGTTTTAGTATTTCTAAAATCTCGTAATCATCATCTACAATCAAAACTTTATACTGCATAATTTAATTTTATAAGATTAACATATCTAAATCAATATTTATTTAAAGGTAAATTTCAATGTATCTTCGGTTTTATTATCAGGGCAAACTGAAATACAGTCCCCACAGTTGTGACAAAGATAGTTATCACCATCTGTCATAGGGTTTATCCCCATTGTGCAATTTTTAATACAACTTAAACAATTTGAGCAATTCTCCCTTATTTTTTCAACTTTTAACCCTTTTTTGGTTCTAAAAATTGACAAAAATGTTCCAGTTGGACAGAAATATCGACACCACAAAAAGTTTCCTAAAATAAACTCAAAAATTAAAAGTGCTATTATGAAGAAGATTTCAAATGTAAAGTAATGAAATTTGATTAAAACTAATGTTTGAGAAGAGATAATTCCTGGTGCTGAAATAAGATTTAATAATGGAATACCAGCAATTCCTGTCAAAAAAATCCCAATAATAAGAAATCCAAATCTAAAAAGATTTACTTTTGATATTTTTTTATACCTAATTTTCCATTTACTATTTTTGAAGAAAACTTTTCGAAAGTTATTTATTAGTTCAGTTAAAAAGTGATATGGGCACATCCAGCTACACCATATTCTACCAAGAATTAAGACTAACATTATTGGGATTATCACAGAGATAACCATTGAAAGAACAAACTTCTTTGATACAAAAAACGCTTGAAAAATAGCTATTGGATCTGCAACAGCAATATCACCAACATCGAGAGAGTAAAATGTGCCTTTAATAAAATTTATACCATAAATATTTAGCAAAGGGATAATAAACATTATTAAAAATGTTAAAATTTGGGAAAGTTTACGATATAAGCGTAATTTTGATTTTTTCATTGTTCTTCCCATTCGTCTATGGTATCCATCGGCTCAAAGTTATTTTTAAATTCAGGTTTTACTCCAAAAGATGAGATGTTCTCCTTTTTCTTAACTTCTGACTCAGTTTTGTTTTCATATTCCTCTTTGATTTTTGATGATTTTTTTTGAGCATTTATCCTTAATTTTCGATAATAAAAACCAGCTAATTCTTTTTGTTCCATCCCTTTTGGGATTATATTTACAGACTTGGGTGTAGTAGGGCATTTTTCAGTGCAAACACCGCAACCAACACATTCATCAGTGATAACAGGCAAGATAAAATGTTCCATAACAATAGCTTTATCTCTCAAAGGGCAAACATCATAACAAAAGCTGCACAAAAGCCCTTCTTCGGTAATACCAGCTTTTTCATCCAGATAATATTTAAAATTTAAGCAAGTTTCTTGATTTATTACTGCTATACCCATTTCCACCTTTTCAGGCTCTTTAAGATTGTTATCAAGTGCTCCTGTGGGACACACTGATGGGCACTTCATACAGAGATAACACCCTTTTTCTTCTGCAAAAATATATGGTGTACCAATTTGCAGTCTTTCAAAAATATCAGCTCTTTTTATGGAATCATAAGGGCATACTTCTATACACCTTGCACATCTTATGCATAATTCCATAAATTTTGATTCTTCAACAGCACCAGGCGGTCTAAGCCTGTTTTTCTTAAAAAACCCTTTAAATGGATTTGTATTAAAAAATTTTTGTAGCTTTTTTTTATCCATTAGTTATTTTTCTTCTCTCACTCTTTGAAAAACCAGTTAAGTCAGGCTTTTCTCCTGTTTTTATCAATCTTTCTACTTCTTCTTCAAAGTGTAAATAGTGTGGGGAAATATCTATAATATATTCATTTTGTTTGAGTTCGTTTATTATCTTTTCAATTTCTTTATCTGATTCTGCTTCAATTGTTGCAACAATCATTTTATTATCATCACTTTTTGTAAAAAGTGATATCTCTTTATATTTATATATTTCCTCTTTTACGGCTTCAAAGTTTCCATCCTTAATAAAAATTATGCAGCCACAGTATAACATAAAACCTCCTTTTAGAAAAAAAAAGGGCTCTTACAGAGCCCTGTTATTAATAATAGTTTGAATTTATATCAGAAATGATTACTTTTTCAGTGAGTTTTGTAGCACCAGTATGTTTTCTTATTTTTACAGCTGCAATTTTGAATTCAGGTTCTTTAGAGCCTGGATCCACTGCGTCATTGCAAACAAAGTTTATCATTCTACTGATTTCTTGGTCAAACCATGGTACGAATAGGATCCCAGGGAGGGAATTTTTAGTAATTCTTGCAGGTAATATTGCTTTACCTCTTCTACTAACGATTTCAACCAAATCCCCTTCAAAAATATTATATTTTTTAGCATCATCTGGGTGTATTTCCACAAATGCATAAGGATAACTTCTTGCTATTTCAGGTATTCTCATTGTCATGGTGCCTGTATGCCAGTGAGCGATTACTCTACCAGTGGTTAGATAAAATGGATATTCTGCATCAGGTACTTCTGCAGGCCCTTTATAAGGTCTAAGCCAGATGTTTGCTTTCCCTTCCCCTTTTTTATCCATGTAGAAATAGATTTTTGCATCTTTTGGTATCTTTTTCCCAAAGAATTTTTTAAATTCTTCATGCTCAAACATTGGATCCATACCACGAACATAACGTTTGTATGTCCCAGGATGTCCTGGATATGGGCAAGGCCACTGGATACCAGCTTTATCCTTTTTCAATCTATCGTATGTTGCACCCCATAGACTGTGGTCTGTATCTTTAGTAACGGTGATGTAATCAGTCCAAGCCATTTCATTGGCTTTCATAGAATCATCCATATTCCATGGTATTAGCTTTTCAAACCCCATTCTTTTAGCGATTTGAGCTGCAATCCAGATGTCAGGTTTTGCTTCTCCTGGTGGGTTAACTGCTTTTTCGGTGAGCTGACTTCTTCTTTCACTACATCCATAAACCCCACCTTTTTCATAAAGAAATGCTGCTGGTAAAACAACATCAGCAAGTTGAGTTGTTTTAGTGGGGAAAATATCGATTACCACAAGAAAGGCATCTTTCATCCCTTTTATATACTTGTTTAAATTTGGGAGTGATTGAGCAGGATTGGTTGTGGAGGTGAGCATTGCTTTTATAGGTTTAGTAGAATCGTTCTCACCACCTAAAGAATCGAACATTTTTATTGTGTGAAAACCAGGTTTTGGATCAATTGTTCCTGGTTTAAGTCCCCATACCTTTTCTACATGAGCACGCCATTTATTATCACTTACAGGCTTAGTGCCTGGTAATAAGTGGCAGAGTGAACCAGTTTCTCTAACACCACCACAGGCATTTGGTTGCCCAGTAAGGGAGAATGAATCAGCTCCAGGCTTACAGATATTTCCAGTAATAAGGTGTAAGTTGTGAATCAGGTTATTTGCCCATACACCTCTTGTCCTTTGATTTAATCCCATGGTCCAAAGTGTCATGGTTGCACCACTAGTGGCAAACCATTTTGCAGCTTTTTTGATACTTTCTGCGGGGCATCTTGAAAGCTTTTCAACAGTTTCTGGTGTAAATTGTTCTAAAAATTCTACATATTTGTCAAAAGTATAAACGTTTTTGCCATCAGTGATTCTTGTATGTTCATCAATAAATTTCTTATCATGCCAGTTGTTTTTAATAATCTCTCTTGCCATTGAGTGGAATACAGCAAGGTCAGTACCTGGGTCAACTGGTAGCCATAAATCTGCTATTTTTGCAGTATTTGTTTTTCTTGGCTCACATACGATAACTTTGACTTCTGGGTTATTCATTTTGTGTCTCATTATACGTCTAAAAATAATAGGGTGGCATTCACTGGTGTTAGAACCAACTAAAAATATGCATTTAGCACTTTCTATGTCAGCATAGCTACCAACCGGTTCATCTGAGCCGAAAGTAGTAATATAACCACCTACTGCACTAGCCATACACAGTCTTGGGTTACCTTCTACCATATTGCTTCTAAAACCACCCTTCCACAATTTGTTAAATGTGTAACTTTCCTCAGTTGTACATTGTCCTGAACCGTAATATGCTACAGCGTCTTTACCATATTTTTTATGGTAATATTTGAACTTATTAACTACATAATCTAAAGCCTCATCCCATGATACCTTTTTAAATTTTCCATCTTTTTGCCTAATCATTGGATGTTTTAATCTATCTGGATGATACATACATTTGTATGCAAGAAAACCTTTTATACATAGGAAACCAAAGTTAGTTTTTGCATCAGGATTTCCTTTGATAGCAACTACTTTCCCATCTTTTACACCAACATAAACTCCACATCCAGTTCCACAGAATCTACAAACACCTTTTACCCATTTATCTACTAATTCTTTTGATTCTGCTTGTTTTGGTAAAGATAAGCCTATTGATGCAGCAGTTGCTGATGCTATGGAAAGTTTAATAAAATCTCTTCTACTTAGTGACATAATGCCCTCCTACTTATATTGATGAACTTTATGAATAGTAAAGTTATGTGCTATATGACAGCTTGAACATTCCCTATCTTTAGCCATGTTATTTTCAACCTGAGTTGAGTGGCAGCCTAAACAGGTTTCATCAGTGGGTTTAGCATTGAAATTATTTGAATCACCATGGCAAACACCACATTCAACATCGATTAAACCGTGTGCGCTTTCTTGCCATTGTTTTACAACATCTGGAGTAACATCTTTGTGGCAGCTAATACAAGTAGAGTTACCCTTATTAACAGGGTGTTGGTCAGCTAGGACATTTACTACTAAGAAAGATAGTAAAAAAAACATTAAAATAAAAATCTTTGTTTTCATGACCACCTCCATAAATTTCTTAATTAATTTTGTCATGAATAAAGTAAAAAGTTTTTAATAATCGTTAAGTCGATGTAAAATTTGTAAAGAAGATTATTTACAAAATTTACACAAAACTAAAATCTTTTACTGTATGTTTAAAATAGATATTGTATCCTTCAATTAACGAATTTGTAGGAGGTGTGTATGCGTTATTTATTAATTGTTTTATCGGTGTTTTTACTAACTTCATCTGTTTTTGCACTCGAAATCAAAGGGGTTCAAGTTGATGCCGACAGTGCAAAATGTATTTCTTGTCACCAGGATATGAAAGTAGCACCAAAAGTTCATGATCAATGGGCGGAAAGTGCGCATGCCAAAAATGGTATTGGTTGTCTTAGCTGTCATGAAGCTGAACAAAGTGATTTTGATGCAATGGAACATTACGGAAAATATGTTGCAAAGCATCCTACACCAAAAGATTGTGCTAATTGCCACCCTGACGAAGTAGAAGAAAATACTTTAAGTAAACATGCATATCCTTTCTGGCTTTATGCACCAGCTGATAGAGCTGTATTTGAACCTATCATTGGTACAAAACAGGGTTGTGAGCAGTGTCACAATATTTCTGCTTTGTGGCCTGATGGTAGTGTAGGTGAGTGTGATGTATGTCACTCCAAGCATACATTTGACTTAGCTCAGGCACATAACCCATATACCTGTGGTGAATGTCACTTAGGACCAGACCATCCTCACATTGAGATTTATTTAGAGTCAAAGCATGGTAACATATTTACTACTAAGATGGCTCAAGGTGAGTTAAACCTTGATTATAATACTAAGAAAACTGGTGATACTCCGTTAGATTTCCCTGTTTGTACAACATGTCATATGGATGCTATTAATGGTTTAAAGAGTACCCATAATGTAAGTGAAAGATTATCTTGGGAATCTCAAGCTCCATGGAGTTATAGGACAATATGGCAAGAAGAAAAGATTGGGACATGGCAAGAAAAACAAGAAAGAATGAAAACAGCATGTAAAGCTTGTCATGCGCCAAACTTTGTTGAGGACTATTTCCTTGTGTATGATTTAGTTAATCTTCAATACAATGAGCTGAGAAGACAGTTTGTTTATTGGACAAAGCTTTATGAAAAGAAAGGTCTCATAAAACCACTTAAAGCTAAAACTGTAGATGGTAAAGAGAAGAAGTTCTCTGATACTGTAATTAATGCAGGTTGGTATACTGAAGCTTCTGAGATTATGTACAATTCATGGCATCATGAAGGTAGAAGATTTAGACATGGTGCTGCAATGCAGGGCGCTGACTATGTTCAATGGCATGGTATTTGGGAATTACAACATAATTTACAGAAGATGATAGCTTGGGGTGCTGAGCACGGTGTTGAGGAAGCTAAAAAGATTTATGAAAGCGATAGCCCAACTAAATTTTTTACCTATAAATTATATGATATACCAGGTGGATTATATGGTATCTTCACCGAAGAACAGGATTCTGTTCCTGCACTCTATAAAATCATTCCAAATTACTGGGAAGTTGTTAAAGCTAATGTAGAACAGGCTTATAAGAAAGGGTTTATAACAAAAGCTCAGTGGGAAAGGTGGTTAGAAAGATACAAAAATAAAGATAAATATCTTGGGAAAAAATATGGTAAGCACAAAGTTTATAAAGATTATGAAAAGTGGAAAGTAAAAGAGCTTAACTTAAAAGATGAAAACTCACCACTTTCCAAGGCAATTAATATAGGGCTACCTTCACCTAAAATAAGTGATATTAAATAATAGGTAGGGGAGCTTTGCTCCCCTTTTTTTAAAAAGAATCTTAAGGATGGTATCAGTATGAGAAAAAAAGTTGTTTTAATTTTTATGTTTATTTTTATTTCAACTGTTGTCTTTGCAAATGTTGTTGCAGTTTTTGATGGTAAAAAGATTACCGATGCTGATTTGAAAAATTATGTAAACAATGTTGCTGGTAAAAAATATGATAATTATTTGAAAAGTAAAGATGGAAGAAGGAAATTAGCTGAATTTTATATAGAAAGAGAACTTCTATTAAGTTATGCAAAGTCTATTTACAAAGAAAAAGATATTAATAAATTAAAGCATTCTCATCCAAATTTGGATAATGATACTTTATATTTGCTACATCTTATTGATGATAAGGTTAATGGAAAAATAAAAGTGGACGAGAAAGAACTTGAAAGCTTTATGAAATCAAATGGTATAACAAATAAAAACGAAGCTTTTGCAAAATTATTAAGTATCAAAAGGAAAATATATTACGAGGAACTTATTCAGCGATTAAAAAAGGGTCATAATATTGAATTTTTAGAATAAATTATAAAAAGGGGGCAATTATCCCCCTTTTTTTATTTTAAGAAAGTGTATGGATACTCTGTGTGTTCTTTATAAGTGCCGTTTAGAATTGCAACAACATCTTCTATAAAAACTCTCTCTTCATTTGTTGGTATAACAAATACTTTTACTTTGGAATCTGGAGTTGAAATTTCTGTTTCTCCGTCTTTACTTCTTGTTTTTAAATTTTTCTCTTTATCAATTTTTATCCCAAGCTCTTCTAATCCTTCAAGAGCCATCTGTCTGATAATTCCAGCGTTTTCTCCAACACCAGCAGTAAATACTATCGCATCAACTCTCCCTAATACTGCCATATAGGCACCTATATACTTTTTCAATCTGTAAGCTTCCACTTCTAATGCTATTTTACAGCGCTCATCCCCTTGCTCAGCACCTTCTAATACATCCCTTCTGTCAGTGTATTTGCCTGTGAGTCCTAAAATCCCAGATTTTTTATTGAGGATTGTATCCATCTCTTTAGGCCCTATATCTAAAATTTGCTGCATAAAAAGAGGAATTGCTGGGTCCAAATCTCCACATCTTGTTCCCATTACAGCACCTTCTAACGGAGTAAGACCCATTGATGTATCTACGGATACACCGTTTTTAATAGCTGTATGAGATACACCATTTCCTACGTGCATGGTTATGATGTTGCACTCTTTAGGGTCTTTTCCTAAAAGGACAGCTGCTCTTTTAGATACATACAAATGGCTTGTTCCATGAAACCCATATCTTCTAACACCATATTTTTCATACCATTCATAAGGTACAGCATATAAATATGCATGTCTTGGCATAGTTTGATGAAAGGCTGTATCGAAAATAGCCACATGTGGCACATCAGGTAGTACTTTTTGCGCAGCTCTAATCCCAGCTAGATTTGGTGGATTGTGTAATGGAGCAAGGTGTTGGACTTCTTCTATCGCTTTTATAACTTCATCATCGATAAGTGTACTTCTTTTAAATTTTTCTCCACCATGAACAACCCTGTGTCCAACTGCAGATATTTCTTTTATATCTGATACTACACCTTTTTCTTTACTTGTAAGAGTATGAACTACTAAATTAATAGCGGTGTTGTGGTCATGACACTCATACTCTTCCCTGAGAGTATCTCTTCCTGGAACCTCATGGACGATGAAAGAATCACCAATACCAACCCTTTCTACAACCCCTTTTGCAAGAAGTTTATCATTATCCCAGTCATAAAGTTGATATTTTACTGATGAGCTTCCGCAATTTAAAGCTAAAATTTTCATATTTTACCCCCCTGTTAATTTGCCTGTAGTGATGTTATTACTGCAACATTTACTATATCCATATATTTACAACCTCTAGATAAATCGTTTACAGGTTTCTTCAATCCTTGGATAATTGGACCGATTGCCTCTGCTGAAGCAATCCTTTCGACTAATTTGTAAGCAATATTTCCTGCATCCAAATCAGGAAAGATTAAAACATTTGCACTGCCTGCAACAGAACTACCTGGTGCTTTTCTTTCACCTACAGCTTTAACTAATGCGGCATCAGCTTGAAGCTCACCATCAACTTTTAAATCTGGTGCAAGCTCTTTTACTATTTCTGTAGCTTTTACCACTTTATCTACATCAGGGTGGCTTGCACTCCCTTTAGTGGAAAAACTAAGCATTGCTATTCTTGGCTCTTCTCCTAAGAAAGCTTTGCAACTATCAGCGGTAGCTACTGCTATTTCTGCAAGTACCCTTGCATCAGGGTTAGGATTTACTGCACAATCTGCAAAAAGGATTGCTCCATCTTTACCAAACTCTTTTTTTGGAGTAACCATAATAAAGCAGCTTGAAACAGTATTCATTCCAGGTTTTGTCCCTATTACTCTGATGGCAGCCCTTAAAACATCAGCAGTTGTATGGCAGGCACCTGTCACAGCCCCATCAGCATACCCTTTTTCAACAAGCATACATCCAAAGTAGTTTACATCTTTCATGGTCTCTAAAGCTTCTTCTTCAGTTATCCCTTTGTTTTTCCTTTTTTCGTAATAAGTTTGAGCAAATTCTTGTAGATAGCTTGATGTTTCTGGATTGATAATTTCAATGCCAGGTTTTAATTTATCTTTTAACTCATTTTCGTTTCCTAAAACGATTACTTGTGCCAATTTGTTTTCAAGTAGAGTGTTTGCAGCATCAATGATCCTTTCATCGTTTCCTTCTGGTAGTACAATAGTTTTTTGAAGCTCTTTAGCTTTTTCCCAATAATTTTGCATTAAGCTCATAATTGCCTCCTTTGAAATAAAATTATATTTTATTTTAGGTTGAGATTATAAAAGTGTCAAGCGATAATGTAAAAAATTTAGTGAACTTAAAACAGGTTATGGCTTTTGGTGTAAAATGTATTGTTTTAAAACAAATGAATAATCATTTTAGGTGCAAATATTAAAATTTTAGATTTTATATCAGAAATTATAAAGTTGTAAAATAAAAATTAATAATATATAAAAATGTCAAAAAGGAGTAAATATCTTTATGCAGGCAATATTTTTTAAAGGGAGCTTATTGGCAATAATTTCCTCTTTTTGTTTTGCCACTTTAGCAATTTTTGCAAAGATTGGTTATTTAAAAGGGTATAATACTAACACATTATTATTTTATAGATTTTTATTTGGAACAGTAATTTTTTTACTTTACATTTTGATAAAGGATAGAAACCTTTTGAGAATATCAAAACAGAATCTTTTTTTATGTTTTATTGTTGGCTTTGTTCTTTATGGTTTGCAAGCTACTTTTTTTTTCTTATCTGTAAAGCTCATTGGTGCTTCTATGACTTCATTTATACTCTATATGTACCCTTTTACTGTTACAATTTTAGCTGCATTAATATATAAAAATAGGATTGATAAAATATCTGTTTTTGCTCTTATTATCATAGGGTTGGGAATTTTGTTTATTTTTTATGATGTAATAAATTTTAATATTCCATTAATCAATGTATCGATGGGAATTTTGGCAATGTTAACTTTTACCTGCTATCTTTTGACTGTGCAAAAAGTTTTAACTAAACTCAACTACTATACATTTACTTTTTATGTTCTTTTGTTTGCTCTGTTTTTTTATATTTTTTTTGGTTTTAAGGGTATAGGAACTATAGCGATGAAAGATTTGCCTTTTCTTTTCTTGTTAGGTTTAATTCCAACATCTTTGGGGATTATATTGCTTTATAAAGCTATACAGTTTATTGGTAGTAGTTATGTTTCCATATTTTCATCAATTGAGCCTTTTGCTACTTTATTGATGTCATTTCTGTTATTTAAAGAAAAGATGGGGTTGTTTCAATTTGTTGGTGGAATTTTGTTAGTTTTTGGTATTATATTGCCAAATAGTTACAGGATAATTTATGAGAGAAAAGTTAAGAGAGTATATTGCTGATTTATCACTTATTTTTATAAGTCTTATATGGGGTTCTACTTTTGTTATCATTAAAGAAGCTATTGAAGATGTAGATGTCTTTAGTTTTTTAACAATTAGATTTGGGTTAGCGACGATAATTATGCTTTTGTTTGTATTCAAAAGAGTAGATAAATTGAGAGATTCCTTTGTCCCTGGTTTGTTTTTGGGTTTGACACTTTTTGCTGTTTTTGCTTTTCAAACAGTAGGTTTGAAATATACACTTGCTTCGATTGCAGGGTTTTTAACTGGTTTATATGTTATATTTGTACCAATTTTAAGTGTGATTTTTTTGAAACAAATCCCAAGAATCACCTCTATAATAGGTGTAATTTTTGCTTTGAGTGGTCTATATATGATATCTTTTTATGGTGAAGTTGCAGAGTTTAATATTGGTATAATATTTCTTATTCTAAATGCTTTTTTTATCGCTATACATATAATTTTGATAGATATTTATTCGAAAAAATATGATGTGGTTATTTTAACTTTTATTCAGTTTTTAGTGATTTTTGTTTTATCTTTTCTTTTTTCACTTCTGTTTAAAGAAAACTTATTTAAAATTACTTTTGATGGAGAGCTGATATTTGCGTTTATATTAACAGGCGTTTTTGCTACTGTGGTGGCTTTTTTCATTCAAATATTGATGCAAAAATATACTACACCGACAAAGGCTGCTTTGATATTTACTTTTGAGCCTGTATCAGCTGCATTTTTTGGTTATCTAATAGGGGCTGAGATACTTACCTTTAAGCAATATATTGGTTCTTTTCTTATTTTACTTTCAATAATAATTTCTGAAGTAAGCCCATTTTTATTGAGAAAATATTTCAATAGGGGAATAAATGGTTAGGGTTTACCTTGTTTTACTATTTGGTATAATATCTGTTTCGTTTGCTGCAATTTTTGTAAGGTTTTGTGAAGATGTACCTTCAATAATGATAGCAACATATAGGCTTGTGATTGCTTCTACCATTTTAATTATTATTTATTTCAGAAAAGGTGGTAAAAGGTTTGATTTTCAAAAAGTGGATTTTATTTATGGCTTTGCTGGTGGTTTATTTTTAGCTTTGCATTTTGTTACATGGTTTCAATCGTTAAAATATACTTCTGTTGCAAGTAGTGTTGTTTTACTATCTACTGGTCCTATATTTGTGGCAATTTTATCTTATGTTATATTAAAGGAGAAGCAGAGCAAAGAGATAATAATTGCCATTATTCTGGCAATAGCTGGATCTGCAATATTAGCTTTGGGTGATTCAAATGCAGATTTTGCTTTTGGAGAAAAGGCACTTATCGGGGATTTTTTGGCAATATCATCGGCATTTTTTGTAAGTCTTTATTTAATGGTGGGTAGCAAACTAAGAGAAAAAATGGATATTTTAAGCTACATAGTTTTGGTGTATACTTTTGCAGCAGTAATTTTATTGATAACTTCCATTTTAATGCAAATCCCTTTTACTGGTTACAGCGTAAAATCTTATATTTTTATGGTCTTGTTAGCTGTGGTATCGCAAAACTTGGGTCATACAGCTTTTAATTGGGCTTTAAAGTATATTAAAACAAGTGTGGTTTCTCTTACCACCCTTGGTGAGCCTGTTATAGCTTCATTTTTAGCTTATATCTTTTTTGGTGAGACTATTGACAAGTTTAAATTTATTGGAATAATTTTAATATTTGTAGCAATAATATTTGGCTCAAGAAAGGGGGAAAAATAGTGTTCCCGTATATATTCAAAATAGGTGTATTTGAGCTTAGGGTTTACAGTTTGATGTATTTGATTGGGATTTTAATGACTTTATATTTCGTCAAAAAAAAGGGGCAAAAGCTTGGTTTCTCTAAGGAGTTAATAGAAAATTTGATAATTGTCACTTTTTTAGGTGCTATTATAGGAGCAAGAATCTATTATGTAATTTTGAAATGGGATTTTTACAGTAGATATCCAAAAGAGATTATTGCAATATGGCATGGTGGACTTGCTATTCATGGTGGTATTATAGGAGGGATAATTGCTGCATATTTATATTGTAAAAAATATGGGATAAAAATTTTTCAATATGGGGATATGGTTTTACCTTTTTTATTAATATCTCAAGGGATTGGAAGATTTGGCAATTTTGCAAATGGTGAAGCTCATGGGGTACCCACTATTACTCCACCATCGATTATATTTAAAGTTAAAAATGTTTTTCCAGAATTCTGGAGTACGGTTTTAAAAACCTTTGGTTTGAAAAACCATCCAGTCGAAGTCTCTAAATTAATGGATTTAATAAAAGAAAAAGGTGCGTTGACTGTGCAATTTCAAGGAAAAATTTATGAATTAAAAGAGTATGTCCCTTGGGGGATTAGTTTTTCTCCAAAATATAATCCTCCAGCTTATCAGGACTTTGGAACATTGCCTGTGCATCCCACATTTTTTTATGAAATGATATTAAATTTTATATGTGGATATTTTCTTATTAGACTTTGGAAAGATGACAATAATATTGGAAAAGGTGTGATTTCTGGATTGTATCTTATCTTTTATGGTGTCATTAGAGGGTTTGTAACTTGCTTTAGAGCAGATGATTTGATGATAGGGTTTTTGAGAGCTCCGCATCTTGCAAGTATTATTATGATTGTTATAGGTTCAATTTTGGTTTATAAAGGTAAAAATAAAGGGGGTATTTGATGAATATTAGTAGGGAGGAAGCTTATAAATTGCTAACAGAATATACTAAAAGTGATAGTCTTATAAAGCATGCTTTAGCTGTAGAAACTGCAATGAGAGCTTATGCAGAAAAATTTGGTGAAGATGTGGAAAAGTGGGGGGTTGTGGGTTTGCTTCACGATTTTGACTATGAAAAATACCCTTCTGAAAATGAGCATCCCTATAAAGGTGCAGAGATTCTAAAAGAAAAAGGCTATCCAGAAGATATAATAGAGGCTATTTTAGGTCATGCAGATTATACTGGTGTTGAAAGAAAAACTTTGATGGCTAAAACACTTTTTGCTGTAGATGAGCTTTCAGGTTTTTTACTTGCCTGTGCTTATGTAAGACCAGATAAAAAAATAGCAAATGTGAAAGTTAAAAGTGTAAAGAAAAAACTAAAAGATAAATCGTTTGCAAGGGGTGTAAATAGAGAGGACATCTATAAAGGGGTAGAAGAGTTAGGTGTGGATCTGGATGAGCATATCGCCTTTTTAATAGAAGCTTTGTCCAAAAATGCTGATATTTTGGGTGTTTAATGAGAGAAATGTTTGATCCAGAAAGAAGGGAAGAGGATATTCAGGGGATTCATATAAGACCAAATAGTTTTGATGAGTATGTTGGTCAGAAAAAGATTATAGAAAATCTTAAAATATTTGTTGAAGCAGCTAAAAAGAGAGGAGAGCCGTTAGATCACTGTCTTATTTATGGGCCTCCAGGGCTTGGGAAAACTACTTTAGCAAATATTATAGCAAACGAGCTTGGTGTAAGTATAAAATCTACTAGTGGCCCTACTATTGAAAAACCAGGTGATTTAGCTGCGATACTGACCAATCTTTCGGAAGGTGATGTTTTGTTTATTGATGAAATTCATAGATTACATACATCTGTTGAGGAAATACTGTATCCTGCTATGGAGGATTTTAAACTTGACATAATTATAGGTCAGGGGCCAGCTGCAAGGACTATAAAAATTGATTTACCAAAATTTACTTTAATCGGTGCAACTACAAGAGCAGGCTTACTAACTTCGCCTCTTAGGGATAGATTTGGGATGATATTTAGATTGGATTTTTATGATGTTGATGAGCTTAAACAAATAGTTTTAAGAGGGGCAAAAGTATTGGGGGTGAAAATAGATGATAGTGCCGCGATGGTTATTGCCTCAAGATGTCGTGGTACACCAAGGATAGCCCATAGAATTTTGCGTAGAGTTAGAGATTTCGCAGAAATTATGAATGATGGTGTAGTTACTAAAGAGATTGCAGATTTTGGGCTAAATCGTCTTGAAATAGATAGTGCTGGACTTGACATAAATGATAGAAACTTTTTGTTAGCAATTATTGAAAAGTATAATGGGGGACCTGTGGGTATTGAAACTTTGTCAGCTACCCTTTCAGAGGAGAAGGATACTTTGGAGGATGTGATAGAACCTTATCTTATTTATAAAGGTTTTATTAAAAAGACTCCAAGAGGTAGGGTAGTTACACCGCTTGCTTATGAACATTTGAATATCCCTTTTAAAGGGTACCAGATGACAATAGAAGAGTTTTTGGATGAAGAAGAGTAAAACCTCTTTTGTCTGTCAGGTCTGCGGCTATAAAACACCAAAATGGGTTGGAAAATGCAGTGAATGTAGTAGCTGGAATAGCTTTGTGGAAGAAATTGAAGAGTCACAAAGTGAAATTAGAAAGAAAAGAAATGGATTAGAAATAAAGAGAATATCTGAAATAGAAGGTGTTGAAACTGAAAGATTTAGTACCGGAATTAATGAGTTTGATCAGGTTTTAGGAGGAGGGGTTGTAAAAGGTGGCGTAGTTTTAATAGGTGGTGAACCTGGTATTGGTAAATCAACAATTATGCTACAAATATCTGATAAATTATCAAAACTTGGGAAAAGAGTCATTTATTTCAGTGGTGAGGAATCCTTAACACAGTTAAAACTTAGGTGTGATAGATTGAATATTAATGGTGATGAGCTATATTTTTCTGCGACAAATAATATAGAAGATGTTTTGGATTCATTGAGTGATAAAAGAGCTGATGTGATTATAATTGACTCTATACAAACAATTTATTCTTCGGAAATCTCATCTGCTGCAGGAACAGTTAGCCAGGTAAAATATGTAACACATAAGTTGGTAGAGTTTGCAAAAAGCAAGGGTATTTCGGTATTTATAGTAGGGCAGGTAACAAAAGATGGTGTTATTGCTGGACCTAAGGTTTTAGAGCATTTAGTAGATACAGTGCTTTATTTTGAAGGGGACTATGAAAGAGGTTTGAGAATTTTAAGAGCTGTAAAAAACAGGTTTGGTTCCACCAATGAGGTGGGGCTTTTTGAAATGTCAGGTAAAGGGCTCATTGAATACAGATCAAGTAGTTTTATTGATAATAACAGTGATGCCCCAGGTAGGGCTCTTACAGTTGTAATGGAAGGGACAAGAGCTTTTTTGGTGGAAATACAAGCGCTTGTTTCGCAAACATATTTTAATTATCCAAAGAGGAATGTAACTGGATTTGATTTGAATAGGTTAAATATGTTGCTTGCTATTTTGGAAAAGAAATGTGGGTTTAATTTGTCTACCTGTGATGTTTATTTGAATATAGTTGGAGGTTTGAAAATAACGGAGCCTTCAGTTGATTTGGCAGTCTGTGCTGCGATAATTTCTTCTTTTAGGGATAATGTCTTAGAAAGAGGGATGTTATTTCTTGGTGAGGTTGGATTGACAGGAGAGGTAAGGATACCTTCTTTTTTGGATATTAGATTAAAGGAAGCAAAACGCTTTAGTATAAATAAGATAGTAGGTAATCTGAATACAATTTCAGACAAATCGGTTGAACTGTTATCTATAAAACATATAAATGAGTTAGTAAATTATATTTAGGAGGTTTGATAATGGGATTGTTAGAAGGTAAAAAAGCATTAATTTTTGGAGTAGCAAATAATAAATCTATTGCTTATGCAATTGCAAAGAGATTTAAAGAGGAAGGAGCAGAGTTAGGCTTTACTTATGCATCCGAACCTTTGGAAAAAAGGGTTAAGCCTATTTCTGAAGAGCTTGGTGGTAAATTTTGTGTTAAATGTGATGTTACAAATGAGTTGGAGTTAGAAGAAACATTTAAGGTTGTAGAAAAAGAGTTTGGAAAGTTTGATATACTTGTTCACTCTATTGCTTATGCGCCTGCAGAGGACTTGAAAGGTAGATTTATCGATACAAGTAGAGAAGGGTTTTTAACTGCAATGGAGGTAAGTGCTTATTCTCTTGTAAAGCTTGCCAAATTATCAGAACCTTTAATGAATGAAGAGGGCTCAATAGTAACTATGACCTATTATGGCTCAGTAAAAGTAGTTAAAAATTACAATGTTATGGGGGTTGCAAAAGCTGCATTAGAGGCTTCGGTTAGATATTTAGCAAATGAGCTTGGTGAGAAAAAAATCAGAGTAAATGCTATTTCTGCAGGTCCAATAAAAACTTTGGCAGCAAGCGGTGTTGCTGGATTTAGATCAATTTTGTCATTGATTGAGGAGAGAGCACCATTAAGAAGAAATGTTACTCAAGATGATGTGGCAAAGGCGGCACTTTTCCTTTGTAGTGATTTGGCAAGTGGTGTTACAGGTGATATATTGTATGTGGATAGTGGATACAATATTTTAGGGTTATAATATGTTAAATTACGAAATATTGCATGATTTGGAAAATTTGGCTGAAGTATCCTTTAATGAGTTTAAGACAACAGAGTATATTAAAAATTTTTTAAACAATAACGGCATCAAAATTGATAAGGTTTTAAAAACAGGGTGTTTTGGGACAATTGATTTTGGTAAATCTAAAACAGTTGCTATTAGAGCTGATATAGATGCTTTGCCTGTTAATGCAGAAAAAACTGAGGCAAAGCATCTTTGTGGCCATCATCTTCATACCTCTGCCTTATTATTAGTGTTAAAGAAAATATCTACTGGAGAAATCAAACCGAATGTAAATATAAGATATATTTTTCAACCTGCAGAAGAGATAATTTCTGGAGCAAAATTGATAATTCAAGAAGGTGGGCTTGATGGAGTAAGTGAGATTTATGGTATCCATGTTGATCCAGAAATTGAGCTTGGTGCATATGGGATTAAGCCTGGTGAATTGATGGCTGGTTCAAATCATTTTCATATAATTCTAACAGGGAAAGGCACACATGGGGCTTATCCGCACATGGGGAATGACCTGATTGTAGCTGCTGCTGATCTTATTAATTTGGCTCAAAAGATTGTTTCAAGGAAAATCAATCCACTTTACGAATCATTGATAACTTTTGGAAAAATTGAAGGTGGCACTGCAGGTAATATTTTACCATCAGAGTTAAGGATTGATGGTACTTTTAGGTACTTTAAAAATGAGTTATTAGAATTTCTAAAATCTGAGTTAAAAAATTGTTGTAAATCTATTGAGGAGTTTTACAAGATAAAAATAGACTTAGTTATAGAGGATGGAACACCACCAGTGATTAATGATGAAGGTTTATCATTAAAAATGATAGATTTATTTGAAAATAATGGTGAAAAAGTTTTTAAAAATATTCCAAAAACAATGGGTGGAGAAGATTTTGCGCTTTATCAAAGACTTATACCAGGAGTATTTGCTAGGGTTGGGATCAAAGAAGGGGGTAAAGTCGTTCCTTTACATAATATAAACTTTAAAGTCCCAGATAGGGCACTTGATAGTGCAGTGAGATTTTGGGAGATATTATTAAATAATATTTGATGGAGTCAAATAGAAAATTATTGTTAAAAAACTATTTATTGTTAAAATCTATAAAAGGTATTTCTGACAATATCATAGTAAATTTAATTAAGAAATATGGTTCATTATTCGATATTTTCGAAAGAGATTTTGAAGAATTAAAAACTGATTTTGGTGAAAAGATTGCTACTTTGATAAAGCATAGTTTTCTAAATTATGAATCTGTAAATAATGAAATTGAATTGATAAACAAATACAAAGCTAAAATGTTGCTTTATGAGGATGATAACTATCCTGAGTTGCTAAAACGGATTTCAAACCCTCCAGCCTTTTTATATTGTTTTGGTGATATCAGTGTTTTAGATAAACCGATGATTGCTGTAGTTGGCTCAAGAAGAGCAAGCAAAAGAGGGTTGAGATTTGCAGAAAGATTAGGGATGGATCTCGCTGAAGTGGGTATCAATGTTGTTAGTGGATTTGCTGCTGGTATTGACATAGCTGTTCATATTGGGGCAATGAAGAAAGGGGTAACAACTGCTGTCCTTGGCAACGGTTTAAGATATATTTACCCTGAGAGCAATAAAAAATATTTTAAAGATATAGTTAACAAAGGGTGTGTATTAACAGAATTTTCGATAAATACGAAACCTGATCCATATAATTTTCCTCGTAGAAACAGGATAATAGCTGGACTTTCTTATGGAGTAGTTGTAGTTGAGGCTGCTGAGAAAAGTGGTTCTCTAATAACAGCAAGGCTTGCAATGGAAGAAAATAGAGAAGTTTATGCTGTTCCTATGTGGCCTGAAGAGAAAAATAGAGGTGCAAATAAGCTTTTAAGAGAAGGAGCTAAACTTTTAGAGAGTTATTATGATGTATTAGAAGATATTGTTAAGTATGTGGATAATATTAAAATAATTGACAAAGAGGAGAATAAAACTAATATAAATTTTGAAGATGCTTTGGAAGAAAAGATATACAATGCATTGTCATTATCTCCAAAAAATATTGATGAGCTTTGTTTATCACTTGACATAGATTATGTTACTATTATGAATAAGATTTCTATGATGGAGCTAAAGGGGTTTGTTTATTCTGAATATGATGGGAAATATTATGTCAGGAGTAATTGATGGATAAGATTTTAATTGCATTAAATATGATAGTGGATTTTGTGGAAAATTATGAATTGGTAGATGAGTTAGATATTGCTACAATGCTTTATAAATCTGGCTTTGAAAGCTATGAAATAAGACAAGTGTTTAGTTATCTTGATTTTGGTAATTTTACACCAGCAAACGGCGTAAGATATTTTTCAAAGTCTGAGAAAGAAAAATTTACAGAAGCTGGTATGCAATATATTCAGAAATTACAACTTTCAGGTGCTGTAGATCTTTTAGTAATAGAAGAGTTAATAGATAGGTGTATGGATTCAGATGGAAAGGTTGATGTAGAAAATATTAAACAAACGCTTTTGTATATTTTGATAGAGAGAAGAAAATTGGTTGATTTTAATAATGGCAATATTGATGAGTTTGATAATTAGTTTTTCATCTTCAATTTTTTCTAAAGCAGAAAATCTGATAATATTTTTATTAAATGAAAGGGGGAAGGATGTCTAAGAATCTGGTGATTGTAGAGTCTCCTGCTAAGGCAAGGACAATAGAGAAATATTTAGGAAAAGATTTCAAAGTAATGGCAAGTGTTGGACATATTAAAGATTTGCCCGAAAATGAGCTTGGTGTGGATATAGAAAATGGATTTAAACCAAAATATCAAGTTATCAAAGGGAAAAATAAAATAATTAATGCAATAAAAAAAGAGGCTGAAAGGAGTGATAAGGTTTACCTTGCTCCTGACCCAGATAGAGAAGGGGAGGCAATAGCTTGGCATATTGCTGAAGAAGTTAAAAAGAAAAATCCTAATATTATGCGTGTAGAGTTTCATGAAATTACAAAAAAAGGTATTACAGAAGGGATATCAAATCCAAAAGAAATTAATATTCAAAGGGTAAATGCTCAACAATCAAGAAGGATTCTTGATAGACTTGTTGGTTATCTTGTGAGCCCTCTTTTGTGGAAACCTTTAAAGTACGGTTTATCAGCAGGAAGAGTGCAGAGTGTGGCTCTTCGTCTAATATGTGAGCGTGAAGAGGAAATAGAAAAGTTTGTCCCTAAAGAATATCATTTAGTTGATGGTATTTTCTTGTGTAATAATTATGAAATTAAAGCGAGATTAGAGAAAAAGAATGGTAAAAAGTTTGAATTAAATACTCTAGAGGAGGTCGATAATTTTAAAAAAGAGATTGAAGATCATGAGTTTTATGTCTCAAAGGTTGAGAAGAAAGAGGTCAAACAGTTAGCTCCTCTACCTTTTATTACATCCACATTACAGCAGGAAGCTGCAAGGAAGCTAAGCTTTTCTGCAAAAAAAACGATGATGATTGCTCAACAACTTTATGAGGGGGTTGAGCTTGGAGCTGAAGGGCCTACGGGTTTAATTACTTATATGCGTACAGATTCTACAAGAGTTTCTGATGACGCTAAAAGTGAAGCTCAAAATTATATATTAAAAATATTTGGAGAAAAGTATTGCAGTAATGAAAAAAGGGAATCAAAGAAAAAACAAAATATTCAAGATGCTCATGAGGCTATCAGGCCAACATCTGTTTTACGAGATCCTGAGTCGGTGAAAGATTATCTAACCCAAGACCAATATAAACTTTATAAATTAATTTGGGAAAGATTTGTGGCTAGCCAGATGTCACCAGCGGTTTTTGATAAAAGTACAATAGAGATAAGTGATGGAGTTTACACCTTTGTTGCAAGAGGGAAGATTTTAAAATTTGATGGGTTTATGAAACTTTATGTTGAGGGGAAAGACAACGAATCTGAAAATGATGAAGAAGGGGTTATCCCTGATGTTAAAGAATCTGATTTAGCAATATTAAAAGAGATAATTTCTAAGCAGATGTTTACTACACCACCTCCAAGATTTACAGAAGCAACACTTGTAAAAACCTTAGAACAAAAAGGGATTGGTAGACCTTCTACCTATGCAACGATTATTTCTACCATTGTAGATAGAGGCTATGTAGAGGTGAAAGAACGCCGTTTTTATCCAACGGAGCTTGGCAGGATAGTAAATAAACTTTTGACTACAAATTTTCCGAAGATTTTTGATGTAAAATTTACAGCCGAAATGGAAAAGGATTTGGATCAGGTGGAAAAGGGTGAGATTGATTGGAAAAAGGTGTTATCAGATTTTTACAGTAGTTTTGAGCAGGAGTTAAAGAAGGCTGAAAATAAACTTGTGATGGATTTGCGTATTGACAAAAAATGCCCAGAATGTGGGAGCGATTTGATTATAAAATATGGTAAAAATGGGCCTTTTGTAGCCTGTGAAAATTATCCAGACTGTAAATATACTTCAGATTTTAAAAGGGGTGAAAACGGTTTAATAGAACTTGTGGAAAGAAAAAATGGTGAGTCAACAGGACTAAAATGTGAAAAATGTGGCAGTGAAATGGTAATTAAAAAAAGCAGGTTTGGAGAGATCCTTGCGTGCAGTGGATATCCAGAATGTAAAAATATAAAAAATTTTATCAGGCTTAAAGATGGGATAAAAGTGATTGAAAAGAACGAAAAGATTGATGAGAAATGCCCAGAATGTGGTGGCAACCTGTTTATAAAAAAAGGGAGAAATGGTTTATTCTTGGGTTGTGAAAATTATCCAGGATGTAAATTTACTGCAAATTTCAGAGTTGAGGAAGACAAAATTATCTCAGTTATAAAAAAGGTAGATGATATCACTTGCGAAAAATGTGGCGGAAAAATGGTTTTAAAAAGGAGTAGAAGGGGTAGTTTTTTTGCCTGTGAAAACTATCCAGAATGCAAAAATACAAAAAGTGCTATCACCTTAGAGGATGGCACAATCACAGTAAAAAAATAGGGTAATTATGGATAAAAGGGTAACGATAATTGGTGGTGGACTTGCAGGGAGCGAGCTTGCATTTCAACTTGCCGAAAGTGGTATAAAAGTGGTTTTATACGAGATGAGGCCTAAAAAGATGACTGAGGCTCATGAAACAGGTTTTCTAGGTGAACTACTTTGCTCAAATTCTCTAAAGGCTGAGTCGCTGGATACTGCATCAGGTTTATTAAAAGCTGAAATGGAAATGCTTAATAGTTTGATTATTAAAGTTGCAAAGAAAAATAGAGTACCAGCAGGAAACGCCCTTGCAGTAGATAGAGAAAAGTTTGCAAGAGAGATTACAAATATTTTAGAAAATCATGAAAATATAAAAGTTATCAGAGAAGAAGTAAAATCGTTACCAAAAGATAGACCACTTGTTGTTGCTTCTGGGCCTCTTACTTCACAAAGTTTATCAAAAGAGCTAAAGAATCTTTTTGGTGGTGAGCTATATTTTTATGATGCCATCTCACCAATTGTTGATGCAGAATCCATTGATTATTCAAAATGTTTCTTCAAAAGTAGATACAACAAAGGGGAAAGTGATTATCTCAACTGCCCAATGACAGAGGAGGAGTTTGATCGTTTTTATGATGCACTGATGAAAGCTGAAAAGGTGGAGTTTAGAGATTTTGAAAAAGGTGCAGTTTTTGAAGGGTGTATGCCGATAGAGGAGCTTGCAGCTCGTGGTAAGCAAACTTTACTATTTGGCCCCATGAGACCTGTAGGGCTTGAGCATCCAGAAACTGGTGAAAAATACTATGCAGTAGTTCAACTTAGAAAAGAGGATGTAGAGGGGAGAGCATACAATATTGTTGGTTTCCAAACTAAAATGAAAATTGGAGCTCAAAAAGAGGTTTTTAGACTTATACCTGGGCTTGAGAATGCAGAATTTTTGAGATATGGCTCAATTCATAGAAATACCTATGTGAGAGCCTGCGATTATTTAGATGCTTTTTTTAGATACAAAAATGACTTGCTCTTCTTTGCTGGGCAAATTACAGGTGTGGAAGGGTATATCGAATCAGCAGCTACATCACTTATTATAGCAAAATTTTTAGTAAACTATTTTAATGGCAAAAATATAAAACCTTTTCCAGAAACTACAGCACTTGGTGCATTATCAAGATATGTTTCAACTAATAAAAAAGATTATGTACCGAGCAACTTTCATTTTGGAATGCTCCCATCTTTAGATAAAAAGATAAGAGATAAAAAGAAAAAAAAGTTGGAAATGAGTAATAGAGCACTAAAAGACTTGAAAGAGTATTTAGAAAGTGAAGCTTAAAGAGGCTATTTTATATTTTGAAAACTATTTGATAAACGAAAGACAGGTCAGTAGCCATACTGTAAAGTCTTATTTGAATGATTTAAATGATTTAATTACATATTTTGAAGATGAAGAAGTAGATTTAGACGAAATTGATTATTTTTCTCTCAGGATGTTTGTTTCATATTTACATGAAAAAGGTTTTTCTAAAAGCAGTATTGAGCGAAAAGTAGCTACATTGAGGTCATTTTATAAATTTTTAATAAAAAAAGGTTATTGTGAAGAGAACCCAGCAAGGATGATAAAATTTCCAAAAAAGGATAAAAAACTTTTTACCGTATTCGATATAGATACTATTTTTTCTTTACTTGAACTGCCTGATAAAGAAACCCCTTTAGGTATTCGTGATGCTCTGATTTTGGAGTTTTTGTATGGGACTGGGGTTAGGGTTTCAGAGCTTGTTAACATAAAACTTGATGATATAGATTTTGGGGGAATGAGGGTTAGAATTTTTGGTAAAGGGAAAAAGATGAGGGTTATCCCTCTTTCTGATTATATTATGGATTTGATAAAAAAATATTTATATGTAAGAGAAGATATTGTTCAAAAAGGTGTAGTAAACACAGACCATCTTTTTATAAATAAATTTGGGACAGCACTTACCGATAGATCAGTAAGGAGAATAGTTGACAAATACCTTAAAATTGCTGGACTTCCTTTAAATTATAGCCCTCATTCATTTAGGCATACTTTTGCAACACATCTTCTTGAAAATGGAGCTGATTTGAGGACTATTCAAAAATTGCTTGGGCATTCAAGTCTTGCTACAACACAAAAATACACACACCTAAATTTATCTGAGATACTCAAAGTATATGATAAAACACACCCTTATGGCAAAGGTGAACTTAAATGAGAAAAAAAACAAAGGTTATAAAGCTTGGCAATTTAAAAATTGGTGGGGATAATCCTATAACTGTTCAATCTATGACCAATACTGATACAAGAGATATTGAGGCCACAATTAATCAGATTAAATTGTTGGAAAGTGCTGGCTGTGAAATTATTAGGGTAGCAGTTGTTGATGAAGAGGCAGCCAAATCTATTAGGTTTATAAAAGATAAGATTAAAATTCCACTTATTGCTGATATCCATTTTGATTATAGGCTGGCTATACTTTCAATGGAAAATGGCGCAGATGGGATTAGGATTAATCCTGGAAATATTGGTAAAGCTGTATATGTAAAAAAAGTTATAGATGCTGCAAAGATGCACGATGTGGCAATCAGGATTGGGGTAAACTCAGGTTCGCTTGAAAAAGAGTTAAAGTCAAAATATGGTGTTTCTGCAAAGGCAATGGTGGAATCAGCGTTGAAGTACCAGCAGTTTTTTGAAGACAATGGATTTGAAAATATGAAATTTTCTCTTAAAGCTAGCAATGTGATGATGACTATCGAAGCATATAGAGAATTTTCTAAAAGGTCTGATTACCCTCTTCATCTTGGTGTTACTGAAGCTGGAACATTTTTTTCAGGTACAATTAAGTCAGCAGTTGGCATTGGGACGCTTTTAGCAGAGGGGATAGGTGATACTTTGAGAGTTTCTTTGACAGCTGACCCTCTAGAAGAGGTAAGAGTAGGCTTTGAAATTTTAAAAGCTCTTGGTTTAAGAGAAAGAGGGGTAGATATCATTTCTTGCCCAACCTGTGGTAGGTGTGAGATAAATTTGGTAGAGCTTGCAGAGAAGGTTGAAAAGGCTCTTGTGGTTTTTGATAAAAAGATTTCGGTTGCTGTGATGGGGTGTCCTGTTAATGGACCAGGTGAGGCAAGAGAAGCTGATTATGGTATAGCTGGAGGTAGAGGGGTGGGCATAATATTTAAAAAAGGTAAAGTAGTAAAAAAGGTTAAAGAAGAAGATTTACTGGATGAGTTTTTAAAAATTTTAAATGAAGATTTGCAGTATAAATAGTTAGAGGATGTTATATAGAAAATAAAAAACAATTTAAGAGATTGCTTCGAAGCAAAAGCTACTCGCAATGACATCAAAATCAGTCGTTGCGAGCGTCAGCAAAGCAATCTGGGTAAACTTTGTTTATATAATTTTTTATTGAGGATAGGTAATGATTAGCGTTGAAAATTTAACAAAGTCTTTTGGAACAAGGCATATTTTTGATAAAATAAATTTTACTATCGGTAGCGGTGAAAAGGTCGGTTTGATAGGCCGAAATGGTGAAGGGAAAACTACACTTTTTAAAATGATAGTGGGTGAAGAAGAACCAGATAGTGGCAAAGTGAACATTCCAAAAGATTATAAAATAGGTTATCTAAAACAACATCTTGAATTTTCACATAATAGGCTGATTGATGAGGTTTATTCCATAGTAAAAAGTGATTTAGAAGATAATAGATGGAAAGCAGAAAAGGTGCTTTTTGGACTTGGATTTACAAAAGAGGATTTGGATAAAAACCCTTATGAGTTTTCTGGGGGGTATCAGGTTAGAATTAATCTTGCAAAAGTTTTAGTCTCTGATTGTGATCTTTTACTACTTGATGAGCCAACAAACTATCTGGATATTTTATCAATTAGATGGCTTGCAAACTTTTTGAGAGAATGGAAAAAAGAATTTATTTTGATAACCCATGATAGAGGTTTTATGGATAGTGTTTGCACACATATTTTAGGGATTTATCGTAAAAAGGTTAGGAAAATAAAGGGTGATACATCCAAATTTTATGAGCAGATAAGATTAGAAGAGGAGCATTTAGAAAAAACAAAAGAGAATATTGATAAGCGTAAAAAAGAGATGGAGCAGTTTATCAATAAATTTAGAGCAAAGGCAAGACAGGCAAATCTTGTCCAGTCGAGGATTAAAACATTGGAAAAATTAAAAGAGGATGAGGTAGATTTAGAGCCCATAAAAAATTTAAATTTTAGATTTAGTTATAAACCTTACGAAGGGAAAAATTTGATACATGTAAAAGATATTACTTTTGGGTATCATAAGGATAAGCCACTATTTAAAAATTTATCTTTTAGTATTGGTTCAAATGATAAAATATGTATAATTGGACCAAACGGAAAAGGGAAAACCACACTTATAAAGGTTCTTTCTGGTAAACTAAGACCCATTTCAGGTGAAATAATTATCAACAACAATGTGGAAATAGGGGTTTATGAGCAAACAAATATAGTTGATTTGGTTGATGATAGAACGATAGAAGAAGAGATAATGTATTCTGATGCGAGTGTAGATAGACAAAGAGCAAGAGATATTGCTGGGATAATGATGTTTTCTGGTGATGAGGCATTAAAAAAGATTGGAGTTTTATCTGGTGGAGAAAAAAGTAGGGTATTGCTTGGAAAAGTTATTGCAAAACCTGTAAATTTGGTTATGTTAGATGAGCCCACAAACCATCTGGATATTTATTCCACCGATGCTTTGCTTGAGGCACTAAAACAGTTTGAAGGTGCTATTTTGATGGTTACCCACAATGAAACCTTTTTGCGTGAGATAGCAAACAGGCTAATAGTGTTTAAAAAAGATGAAGTTATGCTTTTTGATGGCACCTATGATGAATTTTTAGAAAAAGTTGGTTGGGATGAAGAGGATTTCACCAGAAAAAATGAAAAAGAAAAAGGGAAATTATCCAAAAAGGATATTAGAAGATTAAAGGCAGAAGTTATTGCTGAAAAATCTAAAGTTTTGAATCCTCTTATAAAAGAGGTAGAGGAGTTAGAAAGATCGATAGAAGAGAATGAAAGTCGAAAAACTGAAGTAAACAGTTTGATTTTAAAGTATTCAATGGAAGGCAATTTTGAAGAAGTTGCTTCTTTGAGTAAAGAGTTGAAAAATATTGAGAAAAATATTGATGAGCTTTACAGTCGTTATGAAATCAAACTAAGCGAGCTTGAAGAGAAAGAAAGCTACTTTCAAAAAAGATTAGAGCAGCTTATCTAAAAATAATCGATTTTCATTTTCTTCTTAAAAATGCAAACAGAATATTGAGGTTATTGTGCATATTCTAATTTTGAGATTGCTTCGGATCAAAATTTCATCGCAATGACATAATTTGTAGTCATTGCAAGCGTCAGAGAAGCAATCTAAGGATATGCAATGCCCTTACATAATATTCTGTTGCCAACAATATAAAAGAAGGAAGGTTAAATTTATGCAAAGTATGAAAGAATTTGAAAAACTTGGAGTTTCAAAAAGTATTATGGAAGCATTGAAGAAAAAGGGGTTTGAAGAACCAACGGATATTCAAAAATTGGTTATCCCAAAAATATTAAATAGTGACAAAGATATTGTCGCTCAAGCACAAACAGGTACAGGCAAAACAGCTGCATTTGGTATCCCATTGATTGAGATGATTGATAGGAAAAAGAGTGGAGTAAAATGCCTTATTTTGACACCTACAAGAGAGCTTGCTAATCAGGTGGCAGAAGAGATTAACTCTTTAAAGGGTAGAAGGAAGCTTAAAATAGTTCCCGTTTATGGTGGTCAATCCATGGAGTTGCAGTTAAAAAGGCTTAAAGAGGGTGCAGATATCGTTGTAGGTACACCTGGCAGGATATTAGACCATCTAAAAAGGAAGAGTCTTGATATTTCAAAAATAGATTTTTTCATTCTTGATGAAGCAGATGAGATGCTAAATATGGGGTTTATTGATGATATAAAAACAATCTTTAGATATACCCCAGAAAATAGAAGGGTTTTACTTTTTTCTGCAACCATGCCAAGGGAAATTTTGAATCTTGCTAAAACCTTTATGAAAGATTACGAGTTGATAAAAGTTGATGCAAAACAGCTTACCACTTCATTGACAGAGCAGATATATTTTGAGGTGAGAGAAGAGGACAAATTTGAGGCACTTTGTAGAATCAGAGATATGTATCCAGAATTTTACGGACTTATTTTTTGCAGGACAAAGGTGGATGTGGATACAGTTGCAAATAAGTTAATTGATAGAGGTTACAACGCAGAAGGTTTGCATGGTGATTTATCTCAGTATCAGAGAGAAAGAATTTTACACAAGTTTAAAACAAAGCGGATTAATATGCTTGTTGCCACAGATGTAGCTGCAAGAGGTATAGATATTGACAATCTAACACATGTGATTAACTACTCACTACCACAAAATCCAGAAAGCTATGTTCACAGGATTGGCAGGACTGGTAGAGCAGGTAAGAAAGGGATAGCAATAACCTTTGTGACACCATCAGAATACAGGAATCTTTTGTATATTATGAGAATTTCCAATACTGAGATAAAAAAAGAGAAGCTACCAGGTGTTGAAGAGATAATCGAAAATAAAAAGAAGCATATCATTGATGATTTGAAAGCAGTTATTGAGAATAATGAACATAAAGATTATTTAGATTTTGCAAAAGAGTTGTTATCTGTTGGAAACCCTGAAGATATTGTAGCTGCGATGCTTAGATATCGATTTGCTGATGATTTAAGTAGCGAATCATATAGCGATATTGAAGAAGTTACAGTTAATAGAAAAGGGAAATCGAGATTGTTTGTTGCAAAAGGTAGAATGGATGGTATGAACGAAACAGATATCAAAAAGTTTATTGCTGATAAGTGCAAGGTTGATCCTAAAAAGATTAAAGATGTTAGAGTGTTTGAAAAATTCTCTTTTATTACTGTACCTTTTGAAGAAGCAGAGTATATATTGTCGGTGTTTAAGAAAAATAAAAGAGGTAGAAAACCTCTTGTAGAGATGGCCAAAGCTAAATGAAATTAAATTTTGATTTGAAAAAACATATTAATATAGTATTATATAATTACGAATAAGTAGGGGTTTGAAATGAGTAGTGAAAAAACTAAAAATAACAATATTCAAAATGAAAATATGAGAGTACCTACTGAAATTCAAACTTTGATAGCGGGTATCTTCCCCAATACCAAGTATTTTGATGCTAAATTTGATTATCTACAAGTACAAATTGATGAGTTAAGAAGAAATCAGGAAGATTTCAAAGAGCACTTAAAAGACTTTAAAAAAGATGTTGATTATAGGTTTGGACAAATTGATAGAAGATTTGAGGAAGTTTACAAAAGGTTTGAACAAATCGACAAAAGGTTTGAACAAGTCGATAAAAAGTTTGATAAAGTTGACCAGCGTTTTAGTGAGTTAAAGGCTGATATTGACAAGCGGTTTGAACAGGTCGACAAGCGATTTGAGCAAATTATAGCTTCTATTGAGAAATTGTCTGATAAACTTGATAGTAGAGAAACTGAACAAAGAAATTTTACAATTAGGATGTTTTCAATATCCATAGCAATTTCAATCTTAGGAGCTTTGGGCGCTTTTTTGAAATTGATTGGAGTTTTTTAATAGTTTTATAGGTTGAGAATGCTGAACATAGTTTAATCTTTGGAAGTTGATATAATGTTGAGTTTGCTTCGCTAACGCTTGCAAAGATAGCTACGGTGGTCATTGCGAGGAGCTTTTGCTCCGAAGCAATCTCAAAATTTTGTGCGACATCATCTATTTATTTGTGTTTATTCCAAGCAGGTTTATCACAGATGATATCAGCTCGTTTCTTTTTGTAAGCATTAAAGTAGATGTTTGCAGTTGAAGCTGCTGGGTGGTGAGTTTTGCCATTTCTTCAGCAATATCAGTGTCCATAATATTTGAGTAAGAGCTTGATAGATTTAAGTTGTAGTTTGTTATTTGGTCAATCTGGTAATTCAGTGTGTTTTCCATACTACCTATTCTTGAAGCTTCACTGGTCACTCTTGAAATAATATTATCTATCAATGACAAAGCCTTAGTCCTTCCATTTGAAGTTGATAAGTCTATGGCATAATCGCCATTTACATCTTTTAATCCAAGTGATTCTGGAGTTAGATCTTTGATATAAACATCTAATTGTGTCCCACCTTCTATATCAAGAGGGATACTGACAGTTTTATCAGTAATTGATATGGTTGCATTTGGTACATTTGCATTATCAGCTACTTTTATCACCAAATTATCATAGACATCAGTAAACTCACCTGTTTGAGATGTGTATGTTGTTCCATTGTAAGTTAATGATGCATCGTTACCAGCATCTGTTTCTGTTGCTCCTTGAGACGATATAAAATTTCCTGACAAATCACTTAAGCTTATTCTTCCAGCAACCCCCTTTTCCAATGATGTTATTTGTAAATAAGTATCTGTACCTGAAGTGACAACTTCTGCTTTTGCCACATCATTATAGCTATTAATCCTGTTTGCAATATCTTCTAAAGTGTCAGAAGCACTCCAGTTAATTGAAATAGCATTATCATTTCCTTGAATAACAAAAGTTCCTTCAGAAGTTAATGTTGAAGGATCGTATGGCCCTATTTGGTAGGTATTATAAGTGGCTCCAGTTATGTTTGTAAGTTCCAATGTTGTTGTATTTAATCTGTCAAGTGCGTAAGCATTTACATCAGCAGAGCTTGTGGTAATTGTGGCAAGATAATCGCCGTTTAACAATTTTTTCGTATTAAATTCAATGGATGTTGTGATGTTATCTATTTCATCAATTAAGTCATTTACTTCATTTTGAATGAGATTTATATCAGAGCTTGTAAGTGTTCCATTCCCAGCTGCAAAAATTTTTTCCCTTATAGAGTTTAAAATATCGAGTAACCCTGATGAGCCGCTAATTGAGTAATCAGCTGTTTGAAAAAGGGAGATAGCATCCTGCAAATTTTGCATTAGTCTTTTGTGAGACTCAATAGCAGATTTTAGTTTTGCAGCAATACCTATTTCAGCTGGAGAATCTTTGGCACTGTTTAACCTTTTCCCTGTGGATAATCTTTCTATCGAACTGTTTATTGAATTTGTTGATTGATTGATACTATTTAAGATATTCCCTGCAGGGACAAAATTTATCTTCATGGACACAACCTCATGGTCACATCCATGTAAAATTTTTCGCATCCCTGCATTTATACTATCGACATACCTTAAAAATACTTTAATATTTTTTATAAAACTATTTGCTTTTTTACCAATCTAATATTAGTAATTAAATGCTAATAATAAGGGGGTAGTATGTTGAAGAAGCTGTTTATTATAGTCTTTCTCTTTTTTCCATTACTGAGTTTTGCAAGGTTTGAGAAACTTGTAAATGAAATAGATGATTTTTTTGCACCCAAAAAAGGGTATGTTGTAGCTGTCGAAGGTGATACTGTTTATACTGACCTTTCAATAAAAGATGGAGTCACAAAAGGGTTAGTGTTAAATGTATATAGAGAGGGTGAAAAGATTGTTCATCCAATCACTGGTGATATTTTGGGAGTCAAGCGTTCATTTTTGGGTAAAATAAAAATAATAGATGTGTTCGAAAAGTATTCAATCGCATCTATATTTGATAAAAAAGAAGATTTCAAGAAAGGTGATATTGTAATTAGTGAAACTCCAGTAAAAGTTAAAGTACATTATGAAAATTTTAATAAAAGGCTAGAGTTATTAATTAGACAAGATTTAGCTGATGCAAAAAATTTTATTATTTCAGATAGCGGAAATTATATCCTTAATTTAGTACAAGATGATAAAGGTGGGATTGAATATACCATATTTTATAACGACAGATTAATAGAAAAAAAATATTTTGCAGATATCAACACTACTTATTTGACAAAAAGTAAACCATCTTTAATGACTGCAGATATATTAAGAAGTAAGCCCATCGATAAAGAGTTAAGAGTTATTAGTGTAGGTCATATATTTAATGATGATTTTGAGTATATTGTAACTGCTGATGAAGACACAGTGTATATTTACAAATTTACTGGTGAAGATTTTGAATATGTATCAAAGATTGATGGTGATTTTGATGAAATATTAAGTGTTGAAACTATTGATTTAAACGGAAATGGGATTGATGAGATTTTTATTACAAACTTGGATAATGGGAGAAATTTAAAGTCAGTAATTTATGAGTTTGATGGTAAAAAGGTTAAGTTATTAAAGAAGAGTATCCCGTTTATTTTTAGAACTATAATGGTAAATGGACAAAAAAAATTAGTTTGTCAAAGAATATCAAGAGAAGGTGAATACTTAGGTAAAATCCACTTTTATGTATATAAGTCAGATTATATGAGAGGGGACGCTATTGAAGGAACTAATGGTATAGGGATATTTGGTTTTGGCTATGGTGATATAAATAAGGATGGTAAAAATGAAATATTATATGTTGATAGTGATAATAGATTGAGAATATTGTCAAATGGGAAAGAAATATATAAAAGTATTGAATATTTTGCTGATACTCCATATTATTTCATGTTAGAAGAAGTTAAGAAAGCTTCAGTTGATGAAGATAAGCATGATGAGAATCCGTTTGAAGTTATGACTCATAAAAGATTTTTAAAGGGTAGAGTATATATCTACAATGATGGGAAAATATATATTGTTAAAAATGAACCTGTTTCGAGAATGCTACCTAATTTAAATAAATATAGAAATTCTACTTTTGCAGGATATAAATGGCAAGCTAAAATGTTGAGAAAGATTTGGGAATCTGAAGTGTTAAATCCAGTTATAGTGGATTATTATGGTGAAGAGAAATATGGTAAAAATTATGTGATTCTGCTTAGGAACTATGATAGTGGACTTTTTAAAGGTAAAAAGAGTGAGTTTATATACCTTGAAGTTAAATAAAAAATTTAGCTCTTTTTGTTGACAGAAAAAAAACATTGTGTTAGATAATAATTGTATGATATTAATTAATAATGAAAGGAGGGATGAAAAGAAAAAGGAAGAATTAGCGTTTTTAAAACAGATGTTTTGGATAAGGCAATAATAGCAAGAAAAAAATAAAAACCTACAGGAGGAAGAAGTATGAAGAAGTTATTAGTTATTTTAGCGTTGTTAGCGTTTGCTGCAACTTCTTTTGCAGTTGAGCTTAAGCTCAGTGGTGATTTTTATGTGAGAGGTAGTTATATCAGTATTGATACTGATGAAACAAATGGTGTCGATGAAAAGTATTCTTATTATGACCAAGATATGAATCTCTGGGCAAAACTTGTTGTTGATGAAAATACTTGGGTTACTACAAGATTTGCTATTCATGATGAAAATTGGAAAGATGACAGTGAGGATGAGGCAGATGATGATTTTACTGCTGAAAGAGTTTGGATGACTCATAAATTTTCTACAGGCACTACACTTGATGCTGGTCTTATGACTGGTGCTGGTTGGGGTACTGCTTTCGGTAATGACACTGGTGGAAAATATAGGATTAAATTTACACAGGCTTTACCTTACGGCTCTTTAGTGGCTTTTGTCCAGAAAAATACTGAAAAAGGTGCTGAATTAAAATACAAAGATGCTGAAAAAGATGACAGCGATACTTATGGACTTGGTGCTAACATTAAAGCAGGCGATTTTAAAATTATGCCACTTGTAACATATATGAATAATAGTGCTAAATATCTAGACAATGGCACAGATGCACAGAAGACTTGGAGAGCTGACGTAGCTTTTACTGGTAAAGTGGGTATGGTTGGATTTGAAGGTGAATTTAGCTACGTAACTATGAATGATGATGATAACAGTTCTCTTGATTTTGATGTGTATGGTGTTTACTTAAATGGTTATGCTATGGTTGATAAGGTAAAAGTGGGTGCTATTGTTGCTTACGGTAGCTATGATAAAGACGCTAAAAAGGGTTATGACTTTGAGGACGATTTTGACTCTACTTTAGTGCTTGGTGACTGGCTACAGTTAGGTGATGATTATGCATATGGTTACGGTACAAAAGGTGAATCTGACCTCGTTGGTATGACTTTACTTCAGTTATATGCTAAAACTAATGTTACAGACAAATTGTCAGTTAATGCTTCATTATCATATGTTTTTTCAAATCAAGAAGATAATGAGTATGAAGATGTTAAAGCATATGAAGTAGATCTTGGTGCATCATATGCAATTACAAAAAATCTTACTTATAGCTTAGCTTTTGGATATGCTCAAGTTAAAGATATAATAGAAAATAATGGACTAACGGATGAGGATAAGTTTGATTTGAAAGCAATCAGAGCTTATCATAAAATTGCTTTGACATTCTAATTAAACTATTTAAATGCCCGCTATTAGGCGGGCTTTTTTTTATTTGTATTTATTTATCGTTTATTCAATTTTACTTATTAATCAATTATATTGTTAATTTTATTATCTAAAAGTTAAAAAAGAAGCTCAAAAGCTTATCTAATAATTATTTTAATAAATTGATGAAACTATATAAAATTGTTGAAAGTATTTTAAAAAAAATATTAATAAATAATCATTAATGATAATTTACTAGTAATCGTATAATAATCTATTTTTTATTTAATTCTTTGAGGATTTTGTCGGCGTATTCCGGGTAAAGCTTGCGTATACAATCAGGGCATATACCATGTGAAAAATCGAATTCAAATTTGCTCGACATATATTCTTCGATGGTATACCAGTTGTCATCTTTCCCTCTTATTTTTTTACATGAAGAGCATATTGGGACAAGTTTTTTTAAAGTTTTTATCTCATTTAAAGCATTTTCAAGAGATTTCTTTTGGTTTAGCAATTCATTTAAGTGTGTATTGTAATATTTTGATAAAAGGTTAAGCTCTTTTATCTGAACATCTGACATTAATGATTTTTCTACAAATTTATGTGATTTCATCCTTTTTAAGATTTTTATAAATGGTAAAAGAAAGTTAACTTTATAAATATACATATTTTTTTGAATTATATAATAAATTAAAAAATATGTTATGAATAATATTACTGTAGATAACATAATAAAATTAAATAGAATTCTCTTAGATAGTTTAATCACTAAAACAACTGTAGTATCAATTGGTTTTGGCATGTCTTTGAGATATTTAAAATTTAAAATCTTAGAAGCATAAATTATGTTGCTAAATAGATTGATTTTTACGAAGTTGTTTTTAAAAAGTGAGTTTGTTTCCTCATTATTGAATTCAATCATTGATCCTAAAATTGAATAAAGTGGCGTTTTGTCAGCAAAATAAACCAAACTAAATTGATAATTTGATTTTAATGATTTTGTTAAAGCAACGAAATGATTTAAAATCGAAGTGCTTATACCTAATTGGAAGAAAATATTTTTTTCCTTTAAAAAAGATAAAGTATAAATTTTAAAGTTATTGTCAGCTGGAGTATAAACAGGATACTCTATGTTAACAATATTATTATCTTTTTTTTCTTTAAGATAATTTGTTACTGCCTTTGCATCATCAAACTGGCTCAAATCAAGCCCCTTTTCTTCATTTAATGTAGTGTGAATTATCTTTAAATTTTTATCGATTATTGCTACTGAAACATTTGTTTTTAACTGTTTTTCAAGATCATCTTTAATTTTGAATATAAGCTTATCATAATCAGAAGATGGATAATTAGCTATTAATGATGAATATTTATTGTGAAGAGATTTTAATTTGTTTTCTGAAGCTTTAATTTTATTTAGCTCAGAAGCGAAAAGGTATTTTATATTCTCTGATATGGTGTATGTTGTTTCATTAAATGATTTGTTAAATGTAAAATAAAAAGAGAAATTTACTAAAAATACTGATAATAAAAATGCAATGAAAAGTGTTATAAAATTATATCTACTTAGTTTATTTAGTAATCTAATTAAGCTGAGCATAGCTTTTTATACATAAATTATGATTAGATTTCAACAGATGAGATTTATAATGAAATAACTTTATAAGTGGTGTTTTCAGCTAAAAGGTTTTTTAGTGTTTCAAATGATTGTGTTTTGTCGGTGATATGAATTAATCTTTTTCCAGATTCATTGAATGTTATTTGTAAATTTCTTAAGTCGTCTAAAATAGCAATGGATGAATCAACGAGATTTAAATTAGGATAAAGTTTTAATATAGTGTCTTTTAAAAGTGGGTAGTGGGTGCAGCCTAATATGACAGTATCAACTTTATCTATATAAGGTGATAGATATTCTTTGACCATTATTTCTGCTACCTTGTGTTTAAATAACCCTTCTTCAACAATTGGAACAAAAAGTGGGCAAGCCTGCTGATAAACTTTTGTTGATGGTGAAATCTGTTTGATTTTATTTGGATACGCATTGCTATTTACAGTTGCTTTTGTACCAATAACAAGTAAATTATTTGTTTTAGTTGCACTTAAAGCAGCCCTCACACCTGGGTCAATAACACCTAAGACAGGTAAATTAAATTTACTCTTCAGTGAATCAATGGCATAGCTTGATGCACTATTGCAAGCAATAACTATTGCTTCAAGGTTATAATGTTTCACTAAATAATCAATACATTCAGATGTGTATTTGATTATTGTGTCCTTTGACCTTATCCCATAGGGGACTCTAGCAGTATCACCGAAATAATATATATCAAGCTTTGGAAATTCTTTTGCAATTGTCCTAAAAACTGTTAGTCCACCAATACCTGAATCAAAAACACCTATAGCCATTGTTTCTCCTAATTATTATTTGCCTGCTACTCTATATAAAATAGTTTTGGGAAATTCAATAAAAAAATACTTTACATTTTTAATTTTATGAGTTATAAATATGACCATGAAAGGTTCAATATTTTTTAACACATTAAAATTAGTAAGAAATTGGTGGTGGCAGTTAACAGTAATATAGGGCTGTTCTGCCACCATTAAAATATAATTAGGCCGTGTGGCGGAGCAGCCACACGGCCTTTTTTTTGTATCTATTCAAAGGCCGTGGGTATTACTCACGGCCTTTTTTTATGAATTTGGAGGTTTAAAATGTTAAATGTAAATTTTAATGAATTTGAAAAATTATCAAAAGAATTTAGACAAATCCCTATAATACGAGAAATTGTGGGGGATATTTATACCCCTATCAGTTTACTCAGAAATTTTTCTAATGAAAAATTTCTATTTTTGCTAGAAAGTGCAAATATTGATAAGAGTTTTTCAAGGTTTACCTATTTTGCAAAGACTGCGAAGAAGACACTAATTTTTAAAAAGGGGAAACTTTATTTAATTGATAAAAACGGGAAGAAGACAGAACTACTTGTAAATCCTATTGATTATTTAAACAGTGAAATAAATGAGTTTAAAGGTGCAAAATTTGAAAGTATCGGTGATTTTTGTGGCGGATATGTGGGCTTTTTTGGTTATGAAATGGCAAATTATATGGGGATTTTAAGAGAAAAATTGTATGAAGGTGATGAATCTCAACTTGGACTTGGATACATTGATGAGTTTTATGTTTTTGATAACAAGTTAGGTAAATTTTATTCGGTTTGCATTGCAGATACCTCAAACTCTTTAGAGGATGAGTTTAGAAGATGTGTAAAAAGAACCCTCGAGATGGTAGATGAACTGCATGTAGTTAATTTTGATCTCACGAAATCTGACAGTTTTATAAATATTAAAAAAGATTTTGAAAAAGATGCTTTTATTGAAACTGTCAAAAAGGTTAAAGATGAAATAATTAGAGGCGAAGCAATTCAAGTTGTAATTTCCAATAAATTTGAAGTGGATGGATTTGTAAACCCAGTAAGTTTCTATAGAGCGTTAAGAAATATTAATCCATCCCCTTATATGTTCTATTTTAAATTTGATGATTTTATTGTGTGTGGTTCGTCCCCAGAGATTCATCTTAAAATAAAAGATAATAGAGCGACATTAAAGCCAATTGCTGGGACATACCCTGTAGAAGAAGATATAGAAGATGTAAAAAGAAGATTGATATCTGATGAAAAAGAGATTTCAGAGCATTTAATGCTTTTGGATCTTGCAAGGAATGATCTTTATCGAGGCTGTAAGTCAGATACTGTTAAAGTGAAAGAGGCTTTTGTTCCAGAGGTATATTCACATGTGGTACATATTGTTTCTGAGGTAGAGGGTGTGAAAAAAGATAATATTTCTAATCTTGACCTTTTTGCTATGACTTTTCCTGCAGGAACAGTTTCTGGTGCTCCAAAGGTTAGAGCCATGGAGTTGATAAGTCAGTATGAGAGAAGCCCTAGAGGTTTTTATGCTGGTTGCGCCGGATATTTTTCTTTTGCTGGAGATATGGATACTTGCATTACTATTAGAAGTGCTGCGTTTAAAGATGGGAAAATGATTTTGAGAGCTGGTGCTGGGATTGTGTATGACAGCAATCCAGAAAGGGAGTTTTACGAGGTGGAAAATAAATTGGGGGCATTGTTTAAGGCAATTGAAATTACAAAGAATATGGAGGAAAGGTATGTTTTTACTGATAGATAATTACGATTCATTTACATATAATCTATATGCACTTTTTGATGAGGCTGGAGTAAAGGTAGATATTGTTAAAAATGATGAGCTTGTTGATGCATCATGTTATAAAGGGATAATTATTTCACCAGGCCCATCCAACCCAGAAAATTCAGGATACTCTTTGGCATATATTGAAAAGTATAAAGGTGTAATCCCTATATTTGGCGTTTGTTTAGGGATGCAGTGCATTGCCTTTTACAAAACAGGTTCTTATAGACAGGCAAAAAGTATAAAACATGGAAAAATAGAAAAGGTAATAAAAACAAAAGATTCACTTATTTTGGATGGTATACCAGAAAGATTTGATGCTGTGCGTTATCACTCATTAGCTGTTAATGTAAGCGATGATAATGTAGTGGCTATAGCAGAAACTGATAATGAAATTATGGCGATTGAGTATAAAGATGATTTGCTTTTTGGAGTCCAGTTTCACCCAGAATCAATAAAAAGTGAATTTGGGGATATCATTGTAAAAAACTTTATAAAAATTTGTGGAGGGTGTCATGTTTGAAACATTAAAAAAATTATTTAATGGTGAGGACTTAACATTAGCAGAATCACTTAAACTTTTTGAAAAAATGATGAAAGGGGAGTTGGATAGTGAAATTATTTCAGCTGTGTTGATAGCATTGAGATTAAAAGGTGAAACAGCCACTGAGATTTTTGCTGCAGCTAAAATTTTAAATGAATTCAAGCTCTTATTTGAACACAAAAGAAGACCCTGTATTGATACTTGTGGCACTGGAGGTGATGGTAAAAACTGCGTGAATGTTTCTACAGCGGTTTCCATTATCTTGTCAGCTTTAGGTTATAATGTGGTTAAGCATGGCAATGTAGCAATAAGTGGTAAAGTTGGGTCTGCTGATATTTTAGAACTTCTTGGTATTCCAATAAAATTGACTGTGGAAGAGATGCAAGAATTTTATGAAAAGAACGGTTTTGTGTTTTTGCTTGCACCTGTATTTCACCCTGCAATGAGAAATGTTGCACCAATCAGAAAAAAACTTGGTGTTCCTACAATATTCAATCTTTTAGGGCCACTGGTAAATCCAGCTAATCCAGAGTATCAAATTATTGGGGTTGGTGATAAAACTAAATTAGATGTTTATGCTCAAGCTGCCAGCAAGTTTACAAAGAAAAAATTTATAATTTACTCCTCTTATGATGGATATGATGAAGTATCAACAAAAGAGCCAACAAGATGCTATAAAATTATTGATGGGCAAATATCAGAATTTGTATTAAAACCTGAAGATTTTTTTGAACCTTTTGAAATGCCAAATGTTTGTTCCAAAGAGGAAGCTGTAAAACTTTTTGTTGATGGTATCTCTGGAAAAAATGAAAAGGTATCCATTTTATTTGCTATAAATACTGCTCTTGCCTTGAATTTAATAGAAAATTTATCAATTGATGATGGTTTTGAGAAAACTTTAGAAATTATAAAAAGTGGTAAAGTTTTGGAAAAACTTGAAAGTTTAAAAGGGGTAGAAGTGTAATGTTTTTACAAGAAGTTTATCAAAAAAAGTTAGAGGAAATAAAAAAAATTAACCCTAAAGGTGAAAGAAACAAAAAAATTATCCCTTTTGATATTAACTTACCTGAAAAAAGGGTGATCGCTGAGGTAAAACAGGCATCACCTTCTTTAGGGGTTATTAAAAAAGTTGATGTAGTTAAGCAGGCTAAAAGGTATGAAGCAGGTGGTGCTGCAGCAATTAGTGTGCTTACAGATAAAAATTATTTTAATGGCAGTTTTGAGTTTTTAAGGATGATAAGCCAAGAGGTGGAGCTACCATTATTGTGCAAAGATTTTATTATCGATAAAAGACAGATAGATATGGCTTATATAAATGGTGCAGATACAATACTTTTAATTGTAGCATTGATAAATGATGATTTACTCCATTTGCTTTTTGAATATGCAGTTAGTTTAGGGCTTAATGTTCTAGTAGAGATACATGATAAAAACGAATTTGATAGGGTAAAGGATTTAGGGATTAAATTTTTAGGGGTTAATAGCAGAAATCTGAATACATTGAAAATTGATAAAGATGTTGCTTTGGATGTTTTAAAAAGTGTTGAGGGTGATTTTGTAAAAGTGGCTGAAAGTGGAATAGAGACTATCCATGATGTTGAAAAATTTAAAGAAGCTGGTGCTGCAATGTTTTTGGTAGGAACTAGCTTAATGAAATCAGAAAATCCAGAAGATTTAATAATGAAATTCAATAGGGTGTAAAATGTTTGTTAAAGTTTGTGGTATAACGACATTTGAGCAGATAGATTGGGCTGTTGAGCTTGGATATAGTGCAATAGGCGTTATTTTTCATCCAAAAAGTAAAAGATATGTGGGTTATGAAAAAGGTGTGAGGCTTGCAGAATATGCAAAAGGGAAAATTTCAACAGTATGTGTTGGTATCGATTTTGATGAAGTAAAAGATGTGATTGATAAATTCGATTATGTTCAGCTTTATAATTATGAAAAACACGATAATCTCATTTATGCAACTACTAAAGAGCCCGAAAATCAGATTTTTCAGTATCTAATTTATGATAAAAGTATGGGTAAAGGGATGTTTGAAGAGGATTACCCAAAATGGATTTGCAAATATAAAGATAAACTAATAATTTCTGGTGGATTGACAGCTGAAAATGTGAATAAAGTTCTCAAAAAGATTAATCCAGCTGGTGTTGATGTATCTAGTGGTGTAGAAGAAAGCTATGGAGTAAAAAGTTTTGATAAGATGAAATCCTTTATAGAGAAAGTTAAAAATCACTTTTGAGGTGTTTTATGGATTATAATAAATATTTTTACGGTGAATATGGGGGGCAATTTGTTGCTGAAACTTTGATCCCAGTACTTGATGAGCTTGAGGAGAGTTTTTTTAAATACAAAGATAACACAGACTTTAATGAAGAGCTAGATTATCTTTTGAAAAATTATGCTGGTAGACCTACTCCTGTTTATTTTGCAAGAAGATTGTCAGAAAAGTATAAAGTCAAAATCTATTTAAAGAGGGAGGATTTGCTTCATACAGGAGCTCACAAAATAAATAATACCCTTGGACAAGCCCTGCTTGCAAAATATATGGGAAAAAGGCGTATTATTGCTGAGACTGGAGCTGGTCAGCACGGTGTTGCTACAGCTACGGTTTGTGCATTACTTGGGATTGATTGCACAGTTTATATGGGGAGTCTTGATGCTGAAAGGCAAAAAATAAATGTTGAGCGTATGAAGATGCTTGGGGCAAAAGTAAAGGTGGTGGATTTTGGCAGTAAGACTTTAAAGGATGCAGTTAGTGCAGCTTTGAAGGATTGGGTGACAAATGTGGATACAACTCATTATCTAATAGGTTCTGCAGTTGGCCCTTATCCATTCCCTGAGATTGTAGCACATTTTCAATCAGTGATTGGTAAAGAGGCAAGAGAATATTTTATTGATGAGATTGGTAAATTGCCTGATGTTGTTGTAGCTTGTGTAGGTGGTGGTAGCAATGCAATTGGTATTTTTAGAGGTTTTATAAATGATGAGCAGGTAAGACTAATAGGTGTAGAAGCTGGTGGACTATCGGATAAAATAGGTGAACATGCAAGCAGTCTAAATTTTGGTAAAAAAGGGGTATTTCAAGGATGTTTATCAAAAGTATTGCAAACTGAAAATGGTCAGATTGCAACAGTTCATTCTGTATCTGCTGGGCTTGATTATCCAGGCGTTGGGCCTGAACATGCGTATCTATGTGATACTGGTAGGGCTGAGTATTATCCGATAAAAGATAAAGATGCGGTGGATGGTTTTTTTGAACTAACTAGATTGGAGGGGATTTTACCAGCTTTAGAGTCAAGCCATGCAATAGGTTTTGTTATTAAGCACAGTAAAGATTTTTTAGGAAAAACTGTTTTAATAAATTTATCAGGCAGAGGGGATAAGGATTTACATATAATTGAAGATTATGTGAGGGGATTATGAAAGGTGTATATGTCGTTTTAAACTATCCAGATAAGGATACTTTTTATGAAGTAATAAAGTTTTTATTAGATTACGATGGAATAGATTTTATAGAGATAGGTTACCCTTTTAATGATCCAGTTGCTGATGGGGCTGTTATTATGGATGCTGTAAATAAAGTTTATGATAAAGTTACTTATAACGATTTGATTAGTATTCTAAAACTTATAAACAAAAGTAAAAAAACTTATGTTATGACTTATGCCAATATTGTTTTTAGTTATGGAATAAGCACATTTTCCAAAGAATTTAATTCATTGATAGATGGTCTTATAATTGCTGATTTACCAAATAGATTGCATGATTTTTTTTATAGAAATGGTTTAGAGATAGATATTATTCCATTTTTAACACCAACGAGTAGAGTAAACGATATTTCCTACATTAATGAGTTAAAGGGGGATTTTGTATACTATGTTGGGACAAAGGGAACTACTGGTGTGATGGGGGACTTAGATTTTAATAAGGGGAAAGTTAAAGAGATTAAGAAAATTATCAATAAAAAATTGATATACGGTTTTGGGATAAAAACAAAAGAAGATATTAAAAATGTTATGAGTTTTGCCGATGGTGTAGTTGTAGGAACAGAAATAGTTAAAAGGCAGGGGGATATAGAGAAATTAAAAGATTTTATTAAAAATACATTTTGATAAAATTTTTATAATGTGTTAATCTTTCAGTATGAGAAAATATACATATATAATAATTGGTTTAGTAGTTGTTGTGATATTTTTATATTCTGTAAAGCGTTATGAAGTTTTTTATATAGATGCTGATACCAATAAGCTTGTCCCTAAAAAGGTTATCGTTATTAACCCTTTTTTTAGAAAAGATGTTTATGCTTTTTTACTTTTGAATAAATTAAAGGTTGATATAGGTAATAATATATCTGCAGTTGGTAATTATGTAGATTTTGAAGATGTAAAAATTAAAGGAAATTATTGTGTTGTAAATTTAAAAGTCAAGAAAGGTTTTATCAATAGCAGTAATAGCGAATACATGCTTTTAAAATCTATTATGAAAACATTAAAATCCTTTGATAATAATATTAAATTATTTAAAATAAATGTACAAAATAGTGAAACTGATCTACAAATGGATTATAATTGTGCTATGACTTTAGAGGATAATGAAATAAAAATAGTAGAAGGGAGTTGTAATGAGAAGTGATGGCAGAAGAAATGATGAAATGCGCTTAATTAAAATAACCACAGATTATATCAAATATCCAGAAGGTTCTGTCTTAATAGAGTTTGGTGAAACTAAAGTTATCTGTAATGTGTCAATTACAGAAGGTGTTCCCCCTTTTTTGAAAGGTTCAGGGACAGGCTGGATTACTGCTGAGTATTCGATGCTTCCAAGGGCAACACATACCAGAAATGTAAGGGAGTCAGTAAAAGGTAAACTTTCTGGTAGAACACAAGAAATTTCAAGGCTTATTGGCAGAGCTATGAGGTCTGTAGTTGATTTAACACTTTTAGGTGAAAGAACTATTGTTATAGATTGTGATGTAATACAGGCTGATGGTGGGACAAGAACAGCTTCAATTTCTGGAGGTTTTGTAGCTCTCTATTTAGCACTTGATAAACTTGTAAAGGCATGTGAATTAGAAGAAAACCCTATTAAAAATTTTGTGGCTGCGGTTAGTGTTGGGGTTTTGAATGATGAGGTTATTCTGGACTTGAATTATGAAGAAGATTCTACTGCAAAAGTTGATATGAATGTTGTAGCAACAGAAAGTGGTGAGATAATAGAAATTCAAGGCACAGGTGAAGAAAGCCCTTTTAGCAGAGAAGTTTTAAATAAGATGATTGATTTTGCTTTTATAGGGATAAAAAATATTGTTGAGGCTCAAAAAAGAGCTTTAGGGTTATGATTGAAAAAATTTTTGTAGCAACATCTAACAAAGGGAAATTAAAAGAGATCAAAGAGATTTTAAAGCCAATAGAAATAATTTCTATTTATGATGTATTAAAAAATCCTCCTGATGTAGTTGAGGATGGTAATAGCTTTGAAGAGAATGCAAAAAAGAAAGGGGAGTTATTATCAAGATTTGTTGATGGATTTGTAATTGCTGATGATTCTGGGTTAGTAGTTGATGCGCTTGGTGGTAAACCAGGTATTTATTCTGCCAGATATGCTGGTGAAAATGCCACTGATTTGGATAATAATCTTAAACTTTTAAATGATTTGAATGGGGTGCCATTTGAACAGCGAGATGCAAAATTTGTCTGTGTTATAGCTTTATGTAAAAGTGGTAAAACTATTGAAACCTTTTATGGTGAATATAAAGGGAAGATAGGGTTTGAGCTTAAAGGGGGAAATGGATTTGGGTACGATCCGCTTTTTGTCCTTGATGATGGAAGAACAATGGCTGAGTTGTCAAGTGATGAAAAGAATAGGATCAGTCATAGAAGGGAAGCTTTGTCTAAATTAAAGAAGTTCTTGGATAATGTTTCTAAAAATAGTTAATAGAGCGTTATTATTTTTATTATTAATTGTAGTTGCTTTAATTTTTGTTCGTCAGTTGAACGATTTTTATAAAAAATATTTGATAAGCTTAATTGAATTGCCAAATTTAGAAATTAATAACATTGAAAAAACTACTTATTTAAAAGTTTATTCGAAAAATGGGGATCTGATTTTTTCTCAATATAACAATTTTGGTGGATTAATTGATTTAAATACCGATTTTGATAACTTTGAAAAACTTTATGATTATTTTTATAAAATAACAAATGAAGACTATCACATTAAAAAACTCTGGGAAGAGTTTTATCAAAAAGTATCAAATAAAATAATTGATAAAAAATATGAAGAATATTTAAAAAAATTTTATTATCAAAAAGTTATAAATAAATATGGATTGATAGATTTTTATAATGTTATAGCTAATAATTTTCATTTCAACAATAATATTAAGGGGATAAATGGGTTATCATTCTATTTATTTGGACAAAATTTTGCTGATTTAGAATATAAAGAAAAGGTTTTTTTGCTTTTAGCTGTCTTGTTTGATTATGATAATCCAGTAAGGCATTTTAGTTATTTAGAAAAACTTTCTACAAAATTTACAGGTGATGAAAGGCTATTAAGATTTAAGTATCCGAAAACTTATATAAAATATAACGATTATGTAGAGGGAGTTTTAAAAGAACTCAAAAGTTTTAATATAGATTATAAAAATCAAAATATTGTTGTTTATTCTAATTTGGATGAAGTAGTCTATCAAAATGTAAAAAAAATTATCAAGGATCATTTGTATAATTATGATGGGATAGAGGCTTCGGCTGTTGTCATAAATTATAATGAGAACATAGTCATAACTACCATTGGTACTATTAATAACGATTTTTCAAAAAATAGAGCAATTTTTGAAAAGAGGGAAGTCGGATCTGTATTTAAGCCAATTACCTATTTAACTGCATTTACAAAGGGGGTAAGACCATCTTATGTAATGGAAGATAAGCCATATATTTTTAATGAAGGAAGATTTTTATACAGACCAAAAAATTTTAAAGATTTTTACATGGGAAAAACTAACATTAGAAATGGTCTTATTTATTCGTTGAATAATTTAACAATAAAACTTGCTGAAAAGGTTGGTCTAAAAAAGGTTGCATATTTGGCAAATAAAATAGGTTTTGAAGATATAAAACCCTTTTATGCTATGCCGCTTGGCTCTATTCCTCAGGCACCTTTTACAGTGGCTAAGGCTTTTGGAGTGATAGCAAATTATGGGCAAAAATGTAATGTGAGTTTTATAAATAAAATTCAAATTAATGGTGTTGAATATAAAAATGATAAAAGGTGTGTTAGGGTGGTTGATGAGAAATCTGCTTATCAAACATTATTTTTGATGAAAAAAGTGGTTAGATACGGCACTGCTCGAGGTGCTGGATTAATTCCTGGGACTGCTGGTAAAACTGGGACGAGTAATGATAGCAAAGATTGTTGGTTTGTAGCTATATTTCCACCATTTGTAGTGGTTTTATGGGTCGGTTATGATGATTATAGGACAATAGATGAAGATGCTACAGGTGGGAGCATATCTGCTCCCATCGTTGCAAAAATTGAAAAATATTTATTGAAAGGGGGTAAAAAAGTTAACTTTAAAGTTCCTAAAGGTATAGTATTAAGAAAGGTTGTTAAAAATGAAGATATATTGTATAGTGAAGGTTGTGGAAGCTATTATTATGAAATGTTAAAAGAGGATAATCTTCCTAAAAGTTGTGATGATTTGAATTTTGCTAAAAAGGAGTAGAAAATGAATATATATTTAATAGGTTTCATGGGTACAGGGAAAACCACAGTGGGTAAGCTGCTCGCAGAAAGGTTGAATAAAAGGTTTAGTGATTTGGATGATTTAATAGTTCAAAAAGCTGAAAAATCTATTGCTGATATATTTCGTGAGGATGGGGAAGAGGAATTTAGAAGATTAGAAACAGAAGTATTAAAAACGGTTAATGAGCTTGATGATTATGTCATAGCTACTGGTGGAGGGGTATTAACTACAGGGGGTAATTATGAAATAATGAAAAGTAATGGGGTATTAATAACTTTAGCTGCAAGTCCAGAGGCAATTTATGAAAGGTTAAAGAATGATAATACAAGGCCACTTTTAGTGGTTGATAATGTGTTGGATGAGATAAAAAGGCTTTTATTTGAAAGAGCACCTTTATATATAAAAGCTGATTATATTGTAGATACTACTGAAAGAGCGGTTGAAGAGATTGTAGAAGAAATTATAGGGTATTTAAATGATTAAAAAGCTTTTGGTTGATTTGGCAAAATCTATTGATAACTCCTATTTTATCAATTTTGAGCCCTTTGTTTGCAAATATGATAATGCATATTATCTAATCGATTCTAATGTTTATGATTTGCATAAAGATAGATTTCGTAATGTGGAAAATTTTTATATTTTTAAATCAAGTGAAGAGAATAAAATTTTTGATAGTGTAATAGATATTTTAAAGTGGTTAAGAGATAAGGGTTGCAAAAGAGACTCTACTTTAGTGGTTGTAGGTGGTGGTGTTGTTGGGGATGTTGGTGGGTTTGTTTCTGCAATTTATATGAGAGGTATTAATTTTATCCAGGTTCCTACGAGCTTGTTGGCAATGGTTGATAGCAGTATAGGTGGGAAAACTGGGATAAATTTTTCAGATACCAAGAATTTGGTAGGTGCTTTTAAACAGCCAGTTGAGGTGATAATTGATGTGACATTTCTGGATACACTACCCTTTGATGAATACAAAAATGGTCTTGCAGAAGTGGTAAAATATGGCTTAATGTTTGATAAAGAGTTTTGTGAGTTTTTAATAAAAAATAAAGATTGTATTTTGAATAAAGCTTCAAATTATAAATTAGTTGAGATGATTTATAGGTGTTGTGAGTTAAAAGCCTATGTTGTTAAAGAGGATGAATTTGAACATGGTATCAGAAAATTTTTAAACTTTGGTCATACAATTGGGCATGCGATTGAAATTGATTCTAATCATACTATAAAGCACGGTTTTGCTGTTGCCATAGGTATGTTTATAGAATCATTAATCGGTATGGAGCTTGGTGTGGTAGACAAAGATACTGTTGATTATACAAAAAATTTATTGGAATGTTACGATTTTAATACTTTTTACAAAGCTGCAAATGATAGTAGATTTTTAGAGGCACTAAAAGGTGATAAGAAGATAGAAAAGGATGGATTAGTCCTTTCCTTGACTAATCCTATTGGCACTGGTAAAATAGTAAAAGGGGTTGATTTTGAAAAGTTGCAGAAAATACTTTTAAAGTATGGAGTTTTAAATGGATGAAAAAATTAAAGCTAGATACCTTAAAGATATCGAATATTTTTCAAAAAAGTTAGAAGAAAATCCTGACTCAAAAGTTTTTATGCCTTTAGCTATTGCTTATTTAAAGTTGGGAAAATATGATGAGGTAATTGATGTATGTATAAAAGGGTTAGATAAAAATCCAAACTATTTAGCTGCAAAAACTGTTTTGGCACAGGCATATTTAGAAAAGGGGCTTATTAACGAGGCTAAAGCATTACTGGTTGAAGTTGCAACAATTGATAAAAATAATTATCGAGCTAATAAATTATTAGGTGACATATATAGGGCTGAAAATAATTTAGAAAAAGCTTTGTTTCATTATAGATCTGCTTATGTGGTGAGTCCTGAAGATAACGATTTAAAAGAATTAATAGAAGAGTTTGCTGAAAAGATAGATGCTGTACCAAAAACTGAAGAAGAGTTAGAGGAGATTGAAAAGCTTGCTGAAACTGCTAAAGAGGTTACGGAAGATCTAGGAGAAGAATTTTCTAATGTGGATGAGTTAACTCAAAAAGAAGAGGCGGTTAGTGAATTTGAAGTGGTAAAAGTTGAGGAAACAGAATCGGTAAAAGAGGATGAGGAAGTAGAGCTTGCAGAGGATTTAGAAGAAGGTAAAGAGTTATCTGATAGGAAAGAAGATGAAGAATCCATTGATGATTTATTGGATGAAAGTCTCAAAATAGAGACTGAAATAGATGAAGGTGAGGCCATTAAAGAGGAGCAAAAAATAGATAGTAAAAATGCAAAAATTGTTGAAGAGTTAGAAAAGTGGTTGGATAATATCAGAAAAGTTAAGGAAAGTAGAAGTGTTTAAAAATATTATAAATAAAATATTTGATGCAGTTGATGGGTTAAAGTTATTCGCTATTTTTGATAAAGATGGGATTATTGTGGATAAGGTGGAAGTTTCTGATAGAACAGCTGAAGAATTGGCAGCTGAGTTTTCTTCGGTTCTCAGATATATTGATAAGGTGACTACATATCTAATTACTGGTAAAATGCAAAAAATGCTTATCGATTGTGGCGAAGAAATATTTTATCTTCACAAGTTAAATAATTTCTATTATATAGTAGCTCTTCTTGATAGAAATGCTATTATAGGTAAGCTGAAGTTTTATATAAAATATTTTGAAAGAGATTTCAAAAGAGAGTTTGAGATTGATTAGATTAGCGGTAATTAATGGACCAAATTTAAACCTTTTAGGTAAAAGAGAAAAAAGTATTTATGGTATTTTAAGTTACAATGATCTTGTTGATATGATCCAAAATTATGCAAAAAGTAAAAGTATCGAAGTAGAGATATTTCAATCAAATAGTGAAGGTGAGATTATCGATAAAATTCACCAGTTTGGTGAGTATGTTGATGGTTTTGTGATTAATGCAGCGGGGTTGACCCATACAAGTGTCGCTATAAGAGATGCTTTATTGGGAGTTAATAAGCCGTTTATAGAGGTTCATATCAGCAATATATTTTCAAGAGAAGAATTTAGACACAAATCATATTTATCAGATAAAGCTATCGGGGTTATTACAGGTCTTGGAGTATATTCTTATATTTATGCAATTGATTATTTTACTACCTATTTGAAAGGTGAGGAAACATTTTGAGAAAAAATAGAATTTTAAAACTTAGGGGTTATCTCGAAAGAGAGGGGTATTTCCCCTATTTTATAAGTGATTTATCAAATATTTATTATTTATCAGGTTTTACTGGGAGTACTGCTTATTTAATAATCACAGAAAATGAAAATATATTTGTTACTGATTTCAGGTATGATTTGCAGTCAAAAAAAGAGGTTAGTAAAGATTTTAATATAGTTGTAGGAAATAATTACAATGAAATGTTTAAAAAGTTATTATCTGATTTTGATAAAGTTTTTATAGAGCCATCTGGAGATTTAACTACTTTTATTTCTTTGCAAAACTTAAATAAGGAAGTTTTAGTTGCATCTAATGATTATGTAAAAGAATTAAGGATGATTAAAGATCAGGATGAAATTTTGGCAATTAAAGAAGCATATTTGATTGCAGAGGAATCATTTTTAGGTGTTTTAAAGAGTGGTTTTTTTAATAAAACTGAAAGGGAAGTGGCAGGTTATTTAGAATATTTAATGAAAATTAATGGTTCAAGAAAACCAAGTTTTGATTCCATCATTGCATCAGGGTTTAGGGGTGCTTTACCTCACGGAGTTGCAAGTGAGAAAATAATTAACGAAAATGAACCAGTAATCGTAGATTTTGGATGTAAAATTCAGTATTGTAGTGATATAACAAGGGTCATTTATAATGGAGATGATAAGCATATATTAAATATAATTGAAATTGTCAAAAGTGCTTTAATGTATGCTAAAGAAGCTGTGAAGCCAGGAGTAAAGTGTAAGGAAGTGGACAAAGTTGCAAGAGATTATATCGCAAGCAAAGGTTTTGGTGATTTTTTTAATCATGGACTGGGGCATGGTGTAGGTATAGATGTGCATGAAAAACCATCTTTTAATCCAAGAGATGAAACAGTTTTACAAGAAGGTATGGTAATGACTATTGAGCCTGGGATATATTTTGAAAATGAATTCGGTGTTAGATTAGAGGATACTGTTTTAGTTACTAAAGATGGGTGTATTACTTTAAATGAAAAATTAAAAGATTATGTTTATAAAATACAAAATTAGGAGAGGTGAATAATGATTACTCCAAACCAGTTTAAAAGAGGTACAAAGGTTGAGGTTGATGGTGAACCTTATGTTGTAGTTGAGTATCTACATGTTAAAATGGGTAGAGGTGGTGCGAATGTAAGGACTAAATTGAAAAGTTTACTGACAGGTAATGTGATAGAAAAGAATTTTAAATCAGATGAGAAGCTTCCTCAACCTGATTTTGAAGAAAAAGAGATGCAATATCTTTATAATGATGGGGAAAATTACTATTTTATGGATAATGAAACCTATGAGCAGATTACAATTAGTAGAAATGAAATTGGTGAAGCAGCTTTATTTATGCCAGAAAATTTAAATGTAACTGTATTAATCTATAAGGGTAAACCGGTTGGAGTTGAATTGCCTAACTTTGTAGAATTAGAAGTAGCTGAAACAGAACCAGGAGTTAAAGGGGATACTGTGAGTGGTGGTTCTAAGCCTGCAAAGGTGGTTACTGGTGGAGTTGTGCAGGTTCCTTTATTTATATCAGAAGGGGATGTTATTAAGATTGATACAAGAGATGGAAAATATATAGAAAGAGTAAAAAGTAGTAAATAATTCAGCCAATTATAAATTAGGAGGTATTGATTATGGATTTAAAAGTGATTAAAGAATTGATTAAATTAATTGATAAAAGTAATTTAACTGAATTCGAATATGAAAATGAGAATGAGAGGATCTATCTTTCTAAAAATGTTGAATTAAATGTATCTCAAATACAAGCACAACCTGTGACTGTACAACAACCTGACAAAGTAGAGCCAACTATTAGTGAAAAAGTAGAAAGCAAAACTGAGCAGGTTGAAGCAAAGCCTGATTCAAATTATGTGGAAATCAAATCACCTATTGTGGGCACATTTTATGAAGCACCAGCTCCAGGTGCAGAGCCATTTGTAAAAGAAGGTGATACAGTAAAAAAAGGTCAAACTCTTTGTATTATAGAAGCGATGAAAATAATGAATGAAATTGAAGCAGAGTTTGATTGTAAAATAATTAAAAAAGTAGGTCAAAATGCAAAACCTGTAGAATATGGTGAAACGATTTTCATTGTAGAACCATTATAAGAAACTTGGGAGCTCAAGATGTTGAAAAGGGTATTAATTGCAAATAGAGGTGAAATTGCTCTTCGTATAATTAGAGCCTGTAAAGAGCTTGGTATTGAAACAGTTGCTGTATATTCGACTGCTGACAAAGAGTCTTTACATGTTGCTTTTGCTGATGAAGCTATTTGTATTGGGCCTCATACTGCAACAGATAGTTATCTTAATATAAAAAATATAATTGCTGCAGCTGAGGTTGCAGATGTAGATGGTATACATCCAGGGTATGGTTTTTTGGCTGAGAATGCTGATTTTGCCAGAATATGTGAAGATTGTGGATTTAAATTTATTGGTCCAAAATCTGAGCACATTGAGTTAATGGGTGATAAAGCTAAAGCGAAAGAAACTATGAGAAAACTTGGTGTCCCTGTTGTTCCTGGTAGTGATGGTGTTGTTAGTGATCCAGATGAGGCATTAAAGATAGCAAAAGAGATAGGTTTTCCTGTTATTATTAAAGCTTCTGCTGGTGGTGGCGGTAAAGGGATGAGGGTTGCCCATAACGAAATGAGTTTCTTAAATCAATTTGAAATGGCAAAAATAGAAAGTGAAAAAGCATTTGGTTGTGGAGATGTTTATATTGAAAAGTTTATTGAATCTCCAAGACATATTGAAATACAAGTATTTGGTGATTCAAAAGGGAATGCTTTACATTTCTTTGAAAGGGAGTGTTCTATACAACGAAGACACCAAAAACTTATTGAAGAAGCTCCAAGCCCTTTCTTAACCGAAAGAATGAGATACAAAATGGGAGAAGTTTCTGTCAATGCTGTAAAAAGTTTGGGTTATGAGAATGCTGGAACAATTGAATATATTGTTGATAAGGCAGGTAATTTCTATTTTATGGAGATGAACACTAGGATTCAGGTAGAGCACCCTGTTACTGAGATGATTACTGGAATTGACCTAGTTAAATTGCAATTATTAGTAGCTTCAGGCTATGAACTACCTTTAAAACAAGAAAATATTAAAATTAATGGTCATGCCATTGAGTGTAGAATAAATGCAGAGGATCCAGAGACATTTATGCCATCACCTGGACTCATAAATGCTTATTATGCTCCTGGAGGGTTTGGAGTCAGAGTGGATTCTGCTGCTTATCAAGAATACACTGTTTTGCCTTACTATGATTCAATGATTGCTAAGCTCATTGTACATGCTCCAACTAGGAAAGATGCTATTTCTAAGATGAAAGTAGCACTTGATGAATTTATAATAGAGGGAGTAAAAACCTCCATACCTTTACATAAAAAGATTATGGATCATTATAAATTTATAGAAGGGGATGTGAGTACAGATTTTTTGGAGAAATATTTTAAATGATAAGAGTTTTATTTCTGATAATAATAATTTTTGGTTGTACAGTTGTTAATCAGGCAAAAGTTAGCGGTACAGGTTTTTTCTATAAAGAATATCTTAAGATAATTCAGCTTGAAGAAGAAAATAGATACGAAGAAGCGATTAAATATATTGATGATTTATTACAATATGATGGTGACCCGTATTTGGTTTTAAAAAAAGGGGAATATTTGATTAAAATTAACAAGTATGATGAGGCAAGAAATTTATATCTTGATTATGTTAAAAGGAATAAATATCCTCCGATACTTTTTAATTTGGTAAATTTATATAAATCTCATTATAAGGATTTGGATAATGCTATAAAATATATGGAAATACTTGTATCACTTGATAAAAGTGAACAAAACATGTTAGAGTTAGCAAGGTTGTATGAATCTAACACTGATTTTTCAAAAGCTATTGGTATTATGAATGAACTGATAAAAGTAAACCCTTCATCTGCTTACTATTATCAAAGAGGTATTTTGTATTTGAAACTAGGATTAGAAAAGAATGGTATTAAGGATTTAGAGAAAGCGTATGAAATTGATAAATATCCATTAGCCTTATATAAGCTTGCTGATTATTATTTAAAAAAAGATGATAAAGAGAAAGCTATCTATTATTTATCAAAAATTTTAGAAAGGCATCCCAATCAAGTAAATTTAAGTTTTCAGCTTGGAAGATTATATATTGATGTAAAGGATTATGACAAAGCTATTAAGCTTTTTGAAGAAATAGCAAAAAGTAAAAATGAGCTTTTAAAAATTACTGCAATGAAGCAGTTAGCAAGCATATATTCTGATAAGAAAGATTATAAAAAGGCCTTGGAGTATTTTAAAAAGATAATTGAAATTAAAAAGGATGATACTCAGGCTTATTATTTTGCAGGTTATTTATCCGAAATTGTTGGAGATACTGAAGCTGCAATTACATATTATAATGAAGCTTTAAAAGTAGACCCAGATTATGTGGAGCCTAAGAAAAGATTAGTATTGATTTTATCACGAAAAAAAGAGTTTAATAAGGCTTTAGAGCTATTAAATTCTATTGAAAAATCTATGAGGGATGTGGATTTTTATAGGTTGAAAGCAGCAATTTATTATGAGCAAAAAGTCTATCAAAAAGCTATTCAGGTTTTAAATGATGCATTGAAAGAAGGGATTGATGATGAGGATATATATTTTGATTTAGCTATTAATTATGAAAAGGTTAAAGATTTTTCAAATGCAGAAAAGTATCTTTTAAAAGTTATTGAATTGAATCCTAAGAATTCAACTGCATTAAATTTTTTAGGTTATATGTATGCAGAAAAAGGTATAAAGTTGGATGAAGCTTACAGGTTGGTTAAAAAAGCTTTAGAAATTGAGCCTGATAATCCAGCTTATATTGATAGCATGGGGTGGATTTATTATCAAAAAGGTGACTATAAGAGGGCTTTTGATTATTTGAAAAGGGCATATTTTTTGGCTCCTGAAGAAGTTGAGATAAAAGAGCATTTTATTTCAGTAATAAAAAAACTATATCCTGATAAGAATATAGATGATTTTTTAAAAAAGTCTAATGAATAACAGGTTAATTGTTTTTCTGTTTATATCATTTTTTATTTTTTACGGTTGTTCCAAAAAGGTAGAATTTAAATATCCAGAAAGTAATAAAATTTTGTTAGAAAAGATCCAGCTTGAAAACAGATTTGTTTGTAATTTAAAAGCTAAAACCGCTATCGATTATGAGGATCGTCTATACAAAGTACGATTTAAGTCATATTTTAAGAAGAGCTGTAATGGTAACATTGATGTGTTGATTTTAGGGGTTCTAAATAGTGTAGTTGCTGAGATTCAGGTTCGAAATGGAGTAATTACTGTTGCGAAATCGAAAAAAGAAGATATATCTTCCGATTTAAATGCTTTTTTTGAAAATATGGATATCAATGAATTGATAAAGTTGTTGAATATCCCTTATAGTATACCTAAAGATATTAAAGAGAAATATGAATTAAAAGATGGTCTAATTATACATGATTCTCAAAATATTGAATATACGATTAATAGTGATTATAAAATTGTAATGGTTAAAAAAGATGAGGCAATAATTAAATATGAGTATGATAAAATGAATTTGAAAGAAATAGATTTTATTGATAATGATAAACATCTTACGATAAAATTTTTATAAAAAAATCGGGAAATTATGGAATCGGTATTTGCTAATAGCTATGCGAAGATAAACCTATTTCTTTATGTCACGGATAAAAGAGAGGATGGTTATCATAATATTTACTCACTTTTTAGCAAGATAAATTTGTATGACACTATAAAAGTTGAAAAGGCCAATAAGTTTCAAATTATATGTAATAATGAAAAGATACCAGTAGATAGAAGAAATTTTATTTATAAAGTTTATGAAAAGTTAAGAGAATACTTTCAGAAAGAATTTCCTGTAAAGGTTTATCTTAACAAAAGAATCCCTATTGAGGCTGGATTAGGTGGAGGAAGTAGTAACTGTGCAATATTTTTAAAACTGATGAATAAGCTATTCAATTTAAATTTATCTCTGAATGATATGGTTCAAGTGTTAGCTAAAGTAAGTGCAGATGCTCCGTCATTTTTATGGGATAAAGGGGTGTTGGCAGAAGGGATAGGCGATAAAATTGTAGCAACTATTGATTTACCAAAAAGTTATATATTGTTAGTAAAACCTAATTTTGGAGTTAGTACAAGGCAAGTGTATAATAATAAAAATTTGAAGTTGACAACTAAACCACATATTACTAATATTCACTCGCTTTCAAACTTAAATGTTTTGTGCGAATTAATGTATAATAGTTTAGAAAAACCTGTGTTTGGCAATAATAAAGAGCTTATTTTTATAAAAAAGATGATGACAGAATATGGTGCAGTAAAATCTCTAATGTCAGGTAGTGGTTCCACGATATTTGGAATTTTTAATTCTAAGAAGAGTTTGGATAATGCTTATAAATATTTTAAAGCAGTGAATAAAAGCTATTTTGTTTATAAAACTAATATAATTTAGGAGAATAAAGGATGGGCAAAGATATGGATTTTTTAGTTTTTTGTGGAAATTCTAATAAACAGCTTGCTGAAGAGATAGTTAAAAAACTTGGTATGAGACTTAGCGATGCTACAGTAACTCAATTTAGTGATGGTGAAATATTTGTAAGGATTAATGAGAGTGTTAGGGGCAGAGATGTTTTTGTAATTCAATCAACTAATAATCCAGCGGAAAAGCATCTTATGGAATTGATGATAATGGTTGACGCATTAAGAAGAGCTTCAGCAAATTCTGTGACAGCCGTAATCCCATATTTTGGTTATGCAAGGCAGGATAGAACTGTTGAACCAAGGGTACCTATTACTGCAAAGCTTGTGGCTAATCTTTTGACCACATCTGGAATAAATAGAATGGTTACAATGGATTTGCATGCTGGTCAAATCCAAGGTTTTTTTGACATCCCAGTTGACAACTTATATGCTTCACCAATTATTACTAAGTATTTAATAGAAAATGATATGCAAGGGGAAAATTTTGTGATTGTTTCTCCTGATGCTGGAGGTGTCCCAAGAGCTAGGGCTTATGCAAAAATTTTGAATACCTCTTTAGCAATTATTGATAAAAGAAGAACAGCTCCAAATGAAGCAAAAGCGATGCATGTTATTGGTGATGTTAAAAATAAGCATGTTATTATAGTGGATGATATGATTGATACTGCAGGTACATTGACAGAGGCTGCAAATGCTGTTTTGGAAATGGGAGCAAAAAGTGTTAGGGCTTGCGCAACCCATGCAGTATTAAGTGGCCCTGCAATAGAAAGGATAGTAAATAGTGCACTTGAAGAAGTTGTGGTGACAAATACGATAGAGCTTTCAAAAATCAAAATTTCCATATCAAAGATTAAAGTTTTATCTGTTGCAGATATATTTTCTGAGGCAATAAGAAGGATACATAAAAAAGAAAGTATAAGTTCTTTATTCACAAACTAATGGGTAAAAAATTGATTGTTGGCCTGGGTAATCCAGGTAAAGAATATGAAAAAACTAGACATAACATAGGTTTTATGGTTTTAGATGAAGTAGCATCTTACTTTAACGTAAACTATAAAAATGGTTTTAAAGGTGTTTATGGTGAATATAAAAATTGGCTTTTTTTAAAACCTTTTACTTATATGAATAGAAGTGGGGAATCAGTTAGGGGAATAGTAGATTTTTATAAAATAAATGTTGAGGATATTTTGGTTATTCATGATGATCTCGATATGGAATTTGGTAAGATAAAGTTTAAAAAAGGTGGCAGTGATGGTGGGCATAATGGTATTCGTTCTATTATAAATCATTTAGACAGTGCTGATTTTTATAGATTTAAAATAGGTATATCAAAACCGTTGCGCCCAGAATACACTGCAAAATATGTTTTAGCAGAATTTAATAGTTTTGAGAAAAAAGTGTTGCCAGATTTGCTACTTTTATGTAGAAATGCTATCCAGTGTTTTATTGAGAGTGGGGTTAAGGCAGCAATGAATAATTTTAATAATAAAAAAATAGAGAAGGAGGATAACCAATGTCGTCAACCTTAATGTATCTTGCTCCAGTTATGGGGGTTGCTGGTCTGATAATTGCATTTCTAATTTATAATTATATCAAAAGTCAGCCAGTTGGTAATGAAAAGATGAAAGAGATCTCTGATATGATCCATGAAGGTGCAATGGCTTTTCTTGGTAGGGAGTATAGGGTACTTTCTATCTTTGTGATAATTGTTTTTGTATTGATGCTATTTTCTAAAGACTTAGGCTTTAAAACGGCTGTTGCTTTCTTAAGTGGTGCTATTTGTTCAGTATTAGCAGGTTTTTTCGGTATGAAATCTGCTACCAGAGCTAATGTAAGGACAAGTGAGGCTGCAAGAAGCAAAGGGATGGATGCTGCACTTTTTGTATCTTATAATGGTGGTGCAGTAATGGGGCTTGCTGTTGCAAGTCTTGGTTTATTGGGTGTAGGGATCTTTTTTGCAATTTTTGGTGATCCTGAAAATGCAAAGTATATAAACGGATTTGCTATGGGTGCATCATCAATTGCTCTTTTTGCTAGAGTTGGTGGTGGTATTTATACAAAAGCAGCGGATGTTGGCGCTGACCTAGTTGGTAAAGTAGAAGCAGGTATTCCTGAAGATGACCCAAGAAACCCTGGTGTTATTGCGGATAATGTTGGTGATAATGTTGGTGATATTGCAGGGATGGGTGCTGATATTTTTGAATCTTATGTAGGTTCTATAATTGCAACAGTAGCAATTGCTGCAACTGCAAATGAAGCATTACTTGCTAAACTTGGTGGTGCAAATCTTCAAGCATATTTGATGTATTTACCAGTGTTCTTTGCAGTTATTGGATTGGCAGCATCATTAATTGGTGTTTTCTCTATGAAAGTTCTTAAAAATACAGACCCTCAAAAAGCTTTGAGATACTCTACTTTTATTGGTGCTATACTTTTTATAGTAGGTGCCTATATTGCGATTAAAGCTTTTGGAATAAGTACTGGGGTTTTCTGGGCTTTATTCCTTGGAACAATTGCTGGTATTGCAATAGGTTTAATTACAGAATATTACACATCTGCAGCACCTGTACGCAGAATTGCTGAAGCTTCTAAAACTGGTCCTGCAACTAATATTATTCATGGATTTGCTGTTGGATTGGAAAGTACAGTTTTACCAATTGTAATGATATGTATTGCAATTTTTGTAGCTAATAGTGCAGCAGGCTTATATGGGATAGGTATTGCAGCTGTGGGTATGCTTGCTACTGTTGGTGTAACTATGACAGTTGATGCTTATGGTCCAATTGCTGATAATGCTGGTGGTATCTCTGAAATGGCTGAGCTTGGACCTGAAGTTAGGAAAATTACAGATAGTTTAGATGCTCTTGGAAATACTACTGCTGCTGTTGGTAAAGGGTTTGCTATTGGTTCAGCAGCTTTGACTGCTTTGGCTCTTTTTGCTGCTTATAGTAGTAGTGCTAAAATTGATATTATAGATATTACTCATCCTAACGTTGTAATTGGTATGTTAATAGGTGGTTTCCTACCATTTTTAATTGCTGCATTAACTATGACTTCTGTTGGTAAAGCTGCCGGTCAAATGGTTGAAGAAATTAGAAGACAGTTTAGAGAAATACCTGGTCTTCTTGAAGGTAAACCTGGTGTTAAGCCTGATCCAAAAACTTGTGTTGATATCTCTACAAAGGCAGCATTAAAAGAGATGGTTTTACCTGGTGTAATAGCTGTTATTGCACCAATAATAGTAGGTTTTGGTATTGGGAAAGAAGCATTAGGCGGTATGCTTGCTGGTGCGACCATAACTGGTGTGTTACTTGCACTGCTTATGGCTAATGCTGGTGGTGCTTGGGACAATGCTAAAAAGGCTATAGAAAAAGGTGAAATCCCTGGTGAGAAAAAAGGTGGTGAGGCTCATAAAGCTGCTGTAGTGGGAGATACAGTTGGAGACCCATTTAAAGATACAAGTGGGCCTGCAATGAATATATTAATAAAATTGATGAGCATTGTTTCTTTGATAATTGCTCCATTGTTATAAAAAAGGCCGCTTTTAGCGGCCTTTTTTATTATAAATTTTGTTATAGAGAGGTTTAAATGGGATTTAATTGTGGAATAATTGGTTTACCAAATGTGGGGAAATCTACAATATTTAACGCTCTAACTAGGGCAAGAGCAGAAAGTGCAAATTACCCTTTTTGCACAATTGATCCAAATATTGGAATTGTAAATGTTCCAGATGATAGGCTTTATTTTATAGCTGATTGTATTAAGCCTAAAAAAATTACCCCAACTGTAATGGAATTTGTTGATATAGCTGGACTTGTAAAAGGTGCTAGTAAAGGAGAGGGTTTGGGTAATCAGTTTTTATCTAATATAAGACAGGTTGATGCTATTGCTCATGTTGTAAGATGTTTTGATGATGAAAATGTTGTGCATGTTCATGGAAAGGTTGATCCTATCAATGATATAGAAGTTATAAATACAGAGCTATTATTAGCCGATTTAGAAGTTTTAGAAAGAGCTATTATAAGATTAGAAAAAAATGCTAAAAGTGGTAATAAAGAGTTGAAAGAAAGGGTTTCTTTTTTAAAAGATCTATATAAAAAATGTTCTGAGGGCAACTTATTGAGAAATGTTTTAACTGAAGATGAAAAAGCATTTTTAAAAGAATATAATTTATTAACATTAAAACCTATGATGTATGTGATGAATGTTGATGAAGATGGTATTTTTGAAGATAATGATTATGTGAAAAAAGTTAATGAATTAGCAGAAAAAGAGAATGCGAAGACTGTAAAAATTTGTGGGAAAATGGAAGCTGAACTAGCAGAATTGGATGAGGATGAAGCCAAACAATATTTGAAAGAGATGGGTATAGAAAAATCTGGATTGGAATTAATGATATTAGAAGGGTATAAATTACTTGATTTAATAACATTTTTTACTGCTGGGGAAAAAGAAGTTAAAGCTTGGACAATAAAAAATGGTACTACTGCCGTAAAGGCTGCAGGGAAAATCCATACTGACATTGAGCGAGGCTTTATTAGAGCTGAAGTTGTTGATTTTGATACTTTTAAAGAATATAAATCTCTGCAAAGAATTAAAGAATTGGGGAAACTTAGATTAGAAGGGAAAGATTATATAGTAAAAGATGGGGATATTATCTATTTTAGATTTAATGTTTAAAAGTTTTTATACTTTATGTTTGATAACTTTATTCTTCAATTTATCTTATGCAGATAATGAAACTTCGTCAAAAAAATATGTGGAATTTCTTGGTAAAGTAAAGCGAACTACTTATGTTTATAAAGAGCCAAGCTTATCTTCTAAGAAATTAAGGGTTTTGTATGAAGGGTTTAAAATAATCATAATACAAGATTATAATAACGATTGGTATTTAATAAAATACAATAATGTAAAAACAGGTTATGTATTAAAAAAATATGTTGAGATAAAAAATACATTAAAAAAAGAGGTAAAAAGAGGGCCTTACCAATTAAAAAAGATTGAAATAGATTTAGATAGTTTAATCAAACGATACAACTTTTATATGAAAGAGTCTAAATATTATTTAGAAACTGGGTATGTTCCAGTATTTAAGTTTGAATCAATAACTAAAAAAGGTGATACCCTTGAAGTAAAACTTGTGTATACATTGGATGTTAAAGATGGTGTAAAAAAAATTGATATTAATAATCCTTTTCAAGATGTGCTAAAGCAATTGATTGAAGTGATATTTTTTAAAATGTTTGTTGAAGAAGCTAAAAGTTATGTGATTAAAATATATGAGTACAAAGATAATAAAAAAGTGGAATATGTCAAATTGAGATATCAATATAATGATAATAAATATTTTGAAATTAAAAATTATGATGGTAAAATATGGGATTATATTGAAAGTACACTAGATATTAACTTACTTTTTAAAACATTACCTTTAAAGGGGGTAAAATGAAACTCACACATTTTGATGAAGATGGTAGAAGTAAAATGGTGGATGTGAGCGAAAAGAGGGATACTTTTAGAGAGGCACATGCATCAGGTTTTATATATATGAGACAAGAGACTTTGGATTTAATATTAAATAAAAAGATTGAAAAAGGTAATGTGTTTGAAGTAGCTAGAGTAGCTGGAATTATGGCTTTAAAAAGAACATCTGATTTAATCCCAATGTGCCATCCTTTAAATATCACAGGTGCTGAAATACATTTTACTCCTGAGCCAGGTAAAAATAGGATAAAAATTGACTGCAAAGTTAGATTGACTGGGAAAACTGGAGTAGAAATGGAAGCATTAACAGGTGTGTCTGTCGCTGCTCTGACAATTTATGATATGTGTAAAGCTGTTGATAAAGAGATGGTTATTTCAGAGATAATGCTGTTAAAAAAGACTGGTGGAAAAAGTGGAACTTTTGTTAGAGAGCTAAAATAGGGGGGCTTATGCCTAAGATTTCGATAGCTCAAATAAAGCCTTTTTTAGGTGATGTAAATAAAAATTTCGAAAAGCATATCGAAATAATAGAAAGAGCAATAGAATCAAAATCTGATATAATTGTTTTTCCCGAATTATCTTTAACTGGTTATTTTTTGAGAGATTTGGTTGTAGATACTGGATTAAATATAACTTCTTCAGTTTTTAAAAAATTCAAAGAGTTATCAAAATATATTTCAATTATTGTGGGTGGTGTCTTTGAAGATGTAGATTATTTATCTTACAATTCAGCATTTTATTTTGAAAATGATGGTATGAAGCATATACACAAAAAAGTGTACCTACCTGATTATACAATGTTTGAGGAGGGGCGATATTTTACAGCTGGAAATAATTTTAAAGTTTTTGATACTAAACACTTTAGAAGTGGTTTACTGATATGTGAAGATGCCCTTCAGGCAAGTTCCATTTATGCAATGAAATTACAAAAGGTGGAAGTAATATATGTGATTTCAAATAGTCCTGCAAGAGGTATATACGAAAATAAATTTTATGTTAAAGATTTTTGGTATACAGCATTAAAATATATGGCATTAAGTTGTAATTCTTATGTGGTTTTTGTAAATAGAGTAGGGGTTGAAGAGGGAGTTACTTTTTGGGGTGGCTCATGTATTTTTTCTCCTATGGGGGAAGAAGTGATAGAACTTCCACTGTTTGAGGAGGCAATTGTTTCTACAAATATAGATAGATCTGAGATTAAGAGAAGTCGTGTGATTTCCCCATTTTTAAAAGATGACAAATCATACATTATATCTGAAATTATAAAAAATATGGAGAAATAAATGGCTAATGGCAGAATAAGTCTTAATTATGATTTGGTTACGAAGATATTGACAAGTTTTATAAAAGAAGAAGTGGAAAAAATAGGTATTAAAAATGTAGTAGTAGGTTTAAGTGGTGGTATAGATTCTGCTTTAAGTGCTACATTGGCTACATTAGCATTGGGTAAAGATAGGGTTTATGCTTATGCTTTACCTTATAAAACTAGTAGTAAAGAGAGTCTTGATGATGCAAAGTTAGTTGCTGATTTTTTGGGAGTAAACTTTGAGATAATTGAGATAACAAACTTTGTTGACCCCTATTTTAAAATAAATCCAAATATATCAAACCTTAGAAAAGGGAATGTAATGGCTAGAATGAGGATGATAGTTCTTTTTGATAAATCAGCAGAAGTTGGTGGTATTGTTTTAGGTACTAGCAATAAGACTGAGCTACTTTTAGGTTATGGGACATGGTATGGAGATCTTGCTTGTGCAATCAACCCAATTGGTGATTTATATAAAACTCAGGTTTGGGAACTGGCAGAATATTTAAATATTCCAAAAAGAGTTATAGAGAAGAAGCCAACAGCTGATTTATGGGAAGGTCAGACAGATGAAGAAGAACTGGGATTTACTTATCGTGATGTGGATAGATTGTTAAAGGCAATGATTGATGACAGAAAAGATAAAAGTGAACTTTTAAGGATGGGATTTACGGAAGAGTTTATAGATAATGTGAAAGAAAGGATTAGAAGAAATCAGTTTAAAAGGCAATTACCAGTAATTGCAAAAATTAGCAATAGAACAATTGATAAAGATTTTAGATATAGTAGAGATTGGGGATATTAAAATAAGGAGAGGTTTTACATGAGTGATAAGATAATCAAAGAAGCATTAACATTTGATGATGTGTTTCTTATTCCGCAAAAAAGTTCTTTTTTACCTAAGGATGTTTCTACAGCTACATCTTTAACAGCAAAAATTAAGCTTAATATCCCAATTGTTAGTGCTGCGATGGATACAGTAACTGAGGCGAGGATGGCTATTGCAATTGCTCAAGAAGGTGGACTTGGTTTTATTCATAAAAATATGAGTATAGAAGAACAAGCTGAAGAGGTTGATAAGGTTAAGCGATCTGAAAGTGGGATGATAGTGGATCCAATCACAATAGAGCCTGAAAGAACTGTTCAGGATGCATTAGACCTGATGGCTAAGTATAAAATAAGTGGTATCCCTGTGGTTAAAGGGCATAAACTGGTGGGGATTATTACTAATAGAGATTTGCGTTTTGTTACAGATTATACTGGCAAGGTTGAAAAATACATGACAAAGGAAAATCTTGTAACAGTTCCTGTGGGTACATCATTAGAAGAGGCTAAAGAACATCTTCAAAAACATAGAATTGAAAAATTATTGGTGGTGGATGATAATTTTGAATTAAAAGGGCTCATTACTATCAAAGATATAAATAAGAAATTAAAATATCCTAATGCAACAAAAGATGAGCTTGGAAGACTGAGGGTTGGTGCAGCTGTTGGAGTGGGGCCAGATACTTTTGATAGGGTAGATGCTTTACTGGAAAAAGGGGTTGATGTTATTGTAGTGGATACAGCTCATGGACATTCTGTAAAAGTAATTGAAACGGTAAAAGCTATAAAGAAAAAATATCCTGATTTGGATTTAGTGGCTGGAAATGTAGCCACAGCTGAAGCTTGTGAAGATTTAATAAAAGCTGGTGCAGATTGTGTAAAGGTGGGGATTGGACCTGGTTCTATTTGCACTACGAGAGTTGTAGCAGGTGTTGGGGTGCCTCAAATTACAGCTATAATGGATTGTGCTAAAGTTGCTGATAAATATGGAATTCCGATAATTGCTGATGGTGGGATAAAATTTTCTGGAGATATTGTTAAAGCAATAGGTGCTGGTGCGTCTGTAGTTATGATAGGTTCACTTTTAGCTGGTACTACAGAATCACCTGGAGAAATAGAGCTTTATCAAGGTAGAAGTTATAAAGTTTATAGAGGGATGGGTTCAGTTGGTGCGATGAAAAAAGGAAGTAAAGATAGATATTTCCAAGATGAAATGGATATGGAGGGCAAATTTGTTCCAGAAGGGATAGAAGGTAGAGTGCATTACAAAGGGGATTTAAGTCATACGATATATCAGCTCGTCGGTGGTCTTAGAGCAGGTATGGGGTATTGTGGATGTGCTACCATTGAAGAATTAAGAAAGAATGCAAAATTTGTAAAAATTACAAACTCTGGTCTAAGAGAAAGTCATGTGCATGATGTGATTATCACAAAAGAAGCACCAAACTATTGGATATCAACATAATTTTATTGGATTACAGATAATTGATATAGGGGTGAATAATGGACTATTTGCACAATAAAATATTGATTTTAGATTTTGGGTCTCAATATACACAGCTTATAGCCAGAAGAATAAGAGAAAGCAGGGTTTATTGCGAAATATTTCCATTTAATATTGGATTGGAAAAGATAAAAGAGTTTAATCCAAAAGGTATAATTTTATCAGGTGGTCCTAAGAGTGTATATGATGAAGATGCACCTTTTGTAAGTGAAAAGATATATGAGCTTGGTGTACCTGTTCTAGGTATATGTTATGGGATGCAGCTAATGTGCAAACATTTTAATGGTGTTGTTGGTAGAGCTGAAAAGAGAGAATATGGTTATGCTGAACTAATTGTTAATCAAAAGGAAATACTCTTTGATGATATACCATTGGAGGATGGGAAGTTAAAAGTATGGATGAGTCATGGCGATAGATTGGAAAAAATGCCTGAGGATTTTATTGTAATTGGAAGAACTGATAATTCACCTGTAGCAGCTATGAAACACAAAGAGAAACCGTTTTATGCACTTCAGTTTCACCCTGAGGTTGCTCATACCGATTACGGTAGCAACATTTTAGCAAATTTTGCTATTAAAATTTGTGGGTGCTTGCCTGTTTGGACTGCTGGTAATTTTATTCACAATGAAATAGAAAAGATTAGAGAACAGGTTGGTGATAAAAAGGTTTTGTGTGCACTTAGTGGTGGAGTTGATTCATCTGTTGTTGCTGTTTTATTAAATGAAGCTATTGGAAAAAATTTAACATGTGTCTTTGTAAATAACGGTTTATTGAGAAAAAATGAGGCTGAGCAAGTAGTTAAAACATTTAGAGACAATTTTAATATAAATCTTATTTATGTGGATGCTGAAGAGGAATTTTTAAAGGCTTTAAGAGGGGTAACTGACCCTGAGAAAAAAAGAAAGATTATAGGCAATCTCTTTATAAAAATCTTTGAAAGAGAAGCTGAAAAGCTTGGTAGGTTTGATTTTTTAGCTCAAGGAACACTTTATCCAGATGTAATAGAGTCTGTTTCCTTTAAAGGCCCTTCTGCAACCATTAAAACCCATCATAATGTGGGTGGTTTGCCAGAAAAGATGAATTTCAAACTGATTGAGCCTTTAAGAGAACTTTTTAAAGATGAAGTAAGGCAAGTAGGTTTAGAGTTGGGTCTGCCAGAGGATATTGTTTATAGACACCCTTTCCCTGGCCCTGGGTTAGCCATTAGAGTGATTGGCGATATTACAAAAGAGAGATTAGATATTTTAAGAGAAGCTGACTTTATAGCTATTGAAGAAATAAAAAAAGCAGGACTTTATAGAGAAATTTGGCAGGCTTTTACTGTGCTTTTGCCTGTGAAAAGTGTTGGTGTTATGGGGGATGAAAGAACCTATGAGCATGTGCTCGCTTTTAGAGCTGTTACAAGCCTTGATGGAATGACTGCAGACTGGGCTAAAATCCCCTATGATGTGCTGGCAAGGATTTCAAATAGGATAATAAATGAAGTTAAAGGGATTAATAGAGTAGTTTATGATATTAGTTCAAAGCCACCAGCAACTATTGAGTGGGAGTAATTGTGGCTAAAATAGATGGGTTTATAGCCTTTAGATATTTAAAATCAAAAAAATCATCAAAAGTTTTATCATTTATATCTTTTATCTCCATTGTTGGTATTGTTCTTGGTGTTGCTACATTGATTGTAGTAACGAGCGTTTTAACTGGGTTTTCAGAAAATTTAAAAGAGAAAATAGTTGGAGCAAACTCTCACATCGTAATAAATAAATTAGATGGAACACCAATAGAAAATTGGAAGGAAATTGCAAAAAAGGTCGAAAAAGTTGATGGTGTGGTTGCAGTTGCCCCTTTTATCATGAGTCAGGTTCTGGTGAGTACCAAAGATGCTGTTAATGGAGTTGCTGTAAAAGGGATAATACCAGAATTGGAAGTTAAGGCCACAAATCTGGGTAAATTTATAAAACAGGGGGATTTAAAATTTCTAAGTGATAATTCTACAAAACCTTATATCGCCATTGGAAAGGAGCTTGCAAATACTTTGGGTGTTGTTGTTGGTGACGATGTCGTTTTGATTTCCCCTTTTGGGAAGAAAGGGCCTTTTGGATTTACACCAATCATGAAACATTTTAAAGTGGGAGCTATTTTTGATACTGGGATGTATGAATACAATAATTCATTGATATTTGTAGATTTAAATGTGTTAAAAAATTTTTTCAAAATAAAAAGGGAAGGGGTATCTGGCCTTTCTGTAAAAACTATTGATTTTAATAAAAGTGGTGAAATAGCAGCGAACATTCAAGCAAAGCTTGGGTTCCCTTATTGGGCTAGGGATTGGCTCAGTATGAATAGAAATCTTTTTAGTGCATTAAAACTGGAAAAAGCTGCTATGTTCGTCATACTTACATTGATAGTGGTGGTGGCATCGTTTAATATAATAAGCCTTATTACGATGACAGTAAAAGATAAAAGAAAAGATATAGCAATTTTGAGATCTTTTGGAGCTAATCAGAAATTGATAAGAAAAATTTTTGTGAAACAGGGGTTATTTATTGGTATTGTGGGAACAATAATTGGTGATATACTTGGCTATTTAATCTGTTTTATATTGGAAAAGTATAAAATTATCAGCTTACCAGAGGATATTTACTATATGGATAGAATACCAGTAAAGATTATGCCAGAAGTGTTTATCATTGTATCTATATGCGCTGTGATAATTACATATTTTTCTTCTATTTATCCTGCGAAACAAGCAGCAAAACTTGATCCTGTAGAACTGTTGAGGAATGAATAATGTTGTTGGAAGCCAAAAATCTATCTAAGACCTTTAAAAAAGGTGATTATTTGATAAAGGTCTTGGATAATTTTAACTTTGAAGTAGACAAAGGTGATTTTATAGCAATTGTTGGCCCTTCTGGAGCTGGGAAATCCACACTTTTACATATCCTTGGTGGTTTAGAAAAACCTGATAACGGATTTGTTTTATTAAATGGTGAAAATATATATCAGAATGAAAAAGAGCTTGATAATATTAGAAATCAGTATTTTGGGTTTGTTTTTCAATTTCATTATCTTTTGGACGATTTTACCGCAATAGAGAATGTGGCTTTGCCTGCTATGATAACTGGTAAAAAAGATGAAGCTTTTAAAAAGGCAAAAGCTATATTGGATAAGATGGGTTTAATTAATAGATTAAATCATTTCCCAAATGAGTTATCAGGTGGAGAGCAGCAAAGAGTTGCCATTGCAAGGGCTCTGATAAATGATCCTCTGATAATATTTGCTGATGAACCTACAGGAAATTTAGATAAAGAAAATAGTAAAACTGTTATTGATGAGTTTAAAAGATTGAATGAACAAGGGATAACCATATTGATGGTAACACATGATGAGCATATTGCTTCTCAGGCAAAGAAAATTTTGCGATTAGAAAAAGTATAATGTTACCAAAATTTATCTATCTATTTGATCTTGTAGGTACTGCCGCTTTTGCAGCAAGTGGTGCTGTTGCGGGTGTAAGAAAGAAGATGGATTTATATGGAGTGATTTTTCTTGGAGTAGTAACCGCTGTTGGTGGCGGTACTTTAAGAGATATTGTTGTGGGAAGAATTCCACCTTTCATTTTTAGAGATTATAATTATTTGATTATTTCTATTTTGGTATCACTGATGACTTTTTATTTTCATAGATTAATAGAGAGAAGATTTAAATTTTTGCTTATTATGGATGCTTTAGGGCTTGGAATATTTACTGTGATTGGGACATCAATAGGGATGGAATATAATATTGGGATGATAGGCTCGGTATTTTTGGGTGTAATGACAGGTACCTTTGGCGGAATGATAAGGGATGTTTTACAACAAGAGGTGCCACTAGTACTTCAAAGGGAGATATATGCTTCTGCTTGTATAGTGGGTGGTTTTTTTTATCTTCTTGCTCACAAAATGGGGCTGAGTGAAACTTTTAGTGTAACTTTAGCTGTATTAGTTGTTTTTTCTATAAGACTCATATCTATTTTTAAAAATTGGAATTTACCAAAACCTAAAGTATAAATTAATCGGTCTGGAGGTTGAAATGAAAATAGGGATAATAGGTGGGAGTGGATTATATGAAATTGATGGCCTTGAATTTCTTGAAGAAATAAAATTGGATAATAGATTTGGTAGTCCATCTGATAGCTATAAAGTATTTGAGTATAAAAATTGTAAGTTTTACTTTTTAAATAGACACGGTAAAAATCACAAAATTTTACCACATAAAGTTAATTATAGAGCCAATATTTATGGCTTTTATGAACTTGGTGTAAAACATATTTTTTCTTTTACTGCAGTTGGTGGGATAAATAAGTTATTAAAGCCAGGGGATATGGTTGTTCCAGATAATGCGATAGATATGACATATGGTAGAAATTCCACTTTTTATGATGAGCTGGAAGAGAAATATCATATCGATTTTACAAATCCATTTTGTCCTTATTTAAGAACTGTTCTTATTGAAAGTTGTATGGCACAAGATTTAAGTTTTTTTGATGTTGGAACTTACATCTGTACAAATGGTCCAAGACTTGAAACTGCTGCAGAGATAAAGTTTTATAAACAGGTTGATGCTGATATTGTAGGGATGACCTTGTTCCCAGAAGCACCATTGGCAAGAGAGCTAGAAATTTGCTATGCAAATATGAGTATTGTGACAAATTATGCAGCTGGTATTAGCAAAACTAAATTAACTGTGGATGAAGTTATTGATACTATGAAAAAAAGTAATGAGAATATTAAGAAAGTGATACAAAATATACCAGATTTTATAGGTATCGTTAAAAATGACTGTGATTGTAAAAATGCTTTAAAAGGGACTCGTATCGACAAATGATAATATTAAAAGATGAGATTCTTTCAAATTATACATCTTACAGAGTTGGCGGAAAGGCAAAATATTTTATTAAAGTTATCAGTAATGATGATGTTGGGGTTGCTATCAATTTTGCTGAAAGGCTTTCTATGAATTATGTTTTGTTGGGAGCTGGTTCTAACATATTGTTTATGGATGAAGGTTTTGATGGGGTGGTTATTTACACTGGCTTGTTAAATAGATGGTTGATAGAAAAAGATAATTATATTTTGGTCGGTGCTGGGGTTAAGCTTTCTGAGTTGGTTGAGTTTTCTGTTGATAGAGGGGTTTCTGGTTTTGAAGAGCTTGCAGGGATACCTGGCTCTGTTGGTGGTGCTGTAAATATGAATGCTGGAGCGTTTAACACTGAAATAAAGGATGTCTTAACGGAATGTGTTGCCTATGATATGGTTAGAAAGGGGATAATAAGTTTATCAAATGCTGATTGCAAGTTTGGTTATCGTATAGCAGAAGGGTTGAAAAATAGAATTGTTTTGTTTGCAAAGTTTAAGAAAATGTATGGTGATAAAAAATATCTTAAGTCTAAAGTAGATGAAATTTTAAAGAAAAGAGATAGTAAACAACCTTTAGAGTATCCATCATGCGGTTCGGTTTTTAAAAGACCAAAAGGAGATTATGCAGGAAGACTTATTGAAGAGTGTGGACTAAAAGGGTATAGGATAGGTGGAGCAATGGTATCTGAAAAACATGCAAATTTCATAGTAAATCTTGGTGATGCCAAAGCAAAAGATATTTTGGATTTAATAGAATTTGTGCAAAACGAGGTTTATAAAAAATTTAACATTTTATTAGAACCAGAAGTTAAAATCATAAAGAATATTTAAAAAATGTTATTTTTAATTGTTTTTTTAATTTTTGCTGTTGAAAATAAAAAGAAGTAGCTACATATGTAGCTACCTCTTAAATAATTTACCACCATTTAACATCAAATCTATCAAGATTCATTACTTTATCCCAGGCTGTGATAAAATCATTTATAAATTTTTCTTTAGCATCATCACTTGCATAAAATTCAGCAAGGGCTCTTAACTCTGGATGATGACCAAAAATTAAGTCAACTCTTGTTGCTGTCCATTTTGTTTCACCAGTTTTTCTATCTTTCCCTTCAAATATATATTCTTCATCATCTACTGGAATCCATTCAGTATTTAAATCAAGCAAGTTTACAAAAAAATCATTGCTAAGAGCTTCTTTATTTTGTGTAAATACACCATGAGGAGAATAGTTAAAATTTGAATTTAAAACTCTTAAACCGCCTAATAATACTGTCATCTCAGGAACAGTTAATGTTAAAAGTTGTGCTCTGTCAATTAAAAGAGTTTCTGCTGGGATGTTAAATTTTTTCTTAAGATAATTTCTAAATCCATCGTAAACAGGTTCTAAGTATCTATGAGTTTCAATATCTGTTTGTTCTTGAGTCGCGTCAACTCTTCCTGGAGTAAATGGAACTTTTACATTAAATCCTGCTTTTTTAGCTGCTTCTTCTATAGCAGCGCAACCTCCTAACACAATTAAATCTGCTAAAGATACTTTTTTGCCATCAAGATTTTCTTGCTCTTTATTAAACTCTTTTTGAATATTTTCTAATACATTTAATACATTTGATAATTGTTCTGGCATATTTACTTCCCAATCTTTTTGGGGAATTAATCTAATTCTTGCTCCATTTGCTCCACCTCTTTTATCAGATCCTCTAAAAGTAGCAGCTGAAGACCATGCTGTATAGACAAGTTCAGAAATTTTTAATCCTGAATTTATAATTTTTTCTTTTAACTTTTCAAGATCATTTTCATCAATTATTGGATAATCAGCTTCTGGTAAAGGGTCTTCCCATGGAAAAACTTCTTCAGGAATTTCTTTGCCCACATATCTTGAACGAGGTCCTAAGTCTCTATGAATTAATTTAAACCATGCTCTTGCAAAAGCCTTAGCAAACTCTTGAGGATTTTCTAAAAATCTTCTTGCTATTTTTTCATATTCTGGATCATATCTCAAAGCAAGATCAGTAGTTAACATTGTTGGTGGATGTTTCTTTTCTGGATCATGTGCATCTGGGACAATTTTTGGAGCACCTTTTGCAACCCATTGGTATGCTCCTGCTGGACTCTTAGTTAATTCCCATTCATAACCAAAAAGGTTCCATAAAAAATTATTACTCCACTGTGTAGGAGAACTTGTCCATGTTACTTCTAATCCGCTTGTTATAGTATCTGGCCCTTTTCCACTTTTATAAGAATTTTTCCAGCCAAGTCCCTGTTCATTGATTGGCGCTAATTCAGGCTCTGGGCCTAAATGGTCAATTGTGCTTGCTCCATGGCATTTGCCAAATGTATGTCCACCAGCAATTAATGCAACAGTATCCACATCATCCATTCCCATTCTTCTAAATGCTTCTCTAATATCCTTTGCCGCTTCTTTAGGATCTGGATTTCCACCAGGTCCTTCTGGGTTTACATATATTAATCCCATCTGAGTAGCAGCAAGAGGACCTTCAAGTTCACCTTCTTCAGTATGTCTCTGATCTTCAAGCCACTCTTCTTCTGGTCCCCAATATACACTTTCATCTGCTTCCCACCAGTCAACCCTTCCACCTGAAAATCCTATTGTTTCAAAGCCCATTGATTCTAAAGCAACATTACCAGCAAGAACAAGCAAATCAGCCCACGATAATTTTCTTCCATACTTTTTCTTAATAGGCCATAAAAGTCTTCTTGCTTTATCAAGATTAACATTGTCAGGCCAGCTGTTTACAGGTGCAAATCTCTGCTGACCAGAATTTGCTCCACCTCTTCCATCTGCAATACGATAGGTGCCAGCACTATGCCATGCCATTCTAATAAATAAAGGTCCATAGTGTCCAAAATCAGCAGGCCACCATTCTTGAGAATTTGTCATTAACTCTTTCAAATCTTTCTTAACAGCTTCAATATCAAGACTTTCAAATTCTTCTTTGTAATTAAAATCATTACCTAACGGACATCTTTCACTGCAATTTTGATGTAATAGTTTTAAATTAATTTTTTTTGATACATAATCTTTTTTCATAATAACCTCCTTTAATTAATGATTATTATTGATTAAAAATAAATATAGTCAAGAGAAATATTTGATTTAAACAAAATTCTTATGATTGTAAAATTGTTTTAAATATTTATGGGCTGCGTAATATAAAAACTACTTTACCAATTATTTCGAAATCGTCTGTCTCTTCTACAATTATATTTTCATAAAAAGGGTTTTCAGGTTTTAGTATGATCGAGTTTTTATTATGATAATAAGTTTTTACTGTTACTTCTCCATTTAATCTGAAAACGCCAATATCACCATTTTTAAGCTCTTTGGTGAGTTCTACTAAAACTAAATCTTCGTCAAAAATTTTCTTTTCGATCATACTGTCGCCTGTAACTTTTAAAAAGAAATATTTATCTGTGTCTAAAAATTTTTCTAAGTTGATGTAAGTAAGAATATTTTCTTCGGAAAGGATTGGATAACCTGCTGCAACTTTTCCTAAAACAGGGATACCTTTTTTGTGGGTGTGATTGACTATTTCTATTAATCTTGCTTTTCCATGCCCTCTTCTTATTACCCCTTTTTCTTCCAGCCTATCGAGCATCTTTTTTGCTGATGCGGTGGATGATAGTTTTAAATGTGTACAAATTTCTCTTATGGTTGGGTAATAACCGTATCTGTTTTTAAAACTTATAAGAAAATTGAGCATTTGTTCTTGTTTTTTCGTAAGCATAGCTACCTCTTTTTTGTTTAAATTTCTCTTGAAAGTAAACATTTGTTTGTTTATAATCTGGTTGTTAGTAAAAATCAAGGGGATTTTTATGATAATGTGTATAGATATGGATGCATTTTTTGCTTCTGTGGAGCAAGCATCAAATCCACTTTTAAGGGGAAAACCTGTTGCTGTGATAGGTGCCAAAGAGCGCACTGTGGTGACTACAGCCTCTTATGAAGCGAGAAAGTATGGTGTTAGGACTGGTATGAGTAAGTTTGAGGCTATGAGATTGTGTCCTCATATAGTTTTAGTGGTTGGGAACAATCGCAAATATACTTATGTGTCAAAGCAGATATACAATTTTTTGCTTACTATTACTTCTGATGTTGAGATGTATTCTGTGGATGAAGCCTTTCTTGATCTTTCTTATGTTAATTTACCCCCTGAGGATGTGGCTTTTATGATCAAAAGTTTTATAAAGAGCAAATTTGGAATTACCTGCTCTATAGGGGTTGGTTCTAATAAACTTATTGCGAAAATGGCAAGCGGAGTAAATAAGCCAGATGGTTTCTGTTATGTTCCAAGGGAGAAAAATAAAGATTTTATAGATAGTTTTCCCATTTCTAAGATTTGGGGGGTAGGTAGAAGACTTGCAAAAAGGTTTGAAAATTTAGGTATTTTTTCTACGAAGGATTTGAGGGAGTTTGGGATTGATAGTCTTGTAGAGATGTTTGGGAAAAATGGGTATAAGCTTTATGCTATGGCAAATGGTGAATATTTTGAAGGGGTAAATACAAAAGAAGAGCCTGTTAAATCCATTGGACATAGTATGACTTTACCGATGGATATATTTAATATGGATGAGTTATCACCATATTTACTTCAGTTGTGTGAAATGGTTTCGGAAAGAGCAAGGCAAAACAGAGTCTCTGGGAAAAGGTTATTTGTGGTGATTAGAGATACAGATATGAAATCTTTTGGAAAGAGTTATACATTACCTTTTTTTACTTCGGCCACACACCATATTTACGATTTTGCCAAAAAAATAATTGAAGATTTTGATATTTCAAAAGGGGTCAGATTGGTGGGGGTATCTCTTGGTAAGTTGGTTCACGATACTGTTTGTTTGCAAAATATATTTGAAGATGAAAGGAAAAGTAAGCTTTATCATGCGATGGATAAAATAAATAAAAAATACGGTAGCTTTTCTATCTCTTATGCATCTATTTTAAAATGCAAAAGAAAAGGTGCCCTTACCATTTCTCCAGCCTGGAAACCTGACGGTATCCGCAATGTCAATGTGAGATAACTAACTTGTGATTGACATTATCTTTGTATTATTGTAATTTACAGATATGGTGGAGTTAAAGGAAAAAATTGATGAGTTAGAGAAAAAGATAGATTTACTGCTTGAAAAATATAATAAATTATTAGAAGAAAACGAGCAGTTAAAGAAAGAAAAGGAAGATTTAGAATTAAAAGTTAAGGAGTATGAAGAGGAAAGAGAGTTAATAGCAGCTAAAATTGAAAGCCTGCTAAGCAGGATTTAAGAGGTGTGGCACTTTGAAAGTTTTAGAAGTTTCAATTTATGGAAATAAATATAGAATTAGATCAGATTTTGATGAGTTTTTTTTGGAAGAAGCTGCTAAAATGGTTGAAAATCGGATGAAAGAGATTGAAGAAACATATCGTATATTGACCACATCCAAAGTAGCTATTATGGCAGCTTTTGATATTGCAACTGAGTATTTAAAAGTTAAAAGAGATTTGGACTTTTTAGAAAATAGGTTAAGCGAAATAGAAAAGAAACTGGAAATCGTAGAGGGTGTTTAAAGAATAGCCCCTGCGGTGCTCGATACAGTGTAGGAAATTTGGAGCCAACACCTCTTAAAAGAGGGATGATACTGGCTGTGGTGTGCAAGCCCACCTTTGAGTGGGAAGCCTAAAGCAGCCGTGATTCCCTCAACCTGGTTAGCCAGGGCTGCAAATGGACTACACGGTCGGCACTTGCGGGGGCTTTTTTTATGTATAGCAGATGAAAATATTAGAGGCTTTAGAACCTAAAACATTTGATGAAGTTGTTGGACAGGAACATCTATTAGACAGTAGAGCTTTATTCAAAAATATTGTAATTAGTGGTGATTTTCAGTCAATTATACTAATTGGGCCTCCAGGAATTGGAAAAACCACTTTAGCGAGATTGATTGGCAGACAACATTCAATGATTTTCTATCGTTTGCATGCTGCAAATAGTGGCACAGCTGATATTAAAAAAATTGTTGAAGAAACAAAAGGGTATGGGAAAACCTCAATAGTTTTTATTGATGAAATTCATCATTTTAACAAATCTCAGCAAAACCTTTTATTAAACATTATTGATGATGGGTATGTCAAATTAATTGGTGCCTCAACAGAAAACCCATTTTATAACCTTATCCCTCCTTTAAGATCTAGAAGTTTATTATTTGAAATGAAAAAACCTAAAAGAGATGATTTTAAAAAACTATTTTTAAGAGCAATAGGTTGGCTCAAGACCGAGTATAATGTTGAAGATGTAGTTTTTGATGATGACTTGAAAGATTTGTTAATTGATGCGTCAAATGCCGATGTTAGGAAATTTTATATTATGATTGATTCTTTAGCTAAAATCTCAAAAAAGGTTGATAACAAGCTCTTGATTAGCTCAGAGGATATTACACTTCTACCTTTTGATATAACTTTTAACACAGATAATTATTACCATTTGTTATCAGCTATGATTAAAAGCATTCGCGGTAGCGATCCAGATGCAGCATTATTGTGGGCTTTGAGATTAGTCAAAAATGGGGTCGATCCAAAGATAATTTTTAGGCGTCTTTTAATATCAGCTTCTGAAGATATAGGAAATGCTGTGCCAACTGCTTTGAGTGTAGTTAATGCTGGCTATGAGGCATTTGAAAAAGTGGGTATGCCTGAGGGAGAAATAATTCTAGCTCATGTTATCACTTACTTAGCATCCATCCCTAAGAGCAATAAGTCTTATTTAGCTCTAAAAAAATGTAACGAATATCTTGAAAAACATAATCCACTACCGCCAGATCATTTAAAAAATAACAGTAAAGATTATAAGTACCCTTTTGATTATGGAGATTTTGTCAAGCAGAGTTATATGCCAGAGAAAAAAGTTTTTTATAAACCATCTAAAATTGGATTTGAAGCTAAGATTTATGACAGGCTAATTAAGCTATGGGGAAAAGAAATTTATGAAGAAAAATGAGTTAAGGGAAAAATATAAAAAATTGAGAAATGAACTTGATGAATTTTTTATAGAAAAAGCTAGTGCTACAATTACAGAAAAGTTTATAAGAAATTTTAGTAATTATAATAGTTACTTATTGTATTTAAGTTTCAATAATGAAGTTAGAACTATTAAACTGATTGAATATCTAAAAGATAATGGTAAAGAAGTTTTTTTGCCAGTTGTATATAAAGAAAGATTAACAGTTGGTTGTTTTGAGGGTTTTAAGGACTTGGTACCAGGAAAATATGGTATCAGGGAGCCTAAAAGGGTGAGTAGCGTAGATAATTTTGATGTAGTGGTGGTACCAGGTGTAGTGTTTGATAACAACTGTTATCGTTTGGGGTATGGAAAAGGTTATTATGACAGATTTTTAAAAAGTATTTATGCAAAAGTATTGATAGGTTTTGCATACGATTTTCAAGTTGTTGAAAAACTCCCAGTGGAATCACATGATGTGAAACTTGATTTTGTGTTAACAGAAAAAAGAGAAATAGGAGGTAATTGATGATTTGGTTGAATATTTTACTAGCTATTGCAGGTCTGATAATTGGCTTATTATTAGGGATAATAATTCAAAAGAAGAAAAGTGAAACTGAAAATATCAGATTAAATAAAACAGCAGAGGAGATCATTAGTAGGGCTAAAAGGGAAGCTGATGAAATAGTTAAAGAAGCAAAGTTAGAAGCAAAAGATATTATTTTCAAAGGGAAACAGGAGCTTGAAAAAGAGGTTAAAGAGAAAAGAAAAGAATTACAATTGCAAGAAAAACGCTTAATTTCGAAGGAAGAAAATATTGACAAGAAGCTGGAGCTTGTCGATAAGAAAGAGGAGTTGATTTCTAAAAGGGAGCAGGAGCTTGAGGAAAAGCTAAGTAATTTAAAATCTCAAATGGATGAGGTAGAACAGTTAAAAATGAAGTTATTAACTGAGGTAGAAAAAGTAGCTGGGATGACAAGAGATGAAGCAAAAGAGATGCTTATAAATGAAATGGTGGCTGAAGCTAAAAAGGATGCTGCAAGGACTTTAAAAGAGTTGGAAGAAGAAACTAAGCATATGGCTGAGAAAAAAGCTCAAAGTATAATTGCGACAGCTATTCAAAGATGTGCCCCTGAGTATATTGGAGAAGTTGCTGTATCTGTTGTTAGCTTACCAAACGATGAGATGAAGGGTAGAATCATAGGTAGGGAAGGTAGAAATATAAGAACATTTGAGAGTATTACTGGTGTTGATATTATTGTAGATGATACACCTGAAGCAGTCATTTTATCATCTTATGACCCTTTTAGAAGAGAAATAGCTAAGTTAACTTTGGAAAAGCTGATATCTGATGGTAGGATTCACCCTGCTAGAATTGAAGAAGCTTATGAAAAGAGTAAGGCTGAGCTTGAAAAATATATTTTAGAAGTTGGTGAAGAGACTGCTTTTAATCTTGGACTGCACAATATACACCCTGATCTATTAAAACTGATCGGTAGGTTAAAATATAGAACAAGTTATGGGCAGAATGTACTGGCACACTCTATTGAAGTGGCAAAAATAGCTGGCATTATGGCTGCTGAGCTTGGTTTGGATGAAAAGTTAGCCAAAAGAGCAGGTTTGCTTCACGATATTGGAAAAGCAATAGACCAGGAAAGTGAAGGTTCTCATACTGAGATTGGGGTTGAAATAGCCAAAAAATATAATGAGCACCCAATGGTTATTAATGCAATATTATCTCACCATGGTGAAGAAGAATTTAAGTTTGTTGAATCTGTTTTAATTCAAGCAGCAGATGCAATATCAGCTTCAAGGCCTGGAGCTAGAAGGGAAGTTTTAGAATCCTACATCAAAAGACTTGAAAAACTAGAGGAGATTGCATCTTCTTTTGAAGGTGTTCAAAAAAGTTTTGCAATACAGGCAGGTAGAGAAGTGAGAATAATTGTAGAGCCAGATAAAATAGATGATGCGGAAATAGTGCCTTTATCTAGAGAGATCAGTAAGAAAATAGAGGAAGAATTGACATATCCAGGTATGATAAAAGTTGTAGTTATTAGAGAATCTAGAGCTGTAGAGTATGCTAAGTAAATGATATGAATATATTATTTGTTGGAGACATAGTAGGTAGAGCGGGCAGAAGAGTTTTTGCCCGCTTTATCGATGAAATTAAATATAAATACGGTTTAGATTTAGTAATTGTTAATGGTGAAAATTCTGCTGGTGGTTTTGGAATAAATGATAAAATTTATAAAGAGCTGAAAAGTAAAGGTGCTGATATAATAACCAGTGGTAATCACATTTGGGATAAAAAAGAGATAATCCCTGACTTAAATAAATATGAATATCTTATAAAACCAGCAAATTATCCAGATGAAACCCCTGGAAATGGCTATATAACTGTAGTTGTTGGATCCACTGAGGTGACAATATTAAACTTGATTGGTAGAGTCTTTATGCCACCTGTTGACTGCCCTTTTAAGAAATTTGATGAAATATATAAGAAAGTTAAAGATACTGTGATTATAGTAGATTTTCACGCTGAGGCAACCAGTGAAAAATCTGCTTTTGGATTATATGTTGATGGTAGAGCAGCTGTTGTAGTGGGTACTCATACACATGTTCAGACAAACGATGATAGAATCTTACCGCAAGGGACTTTGTATATTACTGATGTTGGGATGTGTGGTGCTTTGGATTCTGTTATAGGTATGAAAAAAGAAGCTCCATTAAAAAGGTTTTTAACAGGCATTCCGCAAAAATATGATGTTGAAAATAAAGGGAAATTGGTGTTTAATGCACTGTTTTTTAGTATAGATGAAAAAACACAAAAGGTAGATAAGTTTGAAAAAATATTTAAAGTAGTAGAGGGGTAAAAATGGATATTAAAAAAGAAATTAGAAAATTACTTAAAGAAAAAGATGCTGTTTTGTTAGCTCACAATTACCAAATTGATGACATTCAAGAGATTGCAGATTTTACAGGTGATTCTTTAGGGCTTAGTATTGAGGCATCCAAAGTAAAAAATAAGACTATTGTTTTTTGTGGTGTACATTTTATGGCAGAAACTGCATACATTTTATCACCTGATAAAAAGGTTTTATTACCTGAAATAGAGGCTGGTTGTCCAATGGCTGATATGGTGACTGCAGAAGGGTTAAGGGAGATGAAAAAGAAATATCCGGGTGTCCCTGTTGTTTGCTATGTAAATTCTTCTGCAGAAGTTAAAGCTGAAAGTGATATATGTTGTACATCAGCAAATGCTATAAATGTTGTTAAATCTTTAGATTCAGATAGAGTTATTTTTGTGCCAGATAAGAATTTAGGTCATTATGTCTCAAGGTTTGTTGATAAAGAGATTATCTTATGGGAAGGGTTTTGTCCAATTCATAATAGGGTAACTAAAAAGGAGATACTTGAGCTTAAAGAAAAGTATCCGGATGCTGTGGTTGTAGTTCATCCTGAATGTCCACCAGATGTTATTGATATAGCTGATCATGTATGTTCAACTTCAGGTGTATATAAATATGTGAAAGAAAGTGACAAAAAGCGTTTTATAATAGGAACCGAAGAAGGTGTTGGTTATAGATTAAGAAAAGAAAATCCTGACAAAGAGTTTGTGTTCGCATATAAAGGTTTCCAATGTAAAAATATGAAGAAAACGACATTAAGAAAAGTATATGATGCTTTAATAAAAGAACAATATGTTATTACTGTTGATGAAGAAATCAGGAAAAAAGCTTTAAAATCTATTCAAAAAATGTTAGAAGTCCCAAGAAATTTTTAAACAAATTGACATATTAATTTTTTTAAATTAAAGAATAACAACTCATTAAAAATAAAACGAGGACTATATGTCTGAAAAGATCGTAGCACTTGGTTCCGACCATGGTGGTTTTAGACTTAAAGAGGAAATAAAAAATTTTCTGGTTAGTAGGGGATACGAAGTAAAAGATTTTGGAACAAAAGATGAAACTTCAGTAGATTATCCTGATTATGCTTTCCAAGTGGTTAAGGCTATTTTGAACAAAGAAGTCGAAAAAGGGATTATTATGTGTGGTACAGGTATTGGGATTTCTATCTCGGCTAATAGATTTCCTGGGATTAGAGCTGCACTATGTTGGGACTCATATACTGCAAAAATGAGTAGACTACATAACAATTCAAACCTTTTAGCTTTAGGTGGTAGAATAATTGGGGTAGAGCTCGCTAAAGATATTGTGGAAACATGGCTGACAACCGATTTTGAGGGTGGAAGGCATGAAAGAAGAATTAATAAATTGGATGAATTAGCGAAAAAGTTTTGGGAAGAATATCTTAGGGGGGATAAATGAGTTTATATGAAGCTGTAAAAAATATTGACCCACAAGTGTATGATGCTTTGATGAAAGAGTTAAACAGGCAGGAGACTCATATAGAGTTGATTGCAAGTGAGAATTTTGTTTCAAAAGCAGTGTTAGAAGCACAGGGTTCTATAATGACCAATAAATATGCAGAAGGGTATCCTGGTAAAAGGTATTATGGTGGTTGTGAGTTTGTAGATATTGCTGAGCAGCTTGCTATAGATAGGGCAAAAGAGCTTTTTGGTGCAGAACATGCCAATGTTCAACCACACTCTGGTAGTCAGGCCAATATGGCTGTCTATTTTTCAGTTTTGCAACCTGGAGATACTATTTTAGGTATGAATTTATCTCATGGTGGGCACCTAACACATGGTAGTCCAGTAAATTTTTCTGGTAAATTTTTTAATGTTGTACCTTATGGTGTAAATAAAGATACAGAAACTATTGATTTTGATGAAGTGGAAAGACTGGCTTTAGAGCACAAACCAAAGATGATTGTTGTTGGAGCAAGCGCATATCCGAGAGTTATAGATTTTGCTAAATTTAGGGAGATTGCAGATAAAGTTGGGGCTTATGTGATGGTTGATATGGCTCATATTGCTGGGCTTGTTGCTGCAGGGGTTCATCCAAACCCTGTCCCTTATGCTGATTTTGTAACAACAACAACTCATAAAACATTGAGAGGACCAAGAGGTGGTTTAATCCTTTGTAAAGAGGAGTATGCTAAAAAGGTTAATTCTATGATTTTCCCTGGGACACAAGGTGGCCCATTAATGCATGTTATCGCAGCTAAAGCTGTAGCTTTAAAAGAGGCAATGAGTGACGAATTTAAAGAGTATCAGAAGCAGATTGTGAAAAATGCAAAAGCTTTGGCTGAAACTCTTAAAAATAAAGGGTTTAGACTTGTGTCAGGTGGTACTGATAATCATTTGATGCTTGTTGATTTAACTGATAAAGATATTACAGGTAAAGATGCAGAAGAAGCGCTTGGAAAAGCTAATATAACTGTAAATAAAAATACTATCCCTTTTGAGACAAGAAGTCCGTTTATCACAAGTGGTATTAGAATTGGTACTCCAGCTGTAACTACTCGAGGTATGAAAGAGGATGCAATGGAAGATATTGGAAACTATATTGCTGAAGTCCTATATAACATAAACAATGAAAATGTTATAAATACAGTAAAAGAAAAAGTTATTAAATTGTGCAATAAATATCCATTATACAAAGGTGTATTGTATTGAGACCTGATTGGGATAAATATTTTTTAGAAATTGTTAATGTCGTTAAAAGTAGATCTACCTGCTTGAGAAGGCAGGTAGGTGCAGTTATTGTGAAAGATAGGCAGATTTTGGCTACAGGTTATAATGGCGTGCCAAGAGGGATTACTCATTGTAGTGAAACTGGTTGTTTAAGAAAAAAGCTAAATGTCCCCTCAGGTCAGAGACATGAGCTTTGTAGAGGATTGCATGCAGAACAAAATGCAATTATACAAGCTGCTTATCATGGGGTTACAATAAAGGGTGCTACTATTTATACAAATGCCAAGCCTTGTTCTATTTGTACAAAAATGATTATAAATGCAGGGATTAAAAGGATAGTTTTTGAAGAATATTATAACGATGAATTAGCTGATGAGCTTTTGAAAGAAACTGATATTATAGTTGAGTGTATAAAAATAGATAGATAAGGGTGAGCTATGCCGTATTATGGATTTCGTGGTGGTATTCATCCAATGTACAATAAAGAAAAAACAGCAAATAAGAGTATTGAGAGATATAGAGTAAATGTTGGTGATGAGGTTGCTATCCCTTTATCTCAACATATAGGTGCTCCAGCTGAAGCTGTAGTTAAAAAGAAAGATGTGGTAAAGCGTGGTGATTTGATAGGAAAATCGAAAGGTTTTGTTAGCTCAAATATTCATTCTTCTGTCACAGGCGAAGTTATAAATATACAAAATGTTCCTCACCCTATTATGGGTTCTATCCCTGCTGTAGTTATAAAAGTAACTGAAGTTACTGAAGAGTTTACCCCAATTGAATTAGCGGATAAATTTCAAGAAAATGTTTTATCAGCAGGGATTGTTGGACTTGGTGGTGCAACATTTCCTTCTCATGTAAAATTATCTCCTCCAAGAAAGATTGATTATTTAATCATAAATGGTGCAGAGTGTGAGCCTTATCTAACCTGCGATCACAGGTTGATGGTGGAAAGAACTGAAGAGATAATAAAAGGTGCTAAGATAATACAGAAAGAATTAGAAATAGATAATCTTGTATTTGGGATAGAAGAAAATAAGCCAGACGCAATAGAATCTTTTAGAAAGTTTGAAAATAAGTATGATTTTGAATTAATCCCTCTTGAAGTAAAATATCCACAAGGTGGTGAAAAACAGCTTATAAAAGCGACTGTAAATAGAGTAGTTCCTGAAGGGAAATTGCCTTTAGAAGTTGGTGTTATTGTTCACAATGTTGGTACTGCTTTATCGATATACGAAGCTATAGAATTTAAAAAACCTTTGATTGAAAGAGTGGTTACTGTTACAGGCGCTGTTAAAGAACCTAAAAATTTATTGGTACCTATTGGTGTCCCTGTGTCTAAGTTAATAGAGTTTTGTGGTGGCCCTATTGGTGAGATTAAAAAGGTTGTTATGGGTGGGCCAATGATGGGTTTTTCTCTTTTTGATTTAAATACCCCTGTTATGAAAGGTACTAGTGGGATTATTCTTTATAGAGATTCAGACTTGCCAAATCTTAATATGCATAACTGTATAAGATGTGGCAGATGTGTAGAGGCATGTCCAATGGGGCTTGTTCCTGCTATAATGGAGCAATTTGCCTTAAATGAGATGTATGAAAGGCTAAATGAATGGCATGTATTAAATTGTATTGAGTGTGGTTGTTGTAGCTATGTATGTCCATCAAGAAGACCTCTTGTTGGATATTTTAAAACAGCAAAAAGAGAAATAATGAATATAATGAGGCAGAAGAAAAATGCAGGGAAATAAGTTATTAGTTACTTTTTCACCACATGAAAGAGATGATTTAAGAACAGACAAAGTAATGCTCTATGTCATTTATGCACTTATTCCTGCAATGGGTGTATCTATTTACTATTTTGGTTTTTATGCTATTAAAACATATCTTCTCACAATAATTTTTACACTCGGTTTTGAATACCTTTTTCAGAAGATTTCTAAAAGACCTGTCAGTCTAAATGATAATTCTGCTCTTGTAACCGCTATACTTCTTGCTATGAATTTACCTCCAAATAGTCCTTGGTGGTTAATTTGTGTAGGTAGTTTTGTTGCAATCATAATTGGGAAACAGGTGTTTGGTGGGCTTGGACAAAACCCTTTTAACCCAGCTTTAGTTGCGAGAGTTTTTCTACTCATTTCTTGGCCTGCACAGATGACAAACTGGATAAAACCTAATCCTATTACAAAGAGTTTTATTTTTGATGCGGTTAGTACAGCTACACCTCTTGGTGCTTCTAAAACAGAGGTATTGACTTATGGTAAAATAGTTTCAGAAAATCTTGCTAATACTTCTAGTTTGTTTTTAGGAAATGTTGGTGGATCATTAGGAGAAATATCAGCACTGGCAATAATAATAGGTGGATTATTTTTACTATATAAAAGGATTATTTCTTGGCATATCCCTTTAAGTTATATTGTTGCATTTTTAATTATAGTTGTTCCTTATTGGTTTTTTGCTCCAGAAAAAACATTGGATCCTATTGCTCATCTTTTTTCTGGTGGCTTGATGCTTGGTGCATTTTTTATGGCTACTGATATGGTGACAAGCCCAGTTACAAAGAGAGGACAACTTATTTTTGGTGCTGGTTGTGGTATTTTAACTGCTGTTATTAGGCTTTTTGGTGGTTATCCAGAAGGGGTATCTTTCGCCATATTGTTAATGAACGCTACAGTTCCTCTAATAGATTATTATATAAGACCAAAAAGTTTTGGTGAGGTTGAAAGTGAGTAAGGGTAACGATAATAATTATAAAATGTTTGTTGTTCTGACAATAATTGGGGCTGTATCTGCTTTGGTTCTTGCTTCGGTGTATACTTTAACTAAAGATAAAATTGAGTATGAGTATAGATTGGAGCTTTTGAGAGCATTAAAGGTTGTTTTACCTGAATATAATAATGAGCCTGACAAAGACACTATAAAAGCTAAAGATAAAACAGTTTATGTTGCTAAAAAAGATGGGAAAATAGTTGGTTATGCTATTCAATCAGTATCTGAAAAGGGGTATGGGGGGAGTATAGCAGTTTTGCTTGGTGTTTCAACTGATGGAAAAATTACAGGGGTTGAAATATTGCGACATGCAGAAACTCCTGGTCTTGGCTCAAAAATAGAGGAAAAGTGGTTTAAAGATGAATTTAAAGGCTTAACAATAAAAGATAAAATTGCTGTTAAAAAAGATGGTGGTGTGATTGACCAGTTTAGTGGAGCAACAATTAGCCCAAGAGCTGTAGCTGAGGCTGTTAAAAATGGCTTAGATTTTGTAATCACAAATGTAATTGAAGGGGGCAGCAAATGAAGCTCCAGATATTTAAAGATGGTTTTTGGAAAAATAATGCGGTTTTTAAACAGGTGCTAGGGATGTGTCCTGCCCTTGCAGTTACTACTTCAGCTGAAAATGGGATTGGTATGGGGTTGGCTACTACTGCTGTTTTGATTTGTTCAAATATTGTAGTTTCATTACTTAAAAGTTTTATCCCTTCAAAAGTTAGAATTCCTGCTTTTATTGTAGTTATTGCAAGTTTTGTTACAGTGATAGATTTAGTTATGAATGCTTATGCTCACAGTTTACACAAAAGTCTTGGTCTTTTTATCCCTTTGATAGTTGTAAACTGCTTGATTTTAGGTAGAGCTGAGAGCTTTGCATCAAAAAACAGTATAATTGATTCTTTAATAGATGGGATTGCTTCTGGTCTTGGTTTTACTTTTGCTCTATTTGTATTGGGATCTGTTAGGGAGTTGTTAGGCGCTGGCTCAATACTTGGTGTAAATATTCTTGGGGATAATTTTAGTCCTGCTATTGTTATGATTTTACCTCCAGGAGCATTTTTAGCACTTGGATTTTTATTGTTTATTATAAACTGGATTGAAGATAGAGATAAGGTTAAAGAAGAATGTTGCACTGTAAATGAGTAAAATTAGGGGATTGGTATGAAAGAGTTGATACTTATTTTTATAAGTGCTGTTTTGGTAAACAACTTTGTATTGAGTAGATTTTTAGGGATATGCCCATTTTTTGGTGTTTCTAAAAAACTGGATACTGCTATCGGTATGTCTTTTGCAGTTACATTTGTTATGACAATTGCTGGGATTATCACCTGGATATTGCAATATGCAGTTTTGAATCCTCTAAAATTAGAGTATTTACAAACTATAGTTTTCATTCTTGTTATTGCTTCTTTAGTACAGTTTGTTGAGATGGTGATAGAAAAAACATCTCCTGCACTTTATAAGAGTCTTGGAATATTTTTGCCATTAATTACAACTAATTGTGCGATTTTAGGTGCAGCTATTTTAAATATTCAATTTAAATTTAACTTTTTAGAAATGTTAGTTTTTACTGTGGGCTCGTCCATAGGTTTTGGATTGGCTCTTGTTCTTTTTGCTGGTATCAGGGAAAGAATTGAGCTTTCAAATATCCCTTATTTTTTTAGAGGGGTACCTATAGCTTTTATAACTGCAGGGATTTTAGCTTTAGCATTTTTAGGGTTTTCTGGACTTGTAAAAATTTAATTATGGGGTTTTAGATGATAGAAGCTGTAGTAGTTGTTGGTTTATCAAGTTTTGTAGCGGGATTTGGTTTGTATGCTGCTTCAAAGAAGTTTTCTGTTGAAAAAGATCCTAGAATAGAAGAAGTAAATGAGATTTTACCTGGGGCAAATTGTGGTGGATGTGGCTACCCTGGATGCTCTGCTTTGGCTGAAGCTATTGTTAAAGGTGATGCTCCTGCAAACGCCTGCCCAGTTGGTGGTGCTGAACTTGCAGAAAAGATTGGTAAATTATTAGGGTTAGAAGTTGATACCTCAGTTAGAAAAGTGGCAAAGATTAAATGCCATGGAGATAAAGAAAAATGTCCTCCAAAATATGAGTATTATGGCCCTGCTGATTGTCACGCAATTGTCTTGTTAGGTGGAGGTAATAAAGGGTGTATATATGGTTGTGTTGGTGGGGGAAGTTGTGTAAAGGCTTGTAATTTTGACGCTCTTAAAATGGGAGATAATGGTATCCCTGTTGTGGATGAAAAAAAATGCACTGCATGTGGCTTGTGTGTAAAAGCTTGTCCTAGAAATTTAATTGAGCTGATTGATGTTGAAAAAAGATTTATAGTTTCTTGCTCATCAAAAGATAAGGGTGTTGAAACAAAGAAAGTGTGTAGTGTGGGGTGTATTGGTTGTAGATTATGTGCAAAAAATTGTCCTGCAGATGCAATAACTGTTGAAAATAATTTAGCTTATATTCATGCAGAAAAATGTATAAACTGTGGAAAATGTGAAGAGGTATGTCCTACAAAAGCTATTATTAAGCTGTAGGGAATAGATTATTGGTTAAGATTGTTTATGATGAAGTATTTTTGAAGCATAAAACATTTAAAGGGCATCCTGAGTCATCATATAGATTAAAAGCATTAATTGAAAGTATTAAAAATTCTGAATTAAAAAGTAATATTATAAAACCTGTTTTTAAAGAATACAGTGAAGAGCTTTTAGGATTGGTTCATTCTAAAAGTTATATCCAGGAATTTAAATCAAGTGTAAAGTCAGAAACTTTTTTTCAACATAAAGATAACTCTATATGTGAAGATTCTTTTGATGTGGCATTAAAAGCTGTTTATGCTCATTTATTTGCTGCTGATTATATTATGAGTAACGAACCTAAAAAAATATTTGTGGCAGCAAGACCTCCAGGACATCATGCGGATAAAAATAAAGCATTAGGCTTTTGTTTTTTTAATAATATTGCAATAACGGCAAGATATATCCAGAAATACCATGGATTAGAAAAGATTTTGATTTTTGATTTTGATGTGCATCATGGTAATGGTACACAAAATATTTTTTATGAAGATAATACTGTGTATTATGTAAGTATCCATGAACACCCAACTTTTTTGTTCCCAGGCACAGGTAGGTATTTTGAAACAGGTAAGGGGTTAGGGAAGGGTTATACTTTAAATATACCCCTTAAGCCAGAAGCGGATGACAATGAGTTTGGCAAGGTTTTTTTAGAAAAAGTGGTTCCAATATTTTATAAATTTGAACCTGAAATTTTACTTGTATCTGCTGGTTTTGATGGGCATAAAGAAGATATGATTGGGGACTTGAATTTTACGACAGAACTTTATAGAAAATTAGGGTATGCTTTGAAATATTTGAGCAATAAATTTTGTGAAGGGCATTTACTTATATCTTTAGAAGGTGGCTATAAGCCAGAGATTTTAGCTGAATCGGTGGTAAATTTTTTGGATGCTTTAAATGATGATAAGCAGATAGATGTTTATGATTTATTTCTAACTGATGAAATGTTTGGTATATTTTAAGTAGGAGAAAAATATGTTTGTAAAGGATTGGATGACAAAAAATGTAATAACAGTTTTCCCTGATACAAAAATTGATACGGCTGCTTATATAATGTTGTCTAAAAATATTAAACATTTACCAGTTGTAAATAGTGAAAAAGAGTTGCTTGGTATTGTGGTGAAAAGTGATATTAGGGGAGTTATGCCAGAGTCAACTATAGATAAAAAGGAAGATTTAAGTGATAAAAAACCTCTCTTTGTAAAAGATATTATGTCTGATGAGGTAGTATCAATAAATGAAAATGACACTTTAGAAGATGCATTGTTATTTATTTATCAAGGGAGAATAGGTGCATTGCCAGTGGTGGATGACGAAAACAGAGTTGTTGGTATTATTTCAAGATACGATATTTTAAAAGCGATGGTAGCTATTATGGGGTTGGAAGAGCCGGGTAGTAGAGTTGATGTTGTTTTAGAGGATAGACCTGGTATGCTTGAGTTGCTTGCCAAAGAGTTTAAAGAGCTTGATATAAATATAATATCAGTGATTGTTTCAAATACAGGTGATAAAAAGAGGATTGTATCAATTAGATTTGATGGTTTATTCAAGCACAAAGTTGAGGAGCATCTAAAATCTAAAGGTTTTAAGATTTATTATCCTTGGAAAGCTTAATTTGAAATTTGTACTTAGAAATTTTATTATTTAGTTGGTCTTTTTCATAAAATGACACATTGTTTTTTGAATCAATTAGGATAAAATATGAAAAAACAGTCCCGTAGGTTTCAGATTCAATAAATATTGATGAAAGAAGTTTTTCCTTTTCATAACCTACACCTGTATCAGGTAATAAGTTGTCATCAGCTTTTTCTTTATCTTCTAAATAACTAAATACTTCGTTAACATCGATATTTTGTTTTTGTAGTATTTTCAATAGATAAGATTTTAATTTTTTTGTTTTATACCAATTGGTATCTAAAAAAGCGTTACTCAAAGTGTATACCCCTTTTGTTAGATTTTTAAGCCCCCCAACAACATTTGAGTAGTAAAAAAGATTATCAACTGTACCAAAAATTAAATTAAATGGGTTATAAGCATTTTGCATAGCATAAAAGTCTATCAAGAATCTCTGAATTGAGGCAGGTGAAGTTAAAAAATTTCTGACAATTAGACCGCGGGAAGCTTTTTGTGAGTCAAATTTTTTAGGGTCTCGATAATTGGTTAGAAAAGCTATCTTACCATTGTTTTTATTGATACCAAGCCAAGTGCCACCAGCCTTTTTATCTTTACCAGCTAATATATCAGGGAAGTCTTCCCAAAAGTGAGCTGATATTGATCCCCTTTCATAAAACTCATCACGATTGCCTATTAAAACAAATTTGTACTTTTCATTTGGGTTTATTGCAAAAGCGTAAACACACATTAGTTACTTTTCGGAAGTGTCTTAACTAATACATAGTGGCCGTTAAATATTGAATTTGCTAAGCTCTTAACATCCTCTAATGATACATTTTCTATATTTTTTTCATAATCTTTGTAATAGTTTTTAATATCATGGGTATAGGAATACCCTATATCGTTTGCTTCAGAGCTCACTTTTTCATGCTGGAAAAGAAATTGGGAAATTAATCTGTTTTTAGCCTTTTCAATATCATTTTTGGTTAATAGGTTCCCATCTTTTAATTCGTTTATTAAAGAAAATAACTCTTTTTCTGCTTCATCTTGTTTATCTGGTGCTGATGTAAAATAAAAAGTAAAACTACCGTCATATCTTAAACCCATATATCCACCAAATACAGATGTTACCAACGGTTTTTCATATTTAAGCTTTTGGTTTAATAATGAAAATTCTCCACCAGAAAGTATTTCTGTAAGGACTTCTGCTGCATAAATTTTATCACTAGTTAGAGGGAAAGCCTTGTAGCTTATAGCTACATAGGCTTGATTGACATTTTTATAAAATGTTTTTTCTATATCTTTTTGTAAAATAGTTGGTTTAAAAACATTTTGTTTTCCAGATTTTACCTCTTTTGTTTTATTAAAATATTTTTCTGCTAATTTTTTTACTTCAGCTTCACTTAAATCACCAACAACAACTAATGTCATATTTTCAGGATGATAAAAATGGTTGTAATAATTAAAGAGGGTTTCTCTTGTAAAACTTTTTATATTATCTTCTGTCCCGATAACTTCCATAGCATAAGTGGTATTTTTGTAGAGGTTTTTAGATAATTCTACCCACATATCATAAGTTGGAGAGTCATATTTTCTTTTTATTTCTTGGATTACTACAGGTTTTTCCTTTTCTATCTCTTCAGGTAAAAATTTTGCTTTAAAAACCATTTCACTTATTACATCAAAAGCTACTTCAGCATTTTTTGATGGGATAGTAATGTAATAAAATGTGTAATCTTTGCTTGTAGCTGCATTCATCTGACCACCATTTGACTCTACAATTTCATCAATTTGTGAAGGTTTATATTTTTCTGTACCTTTAAAAACCATGTGTTCTAAGAAATGTGCAATACCATTGTTTTTTTCGTTTTCATTTCTTGAGCCTGTTTTCATCCATAGTTGGACAGATACAATTTTCACTCCATCCACCTGTTTAAAAACCACATTTACACCATTTTTTAGTTTAAACTCAGTTGTAGCCAAAGCAACCCCTCCAAAACATAATAGTATAATCATTAATTTTATAAAAAATTTCATTTTTCACCTCATACGACAACTTAATATAGCACAACTATATGATAATAAAAACCAGATTTTGTTCAATAATATATTTTTATCATAATTTTATTGTATAAGGATTTTATAGTTATTTTTATGTTTAATTTTTTTTTATGATATAATATATATATGGAGGTGGCTTATGAAAAAGTATTTGGGTACTTTAGTATTAGTAATTTTATCAGTTGTAATTGTTTCATGTGGTATGTATGGCTCATCTAGTGTAGATGGAAAATCGTTATGGAATTAAATTAACAAATCTAATTATACTAGTTGGAAGCTTTTCCCTGGGACTACAAAATTGTATAAAGGTCAGAGCCCTCATGGTGCATTTTTGACATCTTATATTAACGATGTTGGTTATAATAGTTTGAAAAAGAAAGAGTTTGATTATGGTACTATAATTGTGAAGGAAAACTATACACCCTCTGAAAAGTTAGCAGCAATAACTGTTATGTACAAGATAAAAGGGTATAACCCTGAAGGGGGAGATTGGTATTGGGCTAAATATTCTCCAAAGGGTGAAGTGCAGGCTCAAGGAAAAGTTAAAGGGTGTATATCTTGTCATTCAGATGTGAAAGATTATGATTGGTCATTTTTAAAAGCTAACTTAGAATAAGGGCATAGCCCTTATTCATTTATATTTTTCGTAAAAAAATTCTATTTTTACAACTTGACAAAGGATTTTATTATAATTATAAAATTTGAGCTCTATATTATTTTGCGCCCATAGCTCAACTGGATAGAGCGTCTGACTACGGATCAGAAGGTTGGGGGTTCGACTCCTCCTGGGCGCGTTATTTTATTATTATACCATCTTCAGGATAACCGTATTTTGACCAGAAACCGACCTCTTTTTGATTTGAAAATACTATCTTTTTAATCCATTTAGCGCTTTTGTATCCATACCTGTCAGGATAAAACAATCTTACTGGGAAACCATGATCCATTTCTAAAGGCTTATTGTTTACTTTTAGTGCTAAGATGTATGAATCTTTGATTTCTTTTAATGGTATTGATTCTGTGTATTTATTCCCATAGCAGTAAAAGTTGATATATTCAGCTGTATAGAAGGGTTTTGTCATTTTTATAAGAGTTTTTAAACTAATCCCTTCCCACATTAGATTTGGTACAGTCCAGCCTTCAACACAATGAAACTCTTCTGTATATTTAGTATCTATTAGATTTAATAATTCATCATACTTTAATTTTAGCTTATTTTCTATAAGGCCTAAAACCTGAAGATTATACTTTTTAACATCTATTGTTGGAGTGGGTTCTTCTACTGTTCTTATCTTCCATTTTTTAAATATGTCGGTTATTTTTGCAAATGAACTAACTCTTGATGATAAAATGAATAATCCAGTTAAGAAAGTTTGTTTTATAAATGTTCTTCTTTTCATAAGGATAAAATTGCTTCTATAATTATTTTGTCAATTGTTATTTTTCATCCATAGCAACTAATCTCCATTCAAGGTTATTTTTACTGTAAAAAATCTCATAAATATTCACTCCATCTGTTGCTGTAAATTTGTAAATGGTATCACTCCCCTCACGCTCTTTCCATTGATATATCAATGACTTTATAAATATTTTCGTGTCTTTAAATTTAAACCAAACGGGTTTGATTTGTCCATTTATATTGAAAATAGCTCCCACCTTTATTTTTTCATCTAAAATTACCAGCATATTTACCTCCTGCAAACAAATGTTTGCTTTTGGTTTTTTAACTCATTCTTTTGATAAATGCAATAGTTTTTATTGTTTGAAATTTTTTTAGCTTTTAGTTAGACTTAAGTTATGTTTACAGTTTTAGAGTGTTTTACTGAAAGTTATGAAGTGAAAAAATCTAAATTTATATCATATCTTTTACCCACCAGTATGTTTGATGTATATTTGAAAAAATTAAGAAAGGAACATTCGAAAGCAAACCATATAGTATGGGCATACAGACTATTAAACGATAATGGGCTGATAGAAGAAAGAGAAACTGATGATGGGGAGCCAAAAAACAGTTCTGGCAAACCTACATTAAAGGTAATTCAAGGGAACAATCTTATAAATGTTGTTATATTCACAGTTCGATACTTTGGTGGAGTAAAACTTGGTTTTGGTGGGCTTATAAAAGCATACACAGAAGCAGCGTTAAAAGTTATTCAAAAGGCAGAATTAATTGATTTTGTTTTAAAGGAAAAGATGGAGTTAAGCATTTCAATAAACAGATATAGTCATTTTCTTTACTTAATAAATAAGTATAATTTATCTTTGATTCGTAGTGAATTTATAAATGAAAAAGTTAAAGTTGTAATTGAAGGGGAAAAAGAAAACTTGAGTTTATTCCTTGATATTGTTAAAGGATTCTAATAATTGATAGGCGTCATTTCTTTTTAAACCTAAAACTTTTAAAATTTTCATAATATCTTTTTTATCAAAACCTTCATTAAAAAGTGATGTACATATTTTCTGATAATCGTAATTTTGTGACAAATCATCTGAAGTATTGTTGTCAATTACAATTACAAACTCCCCTTTTAATGTTAGGTTATTAATGTCTGAGCTATTGTTTATAAAAATTCTTTCTTCGTAAAGTTTGGTTATTTCTCTAATTACAGCAAAAGGTGGATTAAAAAAATCAAACAATAGTGTTAATGTATCAGTTATTCTATGAGGTGATTCATAGAGGATTATAGTAGTTTTATAACTTTTTAAGATATCTAATTCTTTAATTTTTTCATTTTTTCTATGGTTTAAAAAACCGTAAAATAAAAAGTGGTTTGAAGGGAATCCAGAAAGGATAAGTGCAGGAACGAAAGCAGTTGCTCCTGGTAAAACCTCAAACTTAATCCCCTCTTTTATTAATTCTTTAATCAGAAAATAACCTGGATCTGAAATACAAGGTGTCCCAGCTTCACTAATTAGAGCAAGTTTTAAACCGTTATTAATCTTTTTTAATATACTTTCAATATTTTTCTTTTCATTGTCCTTATGATACGAAGTAACCTTTTTTTTGATATTATAATGCGAAAGTAAAGTAAGAGCTTTTCTTGTATCTTCAGCTAAAATTTCATCAACAGTATTTAGTACATCCAAAGCTCTCAAAGATATATCTTTAATGTTTCCAATTGGAGTTGGTACTACATAAAATTTTGTTTCAATCATTCAATTTTAAAACTAATAGAATCGATCATTTTTCCATCTTCAGAATATATTTCAACTTTCCAATCCCCTTTCCATTTAGGTAAAATCTTTTTAGAGCTGTAAGTTCTCCACCTTCCAGAGTTAACAGCTAAAGGAACTTCTGCCATAATATTATCTTTATAAATCCAGATATGAACTACTTTAGTGGGGTATTTGTCAGTTGTTATTTCGGTAAAACAATAAACTTTTCCTATATCTGCAGGAAAGATGGTATTTACATCTACGGGTTCTCTGTTTTCAATCCCTTTAGCAATAGCAATTCTTTTAACTTTTGTTTCTGCAAAAACATTAATTGAGAATATTAGCAAAAATATTGTTAAAATTATGTAAATTTTCTTCACCTAAACCTCCTGTGAATAATTTTCTTCAATAAACCTTTCTGCCATTTTAGCAGCAACAGCACCATCAGCTACGGCTGTGACAATCTGTCTCAACTCTTTTTTCCTAACATCGCCAGCAGCAAAAATCCCAGGGACATTTGTTTTAGTGGTTTCATCAGCGATTATAAAGCCTGATTCATCCATTTCAAGCAACCCTTTGAAAGCATCGGTATCTGCTGTCCATCCGATAAATACAAATACACCATCAACTTTTAAATCACTGGTTTTACCAAGTTTTTGGTCAAAAAGAGTTATAGATTCGATTTTATCTTCACCATTTACTTTTTTTACAACGCTATTCCATATAAACTCTATTTTTGGATTTGCAAAGGCTCTATCCTGTAAAATTTTAGCTGCTCTTAGTTTATCTCTTCTGTGCACAATATATACTTTTTTTGCAAATTTTGTGAGATAGTGCCCTTCTTCTACTGCAGAATCACCACCACCAATAACTGCTACAACTTTATCTTTGTAAAAAGCACCATCACATGTAGCACAAAAAGAAATACCCCTTCCTAAAAATTTATTTTCACCTGGGACTCCAAGATGTTTAGGCTTTGCACCTGATGCAATGATGACTGTTTTAGTTTTTATTTTTAAATCCTTATATTGAAGGCACACATATTTATATCCATCACAAAACTCTATTCCTCTACACATCCCATTTTTCACTTCAACACCAAAATGCTTTGCGTGTTGATATAATTTTTCTGTAAGATCACCTCCAGAAATCCCTTCAACAAAACCTGGATAGTTTTCAATTATTTCAGTAATAGCTACTTGCCCTCCAGGGAAATTTTTTTCAAGAATAAGTGTTTTTAGGTTGTCTCTTGCAGCATATATTCCAGCTGTGAGCCCTGCTGGACCACCACCAATTATAACCACATCATATTCATCTTTTAAGTCATCAAAATTAAAAAAATCTTCCATGCTTACTCCTTATAATTTATAAAATTTTATTAATTTCTTTAATATTTGGAACTTTTGAAGCATAAATTAATCTATTATTTTCATCTAAAATAACCATAAATGGCCAGCTATTAATTCCAAAAATATATTCAACTTTTTTTATATTAGTCAAATATAAATCTTTTTCAACGCCTTTATAATATTTATTTGAAATATACTTTAATGCATCATTTTTGTTCTGTTTTGTATTAACAAAAACGATAAAATACCACCCCTTTTTTTCAGCTATATATTTTAGCTTAATTATATCTTTTTTGTAAAAATTCGAATAAATATTGTTAGTTGTAAGAAATACAATAACTTTTTTTAGTTTTATATCGTAAAGATTAAACTTTTTACCATTTATAGTTTTTATTTCAAAGTTAGGTATTGTTGAATAATAGGGGGGTGGTTCATTTTGTCTGTATTTATATAAATAATAAAATGCGTATGCAACTAAAATATATATTATTATATTTTTGCCACTTAAAAAATTTGTTCTGCTCATTACCAGATGTTGGTATCCACATCTTTTCCATATTTAGCAATTAAAATATCTATTAATGTCTTATCAAATATTTTTGGACTAATGACGCTTGTATCAACTTTTTCTTCAAAAAGCTTTCTTCCTAAGTTTATTTCTTCTTCGAGGACTTCAAAAACATTATCGTTCTTTAATCCTTCAATGACTTTATCTTTGTTGTATAAAACGATATCATCAATAATTGTCCTTGCAAGTCTTTTTGCTCTTTCTAAATCTGTTATCATAGCAACTCTCCAAATCTCATACTTATATCCACAGATTTAAAATTATTAGTTAATGCACCTATTGAAATAAAATCTATAGGATAATTTTTGTATATTTCTATCTTTTCCAGCGTTATACCTCCTGATACTTCTATTTTAGCACGTTTATTTATAAGTTTGCAAGCTTCATCAATATCTTTTATGTCAAAATTATCAAGCATAATAATATCAGCACCAGCTTCTAATGCTTCTTTTACTTCTTGAAGATTCCTTGTTTCTACTTCTATTTTTACAGTAACAGGGATATTTTTTCTTACAATTTCTACTGCTTTTTTTATAGAGCCTACAGCGTCTATATGAGTATCTTTAAGCATAACGCCATCAAATAAGCCTATCCTATGATTGGTTCCTCCACCAACTTTTACTGCGTATTTTTCTAAAATTCTTAAACCTGGAGTTGTTTTTCTTGTATCTAAAATTTTGATGTTTGTTCCCTTGAGAGCATTCACATATTTATTTGTATTTGTTGCAATTCCTGATAATCTTTGAAGAAAATTTAAAACAGTCCTTTCAATCATCAAAATGGTTGATGTATCACCACTTATTTCTGCTATTTTTTCACCTTTATTTATTAAATCACCATCACTTTTAAGTGGAATAAATTTAATATTTCTATCTACTTTGTAGAATAAATCATTGATAACAGGTAATCCACATAAAATAAACTCTTCTTTAGCAATAAGATAATATTTAGCCCTTTTTAGGAATGGAGCTAAAGATTTAGTCGTTAAATCGCCAGATCCAATATCTTCTAAAAGTGCTAAATCGATAATTTTATCAACCAGAGGGGAGTTTAACATAGGCTTTTTAACCTTTCTATTGTTTTTTCAATCTCTTCAAGTTTTATTTTTGCTTCTTCATATTTAGCTTTATCCTTTTCTATTATATGTTCTGGTGCTTTTTTAAGATATTCTTCATTATTTAATTTTTTGCCGTAAATATTGATATCTTTTAGGTATGTTTTTTTCTCTTTTTCAAGCCTTTTGATTTCTGATTCAAAATCTATTAAGCCTTCTAAAGGAACGAAAATAGTAAAATCTTTTTCTATCTGAACAGCTGATTTTTCAATATCTTTGTTAGTAAAATTAATGTTATCTACTTTAGCCAATTTTTTTATAATATCTGATTTAATTTCGATTAGATTTTTCATTTTATCTGTGCATTTCACATAGATTTCTACATTTTTTGCAGGTGGTATATTATATTCTCCTCTAATAGTTCTTATATTTGAAATAAATGAAATAATTTCTTCTATGTTTGAGAATTCATTATAAAACTCAAACTTACTTTCTGGATATGGTCCAAAAGTTATAGTTTCTTTGTTTGTCAACTTTTTGTAAATGTATTCAGTTATAAAAGGCATAAATGGATGAAGTATTTTAAGTGATTCTTCTAATGTATATTTTGCCACTGCTAAAGCGTTTGTTTTGTTTATGTTGTTATAAATTCTGTGTTTGATAAATTCGATATACCAATCGCAGAATTTATGCCAAAAGAATTGGTAAATTTCGTTTGCTGCTTCATTAAAATCATAAGATTTGATAAATTCTTCAGTATTTTTTGCAGTTTGATAAAGGTTGTGTAAAATCCATTTATCTTCCATCTCAAGGCTATCAAAATCTATTTCACTTATATTTTCATCGAGGTTCATCATAATAAACCTTGAAGCATTCCAAATTTTATTAACAAAGTTTTTATAACCTATTATTCTATCTTCTGATAATTTTATATCTCTTCCCTGAGCTGCAAATGCAGCCAAAGTAAATCTAAATGCATCGGCTCCATATTTTTCTATCATAACCAAAGGATCGATTACATTACCTTTTGATTTACTCATTTTTTGTCCGTATTGGTCTCTAACAAGAGCATGAATATAGACATGATAAAATGGAACATCTTTCATAAATTTTAATCCCATCATAATCATTCTTGCAACCCAGAAGAAAAGGATATCAAAACCTGTAACAAGACAGCTTGTAGGATAAAACTTTTCAAGAGTTTTTGTTTTTTCTGGCCAACCCATTGTGGAAAATGGCCATAAAGCTGAAGAAAACCATGTATCGAGGACATCAGTTTCTTGTGTTAGCTCAGTAGAGTCACATTTTTCACATTTTTCAGGATCTTTAAAATCTACGTTGATATGTCCACATTTTTCACAATACCAGGCTGGTATCCTGTGCCCCCACCAGATTTGTCTTGATATACACCAGTCTCTTATATTGTACATCCACTCAAAATATGTTTTAGTCCACATCTCTGGAAAAATTTTTATTTTACCTTGCTCAACGGCTTCTATTGCTTTTTCAGCAAGAGGTTTTATTTTTACAAACCACTGCATTGATATTCTTGGTTCAACAACAGTTTTACATCTATAACAATGTCCAACAGAATGGTCATGTTTTTCAATTTTTTCTAAATATCCAAGGTTTTTTAATTCTTCTACTATCTTTTTTCTTGCTTCAAAACGATCCAATCCTTTGAATTTGCCACCATTTTCATTAATAATACCTGATTCATCCATTACATTTATTTCTTCTAAATTATATTTTTTACCAAGTTCAAAGTCATTAGGGTCATGTGCAGGTGTTACTTTTAACGCACCTGTACCAAACTCCATATCAACATATTCGTCTGCAATTATTGGCAATCGCCTATTTAAAATTGGTAAAATTGCATATTTACCTATGAGATGCTTGTATCTTTCATCGTTTGGATTGACTGCAACAGCAGTGTCACCGAGCATTGTTTCAGGTCTTGTAGTAGCAATTAAAAGTTTTTCATCACTATTTTCTATAGGATAATAGATGTAATAAAGCGCGCCTTCTTTATCTTCATGCTCTACTTCGAGGTCACTCAAAGCAGTGTGACATCTTGGACACCAATTTATAATATAGTTAGATCTATAGATTAAACCTTCTTTATAAAGGGTAACAAAAACTGTCCTTACAGCATTTGAAAGCCCTTCATCCATAGTAAATCTTTCCCTGTCCCAATCGCAGCTTGCTCCAAGCCTTTTAAGCTGATTTATAATTTGCCCACCAGATTCTTCTTTCCACTGCCAAACTCTTTCTATAAATTTTTCTCTACCAAGATCATGTCTTGATAAACCTTCTTGAGCTAACATACGCTCAACAACATTTTGAGTGGCTATTCCAGCATGATCTGTGCCAGGTAGCCATAAAACTTCAAAACCTTTCATCCTGTGGTATCTTATTAATATATCTTGCAATGTATTATTTAAGGCATGACCCATATGTAAAGAACCTGTTACATTTGGTGGTGGGATCACAATAGAATAGGGTGGTTTATCTGAATTTTCATCTGCATGAAAATATTTTTTTTCTAACCATTCATTATACAACTTTTCTTCAAACTCAGAAGGCTCAATTCGAATTGGTAATTCTTTTTCCATTTCCTCTCCTCATTTCTTTAGTTATTATAAGATAAACAATTTCAAAAATAACATAAGTTTTTTAAAAACAAAAGTGCTTTTATCGATTACTTTGAATTTTTCAAGATAAAAATTTGAATATTAATTGAGAGATTTTTCTTTATTTTCAACTGGTAATAAAGTTAAAATCAAGTTATTCAATTTATTTATATATTGCTCAATAATAAATAGCTTATATTTAAGATAAGCTTTATCTTCCAATGACAAAGTTGGATCATTAAGTGCTTTGTATATTTTTTCCATCTCTGATACAAAAAGGGATAAATCCTCAAGCCCATCTTTTGCTAAATTGAAAATATCTAATTCTCTTTTTTTTAGTTCTTTCAAAATATCAATTCCATCCGTTTTCTTCATTATACCCCTCAAACTCGATATCTTCATCCTTTAAATAAATTTTATCAAAGACTTCTCCGCATTCCTGACATTCATAATGAAAAATAATCCAGACATCATTATCTACAACTATTTCTGTTGGGTTTAATTCTTCTAATTTCTGTTTTCCACAATAAGGACAAAATATTGGCTCCATCAATCACCTTTTTTTATAATAATTTCTCTTTTAGTATTATCAAGTTTTTTAATATATATTTCAATAAAATTTAGCCCATTAATTGTGTCTTTTATAATTTCTGGCCATTCTATAAATTTTATACCATCTTTTTCTATATAGTCAAAAAAACCTATATTATCAAGCTCCAAAATATTTTTAATTCGATAGAGATCAAAGTGGTAAATATTAAATTTCCCTTGATAAGTTTGCATCAGTGTAAACGTAGGGCTTGTAATTTCATCATGGCATTTAAGTTTTTTTGCTACAGATTTAACAAATAAAGTTTTACCTGCTCCTAATTCACCATAGAGTAAAATAATCTCATTGCCTGAAAGTTCCTGAGCAAAATTTTGAGCAATTTCGATTGTATCATTCTCACAATTGCTGATAGTTTTCAATTTCATTAAACCCTCTATAAATATTTTTTATGATCTCTGTTGTTCTAAGACATTTCTCATTTTTCTCTTTGCTAAGTATTGCTGCTGTAAGATTCATTACATAGCAACCTAATTTTGCAGCATCTTCTAAAGAGTATTTTTGTGCTATAAGACTTCCGATTATCCCAGCTAAACAGTCACCACTTCCACCTTTTGAGAGTGCAGGTGTACCATTTGATAAAACATAAAGATTAGCATCAGGAGTGGCTATTATTGTATCAGCACTCTTTAAGACTAAAACTACTTGGTATTTTGTAGAAAACTCCCTTGCTAATTCAATTTTGTTATTTAAAACTTCTTCTTTTGTAAGCTCTGTGAGTTTTGCAAACTCTCCTATATGAGGTGTTAATACTGCTCTAAAACTTAGATTTTTTAGCATTAAATCATCTAAATGATATAACCCATCAGCATCAATTACAAAATTTTTATCAGTGTTTTCTATTAATCCTTTAACAAATTCTTTGGTTTGATGATTTCTGCCTAATCCACATCCTAAAGTGATAACTTCTTTATCTTTTATAAATTCCAATAGAGGTTCTAATTCGTCAGTTGTAAAAAAGTCTCTACCTTTTACAATAAAAGCCATAATTTCAGGATATTTTGATAAAAAGTAATAATACTGTTCAAAGATTGCACATGTTGTAAGTCCAGCTCCAGACATTACAGATGCGTAAGAAGCCATTATAGGTGCACCCATTTTCCCAGCAGAACCACCAATAATTACATTGTGACCAAAGTGCCCTTTATGTGAGTCTTCTTCCCTTTTATAAATTGTAGGTAGATTCTCTAAAGTAAGTTCAAAAATAAAAGGGGATACAGATTGAATTGCGAAATCGGGGATTGAAATATCTTTGACCACTACTTTACCACAAAACTTTTTAGCTGGGTAAAAAACATGAGGTATTTTAGGTCTTGCAAGTGTTATGGTTAGATCAGCTTTTATACACTCACCTATAACATTGTGATTACTACCTGACAAACCACTGGGTATATCGATGGCAATCTTATAAGCATTTGATAAATTTATTTGTTTAATAATATCTTTAATAAAACCATCAACCGCTCTTGATAATCCTGTACCAAAAATAGCATCAAATATTACATCATACTCATTAAAATTTATATTTTCATTATAATTTAATAATTTAATTGGGTAATTTTTTATAATTTCTAAATTTAATTTAGCATCACCTTTTAATTCTTCTTGAGGATATAGTAAGATAATATCAACATGATACCCATTATTGAAAAGATGTCTTGCCACCGCAATACCATCGCCGCCATTGTTCCCTTTACCGATTAGAACTGCTACTTTATTCTTCTTTATATTTAGTTTTTCAAATTCTTCAAAGATTGCTCTAGCAGCATTTTCCATTAATACAATGGATGGCGTTTTTAGAGTTTCTATGGTGTATTTATCTGCATTTGCCATTTGTTTAGAAGTTAAAACTTCCATTTTACTTCTCCATTGTATACTTGATTAATGTGGGTAGATTTTCTAAAAGTTCTTCTTTAGTTGTAGTAGCTGTTCCTACTTTGCCTACAACTATTCCAGCTGCTGCGTTTGCTATAATTGCTGCTTCTACATAGTCAGCGCCTACTGCCAAAGCAGATGTGAATACACTAATTACTGTGTCTCCAGCTCCTGTAACATCGTAAACCTCTTTTGCAACAGCTGGTATATGTGTAATGGAGTTAGGGGTAAAAACTGTCATCCCTTCTTCACCCCTTGTAATAACCAACGACTTACTATTGAGCTTTTCTAAAATATTTTTACCGCATTTTATTAACGAGTCTGTATCTTTAATTTTAATATTTGTTGCCATAGAAGCTTCTTTATTATTTGGTGTCAATGAAGTAACATTTTTATAATAATAAAAATTTTCTATTTTTGGATCTACTGTTATAATTTTACTGTTATATTTAGTAACTAACTGTTCAATTAGGTATTTAGTTATCATCCCTTTTCCATAATCGGATATAATTATGGCATCTATCCTATTTTCAATTTCATCAATATAATTTAATAACTTGTCGATATCCTTTTTCTTAATATTATGTTTTTCTTCTTTGTCTATTCTAACTACTTGCTGACTATGTGCTATAATCCTTGTTTTTGTAGATGTTATTCTACCATCATTTAGTATAAATGACTCATGAATTCCTATATCATTCAGAAGTTCTTTTAGAATTTTGCCATTGTTATCATCTCCAATTATGCCAGCAAGTATTGGATTTACACCTAAAGTTTTTAGGTTTGCAGCTACATTAGCTGCTCCTCCAGGCATCATTACCTCTTTATTTATTTCTACCACTGGCACAGGTGCTTCTGGAGAAATTCTATCAACAGTTCCATAAATAAATACATCAAGCATCAAGTCGCCAATTACTAAGATATTGAGTTTACTAAAATTATTTACATAGTTTATTAGTTTTTCTAAATTAATATTCATCTGTATTTTCAACCTCTTTTGCTTCGTCTATAAGCATAACAGGGATATCTTCTCTTATTTCATATAACAGTTTACAATTATCACAAACAATAAATTTTTCATCTTTACTTAATCTGATATCACCTCTACATTTTGGGCAAGCTAAAATTTCTAAAAGTTCTTTATTTATAGGCATAATAACCTCCTAATTGACTTTGTAAAATGACTATAAATTTTACAGATATTTTTATCAAGAAGTTTTTGTTTAAAAAAATCTAATAGAGTTATTGTAAAATGTAATTAAATTGTTTATTTTACTTTAGTGATAATGGGAGGGTAAATTTATGTCAACAATAACTCTGGGTTTATTAGGTAGTTTACTAGCAGGTTTGGCAACCACTTTAGGTGCAGTTCCGTTATTTTTTTATAAGAAGCCATCAAGAGGTGCTCTTGATTTTTTACTTGGTATTTCTGCTGGAATAATGCTTGCTGCAACTATCTTTAGTTTATTAATCCCTGCAATGGATATGGGTGGTATTTTGATTTCGGTTATTGGATTTGCTTTGGGAGCTTTATTTTTGGATAGAATGGATAAAATAATTCCACATTATCATACTGAAACTGGGTATGAAGGGCCACCTTCGAAAATGAGAAAGATATGGCTTTTTGTTTTAGCTATTACACTTCATAATTTTCCTGAGGGTATGGCAGTTGGTGTATCATTTGGTAGTGGTAACATTGATGATGGTATTACTATCGCAACTGCAATAGGTTTGCAAAATATACCTGAGGGTTTGGCAGTTGCTGCTGCTTTAATTTCTGAAGGGAAATCTGTGCGTTATGGCACAGGTATAGCGTTTTTATCTGGTATTGTTGAGCCAATAGGTGGATTACTTGGTGCTGCTATTGTTTCTATTATGTTACCAATGTTGCCTTTCTTTCTATCTTTTGCAGCTGGAGCAATGTTTTTTGTAATTAGTGATGAGATCATTCCTGAGACTCATAAAGGTGGGTATGAAAGGTTAGCTACTTTTGGAATAGTATTAGGTTTTATTGTAATGTTAATTCTTGATAATGCGTTAGGATAAAATGTATAACTCTTTTAATCAATATTTAAAGGAAAGATATGGTTGCAAAGTTTGGAAAATTAGTATTGATGCTGGATTTACATGTCCAAATAGAGATGGACTTAAAGGGGTTGGTGGGTGTACCTACTGCAATGTAGATTCGTTTTCAAATGTCTCAGAAGATGAGATTTCAAATCAGATAAAAAATAGAATAAAACATCTTGAAAAAAGAAAGATAAAAAAATTTATTGTTTATTACCAAACATATTCTAATACCTATGCTCCTTTAAATATTATTAAAAAGAAGATAATGGCAAGTCTTGTGGATGAAAGAATTGTAGCTATATATATTGGGACAAGACCAGATTGTATAGATGAAGAAAAAATTAGATTTTTTAATGAATTATCATCTAAGATAGATATTGTCTTAGAGTATGGGCTTCAATCTATACATAATCAAACTTTAAAACTTATTAATAGAGGGAGTACTTTTGAAGAGTTTGATTATGCATTGAAGTTAACAAGAAAATATCAATTGCCAGTATGTGCACATATTATTTTAGGATTACCTGGTGAAGACAAGAATATGATGTTGGAAACAGTAAAATATTTAGCAAAGTCTAAAGTTGAATTTGTAAAATTTCATCATTTACACATTGTGAAAGATACAAAGATGCATAGAGACTATATAGAAGGAAAAATAAAACTTTTAAATGAGGATGACTATATCGAAATTTTAGCAGAAAGTATAAGCTTATTACCAAAATCCACTGTTATTGCAAGATTAGTCGGTGATGCAGATGAGAAATATTTAGTGGCACCTTCATGGCCAGAAAATAAACTTAAATTTTTAGAAAAATTAAATTATTACTTAAAAGAGAATAAATTATATCAGGGAAAAAATTATAATGAAAATATTTTTTGAATTATTTTTCCAATACACAAATATAATAATAACAATGACTTTTGTTTTAATAATCCTTTCTGGTAGAAAAGAAGCTAGAGCAACACTGGCATGGCTACTTTTTGTCATTTTTTTCCCATATTTGGGAGCAATAGCTTATTTAATATTTGGTAATTATAAATTAAAAAGAATTGTCGAGAAGAAAATTAGAGAATCAAAAAAAATTCATTTAACACAATATCATAGTTGTATTTTAGAATATGAAAAAAATAAATTTGGAAAATTGGTAGAAAAAGTTACTAATCTTGAACCTTTTTTAGTAAAGGAACTGGAATTGCTACCTAGTGCCATCGAAAAATATTCAAAACTTTTTCAGGACATTAATAAAGCCAAACATTACATATTATTAGAATATTATGTTTTTAGACAAGATGATGTAGGAAGATTCTTAATTAAATTACTTACCAAAAAGGCTAGAGAAGGTGTAAAGGTATATTTACTTTATGATGGAATTGGTGCTATAGGGCTATCTTTGAGAAAAATTTTAAATCCATTAAAGGAAGCTGGTGGTAAATGTGCCGCTTTTTTATCTCCATTGAATTTAAAAACTTTCTCAAGGGTAAATTTTAGAAACCATAGAAAGATTGCTATTATTGATGGTGAAGTTTGTTATACTGGTGGGATTAATATAGGCAATGAATATATAGGCGACTTATTTAATAAGCAAAAATGGTATGATGCTCATATAAAATTTAAAGGGAATGGAGTTGGCTTTGTAGAGGAAGTTTTTGCTGAAGATTGGTATTTTACGACAGGTGAAGATATTACACCTTTTCTTAAAAAAAGAGAAGCAGAAGCTGGTGATGCTACGGTACATATCATACCATCTGGTCCTGATCAAGAATCCCCATATATTTATGATACTCTTTTTACAGTATTTAATAAAGCAGAACACTCTATTGAAATAGTTACCCCTTATCTAGTCCCTGATGCTCCAATTATGGAATCTTTAAAAAATGCTGCAAAAAGAGGGGTTGATGTAAAAATTATTTTGCCAGGTAAAAATAATCACCCTATGGTCGCGATGGCTGGGAAATCTTATTATGAAGAGCTGCTTCTTGCTGGTGTGAAAATTTTTGAAATGAAAGATGTAATGATCCATGCAAAAATTATTAAGGTGGATGATCAATGGGTTACAGTTGGCTCAGCAAATCTTGATATTAGAAGTTTTAGGCTTAATTTTGAGCTTAATGTTATAGTTTACTCCAGTGAATTTGCTTATGAAGTTAATAAACTTTTCAAGTATTATCACTCATTATCTAAAGAGATTTTCTTTGAGGATGTTTCAAAAAGAAATTTTATGGTAAAAGTATTCGAAGGTGTTTGCCGAACACTATCTCCAGTATTGTAAAAAATAATTTTTATTATATCTTAGAATATTATAAATAGGAGATAGTTATGAAAGTTGTGATTGTTGGTGGTATTGCTGGTGGTCTTACATGTGCAAGCAATATAAAACGGATGAATAAAGAAATAGATGTAGTGGTTTTTGAAAAAGGGAAAGATGTTTCTTATGGAGCTTGTGGAATGCCCTATAATTTAATTGATTTAGATAGACCAGTAGAAAAACTTTATGCTTTAAGTTTTGATGAGATAGTAAAAAATAGGGGTATTGATTATAGATTAAATCATGAAGTCATAGAAGCAGATTTAAAAGAAAAGTATGTAAAAGTTAGAAATGAAGATGGAGAGTTTATTGAAAATTATGATATTTTAGTTATTGCTACTGGTGCAAGAGCAAATAGAATTTCGATTTTTAATGACCAAAAAGATAGCTTTTATTTTAAGACATTAGATGATTTAAGAAGGGTAAAAGATTTTATTAAAAATAATAAAGTCAATAAAGTTTGTTTAATAGGCGCTGGTTATGTAAATTTAGAGGTTGCAGAGGTTTTAAGAGAGCAAGGCAAGGAAGTCTTTATTTTAGAGAAGATGGATAAAATCTTACCTCAATTTTGCGATGAGATTAGAGAAAAGGTTTATAAAAAATTAAATGAGAAAGGTGTTCAGTTATATTTAAATGTTGATATAACAGAAAAAGATGTTGGTAAAGTGAAAACAAATATTGGCGACTTTAAAGCTGATATGTTTATTGTTTCAGCTGGTGTAACTCCCAATAGTGATCTTTTTGATGTGGATAAAGGGGTAAAAGGTGCAATTATTACTGATAGATATATGCAGACTTCACAAAAAGGGGTATATGCAGTTGGTGATGTAACACTTGTATATAATAGGATTATCGATGACAATGTGTATTTTCCACTTGGAACAACTGCGAATAAGCAGGGTAGAGTGGCTGCATACAACATAGTGCATGGAAATAAAATGAAATTTTATGGTATTGTTCAAACAGCTACTTTTAAACTGTTTGAATATACCGTGGCTACTACAGGTTTGAGCGAATTTCAAATGGATGAATTGGGTATTGATTATGAAAAAACAGTTGTAACAACTCGCACGAGAGGTGCTTATCCTGGTGGTGGTAAAATGACTGTTGTTATTTATCATGATAAAGATGATAGAAAAATTCTTGGTTCTCAAATGGTTGGAGAGGATGTTGTAGCAAAAAGAGTTGATATTATTGCCACTGCAATCTCAAATAAAATGACAATAGATGATTTTGCATGGTTAGACTTATCATATTCTCCTCCATTTGCTCCTGTTTGGGATCCTGTTTTAGTTTGTGCTCAAAAGGCAATAAAAAAATAAAGGGGGTAAATTATGTTTAAGCCAAAGAAGATTTTAGTACCAGTAGATTTTTCAGATAGAAGTGAGATCTGTTTGGCAAAGGCTCTTGAAATCGCGGAAAATGTGGGGTCAAAAATTGTTTTGTTGCATGTGGTTGAAAAGAAAGAAGATGAGCTTTTGAATATGTATTTGTCTAAGGAGCAATTAGAAAAAATTAATGATGATATTAAAACACATGCTGAAAATCAATTAAATGAACTGATTGCTAAAGTTGGTTCAGGGAAAAGTATCGATATTGAAAAAAGGGTTGTTTTTGGAATCCCCTATGATGTAATAGTTAGACTGACTGAAGAAGAAGACTTCGACTTAGTTGTTATTGCTTCACATGGTAGAAGTGGGATCGAAAAATTCTTTTATGGTAGTACTACAGAAAAAGTTGTTAGAAGAGCTGCCTGTTCGGTATTATTGGTTAAAGAGAAAGCTTAATGAGGGGGTATCTTACTGCTTTATTAAAATTTGCCCAATGGCAAAACAGTTTTACCATATTCTTAATTAATAATTTTAGTAGTAACTGAATAGGTATTGTACAAGAATTTTGAGTAAGAATTGAAAAAGAGGTATATTTCCTGTAATCTACTAATATCTATAAAAAGATAAAGGGAGAGATTTCCTCTCCCTTTTTTAATGATCACTTGCTTCTGAAATACCTACACCAAGATATGTTCTGATTTTTTGTTCTTCGAAAATTTTCTCTGCATTTTTATCAGGTGCGATTTTTGAACCAAACCATGCTGCTAAAAATGCAATTGGTAAAGAAACAATTGTAGGGAACTTATAAGGGAAAATTGGTGCAGGGTTATGTAATAAGTCAACCCATACTGTTGGACTTAAAATAATCAGTATAGTGGCAGTTAATCCTCCAGCAAGAATTGATAATACTGCGCCAGTAGTGCTTAATTTTTTCCAAACGATAGATAAAAATAAGCTTGGAAAGTTAGCACTAGCAGCAATAGAGAAAGCTAAAGCAACCATAAATGCAACATTTTGTTTTTGGAAAGCAATACCTAACAGTATAGAAGTTAAACCATAAATTATAGTTGCTACTCTTGCAGCTTTAAGTCTGCCTTCTTCAGTAACATTCCCCTTTTTAAATGTGCTAACATATAGATCGTTTGCAAGTGCAGCAGAAGCAGCAAGAGTTAAACCTGCAACAACAGCTAATATTGTTGCAAAAGCAACTGCTGCGATAAATCCTAAGAATGGGGTTCCTCCAAGCAATAGTGCTAGCATAGGAGCAGCCATATTACCACCTTTACCAATTGATGTAATGGCTGCCTTGCCTACAAGTACAGCAGCTCCGAAACCAACAATAGGAATTATGAGGTAAAAATAACCTATAAATGTAGTAGCATAAACTACAGATTTTCTTGCTTCTTTAGCGTTTGGCACTGTAAAGAATCTCATTAAAATATGTGGCAACCCTAGTAATCCAAGCATTAGTGCTAATCCCAGAGACAATGCTTCAACTGGTCCTTTAACTAATCCACCAGGGTTTAACATTTCTACACCGTATTTAGTTTGTACAGCACCATATAAATTCCCAGGATTAAAACCGAATTTTGCTAAAGTTAATAATGTTAAAAGAGTAACACCAAATAGTAACAAACAAGCTTTAATTATCTGTACCCATGTTGTAGCGAGCATACCACCAAGAACTACATAGATTAGCATTACAACACCAACAATGATTTCAGCCCAGATATAAGGTATACCAAACAAAAGCTCGATTAGTTTTCCAGAACCTACCATTTGTGCAGTAGTATAGCAAACAAGAACCATTAATCCACTAATAGCTGAGGCTGTTCTAATTGGTCCTTGTTTTAATCTGTAAGCAACAACATCAGCAAAACTATATTTACCGAGATTTCTTAAAGGTTCAGCTATTAAAAACATAAGTGCTGGCCAACCAACTAACCAACCAACAGCATAAATCATTCCGTCATACCCTTTGAGAGCAACAAGACCTGAAATCCCTAAAAAAGAAGCAGCTGACATATAATCCCCTGCTAAAGCAAGACCATTTTGGAAGCCAGTAATACCACCGCCTGCAGTATAATAATTGTTTGCTGATTGCTGTTGTTTCCTAGATGCAAACCAAACGATAATCATTGTAAAAATAACTACTAGTATAAAAGAAATAATTGCTATAATATTAGGTTCGCCAAATTTATAATCCATATTAGAATCCTCCTCCTACTCCAATCCCTTTTTTAATTCTTCTACTTCTTTGTCATAAACGTTATTTGCCCAAATAACATAGATATAAGTTAAAATCCAAGCAGCAAAGATAACTCCAACTGCCATTATGATACCAACATTAGTGTAAACTCCTACTTTTTTTGCCATAAATTCTTTGTTGAGAGCTATAAGAAAGATGTAACCATAATAAATTAAAAATAAGACTAAAAGCATAAAATAGCTAAAAGTCCAGCGCTTCCTTATCAAGTTTTTAAACTTTTCAGACTTTAAAACATTATTGTGTGCTTCTATCATCTTTTTCACCTCCTTTCTTAAAACAATTTTATAAATTAATAAATAGTAAATAGTATATTGTTTATAAATTGTCAATATTATTGTAAACTATCTTAAAATATGATTATTTAAACATAACTATTTTTTAGTAATAATTTACAGTATACAATTTATTGTTAGTTTATGTACATGTAAGGCTTTGTTTTGAGTTTTAGTAGACTAATATTAGTTGCTAATATTTGTTTAATACTAGGATTTGTTGAATGCTTAAATTTTAAACAAATGTTTTAGTCGAGAGTTCTAAAAAATATATGTTCAAATAGATTTTAGAAAGTGGGTGTTATGGTTTTGTTATAAAATGGCATGGAGTTTGTTATATATATGTATAAATAAGGAGGTTTAGATGGATCTATTTAAGGCTGTTAATATTGATAAGCTATCTTATGCATTAGATGTAACTTCCTATAAGAATAAGGTTATTTCTGAAAATATAGCAAATGTGGATACCCCTTTTTATAAAGCCAAAAAGTTAGATTTTAAAGAAGTTATGCAAAATGTAATGAAAAGTGGGAAAAAACTTCCTTTAAAAGTAACAGATAAAAAACATATTTCTGCTAATAGTGAAAATTTTTCAGTATCAAATTATGTTAAATACCAGAATAATATGTCAGTAAGAAATGATGGGAATGATGTAAATTTAGATTATGAAATGAGTGAGTTAGCTGCAAATGGGATTCTTTATAATATGTTATCCCAGATTGCTGGTTATGAGTTTACAAGATTAAAAACTTCAATACAGGGTAGATAGGAGGATTAAATGAGTTTTTTCGATATTCTAAAAATTGCAAGTACAGGATTATCTGCACAACGAATCAGGATAAATGTGGTTTCATCAAATTTAGCTAACGCAAATACGACAAAAACAGAGGATGGAACACCTTATCAAAGGAGGGATGTAATATTTAGGAATATCTTAGATGGTGAGTTAAAGGGTGGTGTTAGAGTAGAAAGGGTAATTAAGGATGAAAAGCCTCCTATATTGAAGTATGAACCAGAACACCCAGATGCAAACGAAGAAGGGTATGTAGCATATCCAAATATTAACCCAATTGAAGAAATGGTAAATATGCTTGAGGCTTCAAGAAGTTATGAGGCGAATTTAACAGTTTTAAATACAACAAAACAGTTGGCTTTAAAGGCTTTAGAGATTGGTAGAGCTTAAATTTTTGTGTTGATAGATGAATAAAATATATGTATACTAATTATGTGAGGTAAATATGTCAGAAATAAATAAAGTTAATTTTCTCCTTCCAAATAAACTTGATAATGGCAAAAAAGCTGAAAAGAGCGAATCCAAAAATATTGATTTTTCAGAGCTGTTAAAAAATGCTATAAAAGAGGTCAATGATGCTCAACTGCAAGCTGACGAAGCTGTAAAAAAGGTATTGAATGGAGAGACAAAAGATATTCATGAAACAATGATAGCCTTACAAAAAGCAGATGTTTCTTTAAAACTAATGTTAGAGGTTAGGAATAAATTATTAGAAGCATATCAAGAAATTATGAGGACACAGGTATAATAAAATGGATGAAAAATGGCATTAAATGATTTTATTAATCAATTTAAAACAGTTTTTAAAAATTTAACTCTATTTCAAAAAATTTCAATAATTTCCGCTACTATTGCAGTATTTTTGACTATTTTAATACTTGTTATTTGGGCAAACAAACCAGTCTATAAAACATTATACTCAAATTTATCGTCTGATGATGCAGCGAAAATTGTTGAAGAGTTAAAAAATGGTAAAGTACCTTATAAACTTGAAAATAATGGCAAAACCATCTTAGTGCCTGAAAAAGATGTTTATGATTTGAGATTGAGTTTAGCACAAAAAGGGTTGCCTACAGGAGGAAGTGCTGGATTTGAACTGTTTGATAAATCATCTTTTGGGATATCTGAGTTTGCTCAAAATGTTAATTATCAGCGAGCAGTTCAAGGGGAATTGGCTAGGACAATTAAAAGTCTTGATGAAGTTGAGGATGCTAGGGTTCATTTAACTTTGCCAAAGGAAAGAATTTTTGTTTCAGAGGATACTGCTCCTAAAGCTACTGTTGTCTTAAAATTTAGAAATGGTGCTAATATTAGCAGGGAAAATATAAAGGCTATTGCATCTTTGGTATCTGGGGCTGTTAAAGGGTTGACTATTGATAATGTTCAGATAATTGATACAAAAGGAAGATTACTAAGTGAATTTTTATCAAAAGATTATGAGCCCCTTTTATTAACCCAAACTCAATTAGAATATCAAAAGCATCTAGAAAAAAATCTTGAAAATAAGATTAATAGCATACTTACAAGAGTACTTGGACCTGACAATGCTGTAGCTAAGGTTACTGCAGAAATAGATTTTACAAAAAAGGTAATATCCAAGGAAGAATATGATCCAAATCCTGTGTTAAGATCACAACAAACTGTTGAAATAGAGAGTAAAAATAGCCCAAATGCTCCTGGTGGTGTTCCAGGAGTATCGTCAAATTTGGCAGAGCCTACCAATATTAATGGTGGTAGTAATTCTGAATATTCTAAAGCAGAAACTACGCAAAACTTTGAAGTTGGTAAAACAGTAATTAATGAAGAAAAACCAATAGGAGAACTAAAAAAGATAACCGTTGCTGTTTTACTAAATGATAAGAAAGTTGTAAAACAGGAAGGGAAAAAAAGTAAAGTCGAATATGTCCAGTGGAGTCCTGATGAAATTGATAAAATTAAAAAACTGATTGAGTCTGCAGCGGGTATTAATCCTGAAAGAGGTGATAGGATTGAGGTATCTAATATATCTTTTGATACAGCTCATGATATTGAGGTTTCATCATTTTATGCTAAGCAAGAAAAAATGAATTTAATTTTTATGATTGCCAAGTATGTTGTTGCTTTGGTTATTATATTACTATTTTATCTTTTAATAGTCAGACCAATATTGAAGCGATTAGAAACGGTTAGAGAGACAGAGGAAGGTACTTTTGTTGCTGCTGGTGCTACTGGAAAAGGGGATACTGTAGATATCAGTATAGGTGAGGAAATAAAGTTTCCTAAGACTTTAGAGGAATTGGAAAAAGAGATAGAAAGTGAATTGGAAGAAAGCGCACCTGTAGATGTGGATACAGTGAAAACTAAAGTTATGCTTAAAAAGATTGAAGAAGCTGCAAATGAAGATCCAGAGATGATAGCAAACTTGATAAAAATATGGTTAAAAGGTGGATAAATGGCTGAAGAAAAAGAACAGTTGAGTGGAGTTAAGAAGGCAGCTATTTTATTGATAACTCTTGGAGAAGAAGTATCTAGTAAAATAATGGCAGAGCTTGAAGATGAAGAAGTTGCTGAAATTTCTAAGGAGATAGCTTTAACAAAAATTGTAGATCCTACTTTAGCTGATGATGTTGTAGAAGAGTTTTACAATATGTATTTAGCTAAAAAATTTATTTCGAAAGGCGGGCTTGATTATGCCAAGTCTGTTTTGACCAAATCATTGGGGCCTGAAAGAGCAAGGAAGATTATAGATAGACTTACAAAACTTTTAGAGCAATCCACTGGTTTTGAATTTTTAACTAAAATCGATCCAAAACAGCTTGCAAAATTTATACAAAATGAGCATCCTCAAACTATTGCTTTGATATTAGTCCATTTGGATCCATCTCAAGCAGCAGAGGCTTTATCAGAGCTTCCAGAGGATTTAAAAGCTGATGTAGCATTAAGGATTGCCAATTTACAAGATATTTCACCTGCAGTTATAAAAACTCTTTCTAAAACTCTCGAAGAGAGATTTGAGTCCATTGGTTCTTATAAAGTTGATGTTGGTGGTGTTAAAGCTGTTGCTGAAATATTGAATAGAATGGATAGGACTACATCAAAATCAACTCTTGAAAGGTTGGAAAAGGATGCTCCAGAGCTTGTTAGTCAAATAAGAGATATGATGTTTACTTTTGATGATATTCGAAGACTTGATAATACAGCTATTCAAGAGATATTAAAGAGAGCAGATAAGAATACATTGACTCTTGCTTTGAAAGGAGCGGATGAGGAGCTTCAAAATAAATTCTTCTCAAATATGTCAAAGAGAGCTGTAGAAACAATGAAAGAAGAAATGGAGTATATGGGACCTGTAAAACTCAAAGAGGTTGAGAAAGCTCAGCATGAAATTGTGCAAATTGTAAGAGAGTTAGATGAAGAAGGCGTAATAAGTATTTCTGGCGGTGAAGAAGAGCAATATGTATAATTTACTTGAAATAAAATATCAGGTTATATATGCCAAAGAAGATAGTACGAGCTGAGGAAAATTATAAAATAGAAAAGTATGATTTTAAGGTTTACACTACTGTTAAAAAAGGTGTTTCTCAGTTTGTTTTTAAGCCATTTTCTGATGATCAAAAAAGAGAGTATGAAACTGAAAAATCTGTAGAAGAAATTCATGAATTAGATGATATAAAAGAATCATCAATATCAGATAAAAATGAAACCGCTACAAATAATAATGATATTGATTTAGAAAAGTTAAAAGAGGTTGCCAGAAAAGAAGGGTATGAAGAAGGGTATGAAAAAGGGCTTCAAGATGGGCTAAAAAAGATGGAAAATTATAAAAAAAATTATGAAGCCCAGCGAGAAGATTATTTAGAGATTTTGAAAAAAGGTGTGAACGAGGCGATTGTAAATATTGAAGAGCTTAAAAAGATGATTTCTGCTTTGGATGAAGAGTTACCTAAACTAATTATCAATTATGTAAAGGAGCTCATTGGTATTGAGAGGAAGCTAAACGATGACCTTATCTTATCTGTTTTCAAGAAACATTTTGACAAGGTTAAGAACGCATCAAAAATCGTTATAATGGTTAATCCTGAAGATGTAGATATATTAAAATCAGAGTATTCTGATTTGGAAATAGTTCCTGATGAATCAGTTTTGAAAGGTGGGTTTAAAGTAAAAACTAACATTGGGGAGTTTGATTTTACAATTGATACTTTAATTAAAAACTTTGAAAAGACAATCTATGAAGAACTTGAAACTTCTTAAAAGTATTAATCTTAATAATTCAGTTGTAGTAACTGGGAAGGTTACAAAGATTGTTGGTCTTACAATTGAGGCTGATGGCCCACTTTTAAGTATTGGTACAAGATGCGAAATAGAAGGTGTCGGTGGAAAAAGTATTTTAGCTGAGATAGTTGGTTTTAAAGATGATAGAGTTGTTTTAATGCCTTATGCCGATAGTGAAGGGATCGCTCCTGGAAGTATTGTTAGAAATGTTACTTATGGGAATGTAATCAAGGTCAGTGAATCTCTATTAGGAAGGATTTTGGATGGATTAGGAAGACCGCTGGATAATAAAGAGCTTTTGGTTGAATATGAAATGAAAAATATTTATGCTAATCCACCTTCACCTTTAGAACGGGAAATTATAAAAGATCCAATACAAACAGGTGTAAAAGCGGTTGATTCTTTGATTACGATTGGCAAAGGGCAAAGGGTAGGTATTTTTGCTGGAAGTGGTGTAGGAAAAAGTGTATTGCTAGGAATGATTGCAAGAAATAGTAGTGCAGATGTAAATGTTATTGCATTGATAGGGGAAAGAGGTAGAGAGGTTAGGGAGTTTATAGAAAGGGATCTTGGAGAGGAGGGGCTCAAAAAATCGGTTGTAGTTGTTGCAACAAGCGATCAATCCCCTCTTGTGCGTAAGATGGGGGCTTTTGTGGCAACAACAATTGCAGAATATTTTAGAAGTCTTGGAAAAGATGTGATGTTTATGATGGATTCTGTTACAAGATTTGCCATGGCTCAAAGAGAAATTGGATTGACTGTAGGTGAGCCACCTACAACAAAAGGTTATACCCCGTCAGTTTTTGCTTTATTGCCAAAGTTACTTGAACGAGCTGGGACTAAAAAAGGGGAAGGGACAATAACGGGTTTATACACAGTCTTGGTAGAGGGTGATGATCTCAATGATCCTATTGCTGATTCAGTAAGGTCTATTATTGATGGACATATAGTTCTCGATAGAAACCTGGCAGCCAAAAATCACTTTCCTGCAATTGATGTAATGATGAGTGCTAGTAGATTAATGAAAGAAATAGTTGATGAAAAACATTTTGAAGCAGCAGGCAGAATAAGAGACTTAATAGCAACATATAGAGAAGCTGAAGATTTGATAAATATAGGTGCTTATGTAAAAGGTAGTAATAAAAAAATTGATGAAGCTATTTTGAAAATTGATATGATTAATAATTTCTTAAAGCAAAAGATTGATGAAACTTCCCCTTTTGAAGAAACAAAAAAACAGCTTTTTCAATTAGCTGGGATCAAATAAGTTAAATGAAAAAAAATTTCCCACTACAAAAAGTTCTTGAGCATAGAAGTAGGATATATGAAATTAAGTTGCAGGAATTGGAAAAGCTTAAAATGGAGTTGTCAAATATAGAAAATGAATTAACTATTTTAGAAGCAGAGTATAAAAGAATAAGTAATGATATTTTAAATTTAAAAAATGAAAGTTTACTTATGAAACCTTTGTATGATAAGTATTTAATGAGGGTTGAAGGTGCTATAAATAATACTAAAAAAAGGTTAGAAGAGAAAAAAAACGAGATTGAGCTAAAAAAAGAGGAAGTAGTGAAAGCTCTAAATGATAAGAAAGTGATGGAAAAATTAAAAGAAAAACATATAATTGATTACAGAAATTTTTTAAAAAAAGAAGAGTTAAAAATGATAGATGAATTGGTAATAACGAGGTTTAAAAATGTTAAAAAGGATTAGTTTTTTAATTATTTTGATTTTTAGTGTAAATGTATCTGTATTTGCTGAAACAGACCTTGCAGATATAAATAGAATATCTAAACATTTACAGGAAAAAGAGAAAGAATTGAAATTAAAAGAAGAGCAATTAAAGAAAAAAGAAGAAGAGCTAAAAGCTTTAGAAGAGATTTTAGATAAAAAATCAAAGGAAATAGATGAAAAATTAGCTAAATTACAAAAATTGTATGATGAAATAAAGAAAATTGAGAGTGAGGATTTGGATAAATTGGCAAAATATTATGCTTCTGCTAACCCTAAGTCTGCAGCAAAGATTATTTCTCAGATGGATTTGGAAAAAGCAGTACAACTTTTTAAAAGGATGAGCCCAATGGCTGCTGGCGGTATTTTAAGCCAGATGGGGAAAATAGACCCAGAAAAGGCATCTAAAATTAGTGAGGCTATGACTCCTAAAAAGATAGATTTGGGGGATGTGAAGTGAAATCATCGGTAATGATGACTCATGTTGTTAATTTTTTATCTAGATTTTCTTCAGATGAGTTTGATGAGATAAAAACATATTCAACAGAAAAGATGATTCCAGCTGTTGAGAAATGCGTGGCAGAGTTTTTAAAATTTATGGTTAAGTTAAGGAAGCCAAATAAAATTCTTGAGATTGGAACAGGTGCTGGTTATGCTACTGCTCACCTTGCTTTATATGGGAAAGAGGTTACAACAGTTGAATACAATCCTGAACGACTCGAAAAAGCGAAAGATTTCTTAAAAGATTTTGACAATATTACCTTTGTTGGTGAAAATGCTAAAGAATATTTGAAAAAGTGTAATGATAAATTTGATTTTGTATTTATAGATGGGGTAAAAAGGGATTATTTGGAGTATTTTTTTCTTTTAAAACCTCATTTAAATGATGGAGCACTTTTAATTTTTGATGATGTGCTGTTTTATGGTATGGTTTTAGATGAAGATTGTGAGATACCTTTTAAATATAGAAAAACTGTTGAGATGTTAAAAGAGTTTATTTTTGAAATGACCACAAAATATAAAGACAATTGTAATATTCTACCCATTGGGAATGGGCTTTTATTGTTGAATTATGAGTATTGAACTGTTAAGTCCTGCTGGAAATTTTGAAAAATTAAAAGCAGCCATAAATTTTGGTGCTGATGCAGTTTATTTCTCTGGCAAAGACTTTGGCTTGCGTGCAAAAGCTGGCAATTTTTCCCTTGAAGAAATGGAAGAAGCTTTGAAGTATCTCCATGAAAGAGAAAAGAAAGGGTATGTCACTGTAAATATTTATGCGAGAAATTTTGACTTTGAAGAGTTAAAAAAATATTTGCATCAGCTAAATGAGATAAAACCAGATGGTATTATCATAAGTGATTTAGGTGTTTTAAAGCTGATTAAGGATGAAAAGATTGATTTGCCAGTTCATATAAGCACACAAGCTAATACTACAAATTATTACGCTGTTAATATGTGGAAAGAGCTAGGTGCAAGCAGAGTAGTATTGGCAAGGGAGCTATCAAAGAGTGAAATAGAGTATATTTGCAAAAATTGCGATATGGAAATTGAGGTCTTTGTGCACGGTGCTATGTGTATTTCCCATTCTGGTAGATGTGTTTTGAGCAATTATATGACTGGCAGAGATGCAAATAGGGGTGAATGTACGCACCCTTGCAGATGGAATTATTATTTGATGGAAGAAACAAGAGAGGGTGAATATTTCCCTATCTTTGAGGATGAAAGAGGTACATATATTTATAACTCAAAAGATCTTTGCCTATTGAAATATGTAAAAGAATTGATAGATATGGGTGTGCACAGTTTAAAAATAGAAGGCAGAATGAAAAGTGTGATGTATGTTTCTGTAGTAACAGGAGTTTATAGGAAAGTTATTGATGATTTAAAAAATGGGAAAGAACCTGATTATGATTATTTGATGAACCTTTTGATGAGTGTGAGTAACAGGGAATATACTACAGGATTTTATCTTGGTAATGCTGATAGAGATTCGATGAACTATAAAACATCAAGCTATGTAAGGAACACAGATTTTTTAGGTGTGGTAAACAATTATAAGGATGGGAAGCTGTTTTTTGATAGTAGAGGAAAAATTTTAGCAAATGAAGCTCTATCCATTTTAAATAGAAATATGGAAGAAGAAACTATAGTTTTTGATAAAATCTTTGAGCTTGACGGAAGCTTGGTTGAATTTACAAAACCAAATAAAGAGTATTATATCTTGACAGATAAAGCTTTTGATAGTGGATCGATAATCAGAAGGTATAAGGTGTAATATGGATGAGAGTATTTTAAAAGAATATCAAAAGCTTGTGGATGAAATAAATTATCATGATTATCGATACTATGTTTTAAATGATCCAGTTATTTCTGATTATGAATATGACCAGCTTTATAAAAGATTAAAAGAGATAGAGAGTAAATATCCAGAAATTATATCACCTTATTCTCCAACTCAGAGAGTTGGTTATGCGCCAGTATCAAATTTAAAAACTGTAAAACATGAAGTTATAATGTTATCTCTTGATAACACATACAATGAAGGTGAGTTAAGGGATTTTTACAATAGAGTATTGAAAAATCTTGAAAGTGTTCCCTCTTTTGTTGTGGAGCCTAAAATTGATGGAGCAGCTGTTTCTCTTATCTATGAGGATGGGATTTTAAAGGTAGGGGCAACAAGAGGGGATGGAGTGACAGGCGAGGATGTCACTCACAATGTGAAAACGATAAAATCTATCCCTTTAAAAATTGCTGTAAAAGAAAAGTTGGTAGTAAGAGGTGAAGTATTTTTACCTAAAAGTGAGTTTGAAAGGATAAATGATGAAAGGGTAAAGAATGGTTTAGAGCCTTTTGCAAATCCAAGAAATGCTGCTGCAGGGACATTAAAACTACTTGATCCCAGGATTGCTGCACAGAGAAACTTGGATATTTTTATTTATGCTGTTGATATTGGAAGGAAGCATGATACTCATTTTGATGATTTAAACTATTTAAAAGAATTAGGTTTTAAAGTTAATCCATTAATAAAAAAAGTAGAAAGTTTTGAAGATATTATTTCTCATATAGAGAATTTAGGAAAAATGAGAGATGAGTTAGATTATGAAATTGATGGGGCAGTGATAAAGGTAAATGAATATTCTTATCAAGAGCAGCTTGGAGAAACGATAAAATATCCAAGATGGGCTGTAGCTTTTAAATATCCGCCAGAGCTAAAAACAACTGTTTTAAAAGATGTTATTTTTCAGGTGGGTAGAACGGGGATTATTACTCCTGTTGCTGTATTGGAGCCTGTGCATATTTCTGGGTCAGTTGTGAAAAGAGCTACATTGCATAATGAGGATGAAATCAAAAGATTGGATGTTAAAATAGGGGATACGGTTTTTGTAGAAAAAAGTGGTGAGATTATTCCTAAAATTATAAAAGTTGTTAAAGAAAAAAGAACAGGTAATGAAAAAGAAATAGTTTTTCCTGAAAAATGTCCTGTGTGTAATGGCTTGGTAAGAAAAGAAAACGCATATTATGTATGTTTAAATCCAGATTGTAGTGCAAAATTGAAAGCATCCATAATACATTTTGCCTCAAGGGATGCGATGGATATAAAAGGTTTGGGTGAGGCTATTGTTGAGAGGTTTGTTGATTTAGGTTTTTTGAAATCGATTGCAGATATTTATACTTTGGATTTTGAAAAGATTGCTTTGTTAGATGGGTTTGGTAAAAAGTCTGCAGAAAATCTTAAGAAGAGTATAGAAGAGAGCAAAAATAGAAGTTTTGATAGAGTGTTGTATGCACTTGGTATTAGGCATGTGGGGATAAAGACTGCAAGGATTCTTGCTAACCATTTCAAAAATATTGAAAATTTACAAAAAGCAACCATTGAAGAGTTAGTATGTATAGATGAAGTTGGTGAAATTATTGCTAAGTCAGTTTATTATACATTGCGGGATGAAAACTTTTTAAAATTGATTGAGAGATTAAAAAGTTATGGCTTAAAGTTTTCTATGGAAGGTGAGAAAGAAGATAAAAGTGAAAAGTTGAAAGGTTTAAAATTTGTTATCACTGGCACATTATCAAAACCTAGAAACTATTATGTTGAGTTGATTGAAAAGCTTGGTGGTGAGGTTTCTTCATCAGTGAGCAAAAAAACTGATTATGTAATTGTGGGAGAAGACCCCGGTAGTAAATATAATAAAGCGTTATCTTTAGGTGTAAAAACGATAAATGAGGAAGAATTTTATAAACTTATAGGTGGAACGGATGAAAAATATTGATGTTTTTCTTGGAAAGAAAGGTGATGATTTGAAAAGAATATTTATAATTTCTGATGGTACGGGTCAAAGTGCTATCAATTTAATGAGGGCTTGTTTAATACAGTTTGAGGAGCAAAATGTTAGGTTGACTATATTTTCTAAAGTTAATACAAAAGAGCAGATTGAAAGTATTTTAGATCAGGCAAGAGAACAAAAGGCTTTTGTTGCATTTACTCTCGTAAAAAAAGAGTTGAGAAGATATATGCATAAATTGTGTCATGACTATGAGATAATACACCACGATATTTTGGGACCACCTGTAGAAAAGCTTTCAAATTTTCTTGGTGCTAAGCCTTTAGAAAATCCTAATTTGCTTAGAAGGGTTGATGACAAATATTTTAAAAGGATAGAGGCTATCGAGTTTACTATAAACCATGATGATGGTAAAAATCTTAAAGGGCTAAAAGAAGCCGATATTGTAATTTTAGGTTTATCAAGGGTTTCCAAGACACCCACATCTTTTTTCCTTGCACAACTTGGTTATAAAGTGGTTAATATCCCAATTGTTCCTGAAATCCCATTACCAAAAGAGTTGTTTGAAATAGATCAGAAAAAGATTGTTTGTCTTGTTATGGATCCAGAGGTATTGCAAAAGGTAAGGATGGAAAGGATGAAACATTATAAAACTACAAGTAATTATACTGATTTAAAAAGGATATTTGAAGAGTTAGAGTTTGTGTATGACCTTGTTAAAAAGAATAGACAGTGGCATATTGTCGATACCACAAACAAATCTGTCGAGGAAACAGCAAGGGAAATAATCAGTTGTATTTACGGTAGAGAGCAAGAACTATATTAGTTTTGAGTTTCAATTCCTCATAGGCACTCTAAAAACTGGTGATGGTAGTGCTGTTGCGTTGTATCGTTTTGAAGGGTTTCAATTCCTTATAGGCACTCTAAAAACTATATACATTGTTGCAACATTGTCAATACTTTTTTTGTTTCAATTCCTTATAGGCACTCTAAAAACTATTGTTGGTGCTGGTTATATGGCTTATATGTATTAGTTTCAATTCCTTATAGGCACTCTAAAAACTAATCATAACCCTATATTATGATATAATACAGTATTAGTTTCAATTCCTTATAGGCACTCTAAAAACTACAGGAGAGAGAAAATCAACCTGTTCAGGCATATGTTTCAATTCCTTATAGGCACTCTAAAAACGATAAAGTCAACATAAGAGCAACAAAAAGTTTTTTCAGTTTCAATTCCTTATAGGCACTCTAAAAACTATCTTGGCTATGGCGCATATAGAACCTTTGAAAAAGGTTTCAATTCCTTATAGGCACTCTAAAAACCAGTGAAAGCTTGAACAGGTGTCCCTGAGCCATCAGGTTTCAATTCCTTATAGGCACTCTAAAAACGGAGAGCCAAAGCTTTTGAAGCCAGCTGATAGTGATAGTTTCAATTCCTTATAGGCACTCTAAAAACCTTAATGTCAAAACTGTTTCACCGTTAGCAGAGCGCTGTTTCAATTCCTTATAGGCACTCTAAAAACCATATCAAATCACAATCAATTGCGTTTCGCCGTTGTAGTTTCAATTCCTTATAGGCACTCTAAAAACCGTTTTTAAAAGGTAGTGGCATTCTATCTCGCCATTTTCGTTTCAATTCCTTATAGGCACTCTAAAAACACTAAACAAAACGAGAAAAAAAATAGATAAAAGAAAGTTTCAATTCCTTATAGGCACTCTAAAAACAGGAAATGTAGCTGATTTAGTTTCTGATATACCAAGTTTCAATTCCTTATAGGCACTCTAAAAACTCTATCTGTATAGATATATTCATCAATAAATAGATAAGTTTCAATTCCTTATAGGCACTCTAAAAACATTTAGTAAAAAAAGTATTAAGAGTAAAAATAAAAACGTTTCAATTCCTTATAGGCACTCTAAAAACAAGTCATACTATACCCCACCTACGCTACTATTATCAGTTTCAATTCCTTATAGGCACTCTAAAAACAATGGCATAAAGCAAATGGATATCAAGCAAACGCAAGTTTCAATTCCTTATAGGCACTCTAAAAACATATGTTTATTGTCTTGATTGAGCGTTCTACTCAGGAGTTTCAATTCCTTATAGGCACTCTAAAAACCACAACAGGAACGGTTACGCTGTTGCCTGCCATTTTAGTTTCAATTCCTTATAGGCACTCTAAAAACTAAAAAGCGACTGGACATTTAAAGAAAATTTCAAAAAGTTTCAATTCCTTATAGGCACTCTAAAAACTCTATCATCTTTAAAACCTTTTCTTTTTCCCGACACACGTTTCAATTCCTTATAGGCACTCTAAAAACTCAAAAAATACACAAGCTTTTTTATTTGTTTATAATTGTTTCAATTCCTTATAGGCACTCTAAAAACTCTTCTATCGGCTTAATCCCCTCCGCTGTAAGTATGTTTCAATTCCTTATAGGCACTCTAAAAACGGGTTCAGTCCCTGCTTTCTTTTTTACACCATTCGTTTCAATTCCTTATAGGCACTCTAAAAACCATTTCCCACATCAACAACATCAGCAACATCAGAAGTTTCAATTCCTTATAGGCACTCTAAAAACATCGCAAAATAGCAGAAGAAGGTTTATTGATCTCATGTTTCAATTCCTTATAGGCACTCTAAAAACATTAACATCCAAATATGTTATTCTTTGATTTCTAATGTTTCAATTCCTTATAGGCACTCTAAAAACAATTGATTTGACAGGCTATTATAAACTCTACGTTTAGTTTCAATTCCTTATAGGCACTCTAAAAACAAAAATCAAACACATGAATTTTTTGTTTGTTTTTGAAGTTTCAATTCCTTATAGGCACTCTAAAAACAGTTGCACATGTTCCGTCACTCAATTTTCTACATACAGTTTCAATTCCTTATAGGCACTCTAAAAACAACACAAAACATAAAAAGCTTGCTTATATGATATGGTGTTTCAATTCCTTATAGGCACTCTAAAAACTTGCAAAACCTTGCGGTAACGGTTCATATGTGTAATTACAGTTTCAATTCCTTATAGGCACTCTAAAAACCGCCAGAAATTACGTTAACCATAGTATTATCAATGATAGTTTCAATTCCTTATAGGCACTCTAAAAACAGCTTTACTATCAACTAATGCTTTTTCAGTTGCTGAGTTTCAATTCCTTATAGGCACTCTAAAAACTCAACACACAAATAAAACAATTGCAACCGAAACGTGAGTTTCAATTCCTTATAGGCACTCTAAAAACCGGTGACTCATAAACTTTATGTGTATTCGTATCAACTATAGTTTCAATTCCTTATAGGCACTCTAAAAACTGTTAGAATGTTTTGTTTTTTATGTTGATAAAATTAAGTTTCAATTCCTTATAGGCACTCTAAAAACATAATAATACATCAGCTAACGTTTCTTTAAGTGGATGTTTCAATTCCTTATAGGCACTCTAAAAACCCTTGCGGCATATTGGCACTATCCCATTCCAATAGCGTTTCAATTCCTTATAGGCACTCTAAAAACTCTTTGTGATACTGTATACTTATATTCTTATTATTATGTTTCAATTCCTTATAGGCACTCTAAAAACGATGTGATTTCTGAAAGAAAAGCTTCTGAAATTGCTGAGTTTCAATTCCTTATAGGCACTCTAAAAACTTTTTCCATCTTCACTAATTAATCCCTTCCAATCCAGTTTCAATTCCTTATAGGCACTCTAAAAACCTGTTTGTTTGATTTCTGATCTTTTGAAAGATCCAAAGTTTCAATTCCTTATAGGCACTCTAAAAACCCTTATCTCTATTAAATATCAAATTGTCAAACATCTTTGATAAATCTACTAATTTTATTATACAAAATTTTGAAAAATGTGTCAAATTTAAAGTAATTTTTAGTCGACCTCTAATCTTGTAAAAAACCCTGGAGATCGACAACTGATTGATACATATAAATAAATACAAGATCTCTATGGTTTTCTAATAAAAATTTTTTTAGGAAAATATCCAAAATAATGGGGGTCGACTAAAAACTAAAAAATAGCCCACCTTTTACTTTAAAACCTGTCTCTAAATCATAATACTCATCTATGTTTTCATAAGGAACAAAATAAAAATTGTTTTCAATTGGTGGTGGATTGTCTTTAATTGGAACTGAAACAACAAACTTATAAAAGTCAGATTTTATACTATCAAATGCCTTTTTTCTTTCAAATAAATCCTGTATCTTCCATATTTCTGAATATTCTTTCCATACTTTTTTGGCTTCGTTATCAATTTCAATAAAAACATCTTCCTTATAGTAGTCTTCTTTTATTAAAACAAAATCTTCAATAGATTTAATTTTGTCTTTTTCTCTTTCTGCTGAAAACCTTAGTGTGTATAACATTTCTAGCATATCTAAGGAAGCTTTGTCAGATTTTATTTGCTTTATTTTTTCAAAATATTTACTTACTAAACCTATAAACTCTTTCTCTGAATAAATTTTTTTTTCAAGAATTTCATCTGTAGCATTTATCAAAACAGAGTCATATATGTATGAGCTATAAAATCTGTTATTTTTATTATCAAAAAGTTTTATTATATAAAAGTTTCCTTTTTCTTTTTTACCTTCTCTGTTACATCTTCCGGCTGATTGATTTAAACTATCAAAAGGTGCAAAGTCTCTGTAAACAATGTCAAAATCAATATCTACGCCTGCCTCTACAAGTTGTGTTGAAACTGCAATTCTTTTTTTATGACTTTTCAACTCTTTAATTCTTTTTAGTCTTTCTTTTGGTATAATATGAGTCGATAAAAATATTATTTCATCTTTGAAATCTTTTTTAAGAAATTCATAAAGCATTTTAGCAGAATTTACAGTGTTCATTATAAAAAGATAAGTTTTGTTATCTTTTATATTTAAATTTGAGTAAAACTCCTCAATTGTTTGCTGTGTTTTATTTATAAAGACATCGTATCTATCAATATGTTTAAAATAATCTTTACTTGCAAGCTCAAAGTATTGGTTTTCCTCAAAAATCATTGGCTGAGTAGCTGTTGATAAAATGATATAGAAATTAAATTTTTCTGCTAAATGGCTTAAAACTTCTTTCAATAGAAGCCAATATTTGTGGGGAATAGACTGAATTTCATCTAAAATTATTACAGAGTTTGTAAATCTATGAAATTTTCTGAGCATTTTATTTTTATTTCCTATGAGTGAGTAAAAAAACTGTAAAAATGTTGTTGTAATTATTTTAGAGTTCCAGCCTTCTATTAAAACTCTCGAAGTGTCATATTCAAACTCATCATCCATTGATTTATAGCTAAAACCAGTCAAATGGTGATGTTTTAGAAGAATTGAGGTGTCTGGATTTATATTGTTTTCTTTCAAAACTTTTTCAAAAACATTAAAGTTTTGCTCAATAATTGAAAGAAAAGGCAAGCAGTAAATAATTTTTAGATTTATCCCTTTTTCTTTTTCTACTTTTTCAGCTATTTTTAAAGCTGTTTTAAGTGAGATAAGTGTTTTTCCAAGTCCTGTTGGGAGGGTTAAAGTGTAAATTTTCTGATTTACATCTATTTCTTTTTCTGAAACTTCTTGGTAGGCTTTTTTTCTAAGATTTATAATTTCATTTTTTCCATAAGAAAGATTTTTTACAAAATTATCAACAATATCAGGTTTTATTTGAATTTCTTTAAAAAGTATATTTTTATCTATTTTTATACCAACATCTGATTTGTCAGCATCAAGAAGTAGAGAAAATATAAGAACTGTATTTATGTAGCAATCAATTGATTTTTCATCTTTGAGTTTTCTAATAAATCTTTTTATTTTCCTTAAAGTTTGCTTTATGTGCTGGAAATCTATTTCTTCAAATGAGAAGTTAATTAAGTTTTTATCGTAAATTTCTATATTTTGTAAAAATATTTTAAATTTTTCTTTATCAATGGAGTTTATCTGATTTTGTAAAATTTTTATATCTTCTTCTTCAATAAATAAATCATTTAAAAAATCTTTTAGGTTTGAATGATGGCGTTTAGGCAAAATATAAGATAGTGAAATAAGAAAAGGATTGTCTATGTTTTTAGATTTTAAATATCTGTCAGTTAAATAAAGTCCAATAATTCCTCCAAGATGGGCGTGTTTTGTTTCAGGTTTGTTTTTTAAACTTTTGTTGATGCTGATGTATTCTTGAAAAAATTGTGTAGATTTTCCTATATCGTGGGAAAAGGTTATGATCGTTAATATATCTTTTAAAATTTCGTTATTAATAGGTAAGTTTGAATAAAACTTATTAGCTAATTTTATAACCTGTGAGGTATGTTTTTCTAATAGTCTATCTGGATGGGAAAGAAGATTTGAATTAATATACTTCATCGTGATGTCCTATGTCTATTAAAACTATTTCCTTTTCTACAATCGCAAAAGTTAAAATAATTCTATAGCTCATAGTAATTGAAACTGAATATTTATCCTTGAACTTTCCTTTTAACTTATGAAGTCTTAAAGATGGATGATATGGATTTAATTCTAATAATTTCAAAACTTTTTTATATCTTGGAATCAAATCTTTATGCTTTTTTAAAAATTCTTTTTCTCTTTTTAAATAGGTTTCTGTAAAAACAAGAGAATACACTTAAATACTTAACCTCTTGAAATGTTCTTCTGCAGTTTCTTTTATATATTTTCCTTTTTTATAGTCCTCTTCTGCTTCTTTAATAATCTTTTCGAGTTCTGCTTCTTTTAATTTTTCATATTCTTCAATAGGAAGAATGACAAATTTCTTTTTTCCTCTTACTGTAATAAAAACTTCGTTATATTTTTTTATAAGTTTTTCAACAAATGAAATTCCTTTTATTTTTAATTCATTGGCTGATAATATCATGAAAAAACCTCTTTTTAGTATTCTTAATAATACTAAATATAGTATCTTTTAAATACTTTGTAAAGTTTAAATTCAAAGAAAAGAAACTATTTTATCCTTAACTTTATAACATTTTTTAAAACTTCCTTCTAATTTTTGTCCGTTGAGCTCCATGATTACATCTTCATATCTTAAAACTTCTCTATTTTGATTCATATCTATTGGAAGTTTTTCTTTAAAATATTTTTTCCCTTCTTCAACTTCTATATTTTCAACATTTTTTGAAAGAATTGCCGAATTTACAAAGTCAGCATTATCAGTTGATTTTGCTTCAAAAACTCCTATATATTTGAAATTTGCAAGCAAATTAGCAAGACCTAAAGATAAAGTGTAGTAGGTTTCTTTATTTTTAACTTTTTGTATCAACTTATTAAATAGGTCTTCGTTGTTTATATTTACATAAAATCTGTAAGATGGATTTTTTAAAAATTCTGTTTTTATCTGTGTTCTTGATTTAATCAAATGGAAACTGTTTGAGTTCTTAGTATCTATCAGATTAATTGTCATTCTTGTTTTCTTTATGGGATTTAGTATTTGAATAGCTAGTTTAATAGTTTTTCCGTTTATATAATTTAGATACTCATCTTTTCCAAATCCTAAAATCGCACCGAACATTCCATAAACTGATGTAGGTGGTGGAACAGAAAATGTCAATGGTGAAGATGTTGTATAAAACTTTTTAAAATGTCCAAAATCTCCCCAAATATCAAAAACTAATACTTTCATTTACTAAATTCCTTTTCTAAAATTTCCCTCGTTAATTTTTGTAACTCATCTATCTCATTTTCTATAATGTCATAAATAACTTCCATATCTACTCCCCAATAATGATGAACAATAACATCTCTAAGTCCAGAAACCTCTTTCCAAAAATATGGATATTTTTCCTTTATATGTTGAGGAATATGTTTTGTAGCTTCTCCTATATTTTCAAAAGCTTTAAGAACCGCATATAGAACAAGGTCATTATTTGCTAAGTCTTCTAATTTATCAAGTTGAGAAACAAATTTTTTTATCCTTTCTATATCATCAACGATATCTTGTAAAAAAAATTTATATTCCCGTTCAGACATTTATTGCCTCTCCATATATATTTTTTTTTAATTCTTTTCTTACAGCTTCTTTAATTACCAAATCTACTTTCTTTTCAAACAATTCTTCCAAATAAAATTTCAATCCCATATAGTTTCTAAATGTTTTCTTCCCTTTTTCAAATTCTACTAATATATCAATATCACTTTCTGGAGTTTGTTCTCCTCTAACATAAGAGCCAAAAATATATAAATTCTTAACTCCAAACCTTTCTTTTATCTCACTTTTGTGCTTCATTAAAAGCTGTTTTATATCTTCTAATGTCTTCATAGTTTAAAATTAAATCTAAATTTCTATTTTTTCAAAGTTTATTTTCTCTGAAGAAAAATCTTTATTCAATCTTAAATTTCTGTCAATTTTATATAAAACTTTTTCAATTTTATCTGCTTCTTCTTCTAATGCATGTATAAGTTTATCAATATTTAGAATAAAGTCATCAGTACTTCTAAGCTCTTCATCTGCTTTTTCAGATTCGAGTTTTATATATCTATGAAGTTCTCCAATATGTGAATGAACCTCATCTTTGTAAATAACTTCTATTAGAAGTCTTGGTATTTGTTCATTTTTTGAGCGGGTGATAAGATTTTTTGTTCCTTCCCACATCCCTTTTTTTAAATACTCTAAGTCTGTAACTGTTAATTTTGTTGCTTTTGCAGCATTCTCGTTTGCAACTCCATGAAATGCTATTAGAGAATAGGGTAAAATCCATTCTTCTCTGAATGTTTTTTGTTCTTTTCCGGCTGTTGAGGCAAAAGCACCTGTCCCTTTGATATATTCAAGTTTTACTCTATGAAGAGATTGACCCATATTAAACTGGACAGCACCTGTATAGGTAATTGAACTATCTTTGTTTTTCCCTGTTGTGATAGGTATTGTACCACCAAATAGTCTAACATCTATACACTCATTTAATATTCTTTCAGGATTGTTTTCAAAATCTTTTGCCCTTGCCTTTGCATCTTGGATTTTTCCATCTTCATCAGCAATTTCTCTAACAAAAATTTCCATCTCCTCAAAATCTTTTAAATAGTCTCTTATAGTTCTTTTAAGTCTTACATCTGTAACGATATTTCTTCCAGTTTCTTCATCAATTCGTGGTTTGTTTTCGTCGTTTGGATCTCCGTTTGGGTTAGCAAAGCTAACATCATATAAAAATAGATATTCTCTTCGATTTTTAATAATTTCACTCATAACTTTACTCCTTTTTATTTATGTTTTTACTATAAAAATTATTTTATTCTTCTTTTTCATAAATAATATTTGCAACTTCTTTTGATAATGCCATGCCGGAAGCAAAATAGAAATTTATTTCATCTATTGTTAAGCTAAATTTGTCTTGAGCTAAAAATTCATTTGATATTTCCTGTGTTAATTCTTGCTTCCCTTTGTCAAGTCTTTCATACTCCATCAGTTTGTTAATCACTTTAGGAAGTAAACCTTTTATATTCTCTTCATTCATTTTTAAACCTTTTAGGTTTTTAAAAAATGGAGTGTTTCCTCTTTCCTGCCCTTGAATGTTTAAAAGCATTTGTGTTAAAGCTCCAAGTAAGAAAATACCTCTTTTTGCTGGAGTATTTAAAGATTTTCCTACTTTTTCATAAATCTTATCAAATTTAGTTCTTTCCATTTTGTTCTCCTTGAAGTTTATTAAACCAAGTTCTTCAAAAAATATAATATTCATGAGAGAATCTATTACAGTATAATTAAAATTGTTGTTATTTAAAAAATCGCTTCTTATTTTTCTGTTAAATATTTGAAGAAGAGTATTAAAATTGAGGTTACCACCTCTAAAAATTTTATCTACTACTTCAAAAAATAATTTATCGAACTCTTTTAAAAATTCATTGAGTTTAGCAAAAGTATAATTTTGCTCAAAAATTCTGTCAATTTTGGCTTTTGTCTCATAAATGAAATGAATTCTTGAGGGAAAAACATCTTCTATTAAAAGCAAAATTCTCTCAGCAGCATTATCTTTTTTTAGGAACAGAAAATAAAAGCTCACAACATCTTTATAATCTTTGATAATATCAAGGATTTCTTCTTTATCTCCGGTTATTGTTCTTCTTTGCTCATTTGTCAGTTTTTGGATTTTTTCTTCTGAAGTTAAAATCTCATTTATTTCTGTAAGAGCCTCAGAAACATTTAAAATCATTTTGGGAATGAGATAGCAGGTTTTGCCGTAAAAATTATACTTTAGATGTTCTTCTACAAATTTTTTGGCAAAATCCACTTTTAGAAAACAATCTTCACAAATGGGAAAGTTTTTCCACGCCTCTTTTTTGTTAAATCCTCCTGCTATATAGCATTCTTTATCAAAGGTGTAAAATTTATAAATTTCTGATGTTGTAAAAACTTCTTCTTTTTTCTCTCCACAAACACTGCAAACTGCATCTTTTTTTGAAATCTCTTTTATTTTACTTAAATAATCTTCAAGTAAAATTTGCTTAAAGTCTGGATTTTCTATTTCATAGAGATATTTTCCATCAATTTTTAGGGTTAAAATTTTGTTATCTTTTGTTTGTTGATTGAGTTCTTCTATTTTTTGAATGATTTTATTTTTATTTTCTAAAAGCTCATTATAAATTTTCTCAATTTCTGGGATGTTTTTATGATTTTCAAGCCATCTTAAAAGTTTTTTTGTAAATGTTTTTTCTGGTTCAGTTACTCTTGAGGTTGGAGAAAAATCAGGTGCGTTTGAGCCAGAGGCTCTTTTATAAAGGTAAATATAAGGAGATTCAGCTTTGAACTCTTCAACAGAGATTTTCTGGAAATTTAGATTTTTATCAAATTCTAAAGCCCAGACCACTTTGTATGTTCCGTTGCTGTCTGGATTTTCTATAAGGATATCTATAGGAGTTTTATTTTCCTTATTTAGAAGTATCTCTCCTAAGTCTTTAAGAGCCGTTAGCATAAAGTTTTCCTCTTTTTAAATTCATTTTTTGCTCTGAATTTTGTATTTTACTTCCGACATTTATAAAAAATTTTGCTTCATTAACTTTCGGAATATTTTGCAAAAAATCTAATTCGGTTAATAATAGAAGTTCTCCCTTAAATTCTAAATTCTTAATAGCTTCAATAAAATAGGGTGAGGATTGTCCATTTTCAATTTTTATTTCCTCTCCGTTTATCCACCAAAATTCTTTTTCCTCTTCAGCTAAGTTATCAATGTATATCAATTCAAGTTCTCCATAGCCATATCTACTATCTGCTCCAATATAGATTTTTAGACCTTTTTTTAAAAATTTATTATCCGTGTTAATTATTCCTATCCAATAAAGTTGCTCTTTTAACGGTTCTAATTTTTCAACACTTTGGAATTCTTTTTTAGGTTTTGGCAAAATATAATCAATCTCGTGCAGGCTTTCATCTTTTGCTTTTCTGCTGATCGGCTCAACTGCTGTTTGAATAAGAGTATCTACAAAATAGGCTTTGAACTCTTCTTCTGAAAAATCTCCTAAATGAAATTCTCCTTCTTTATAATGGGGTGCTAAAATATTCTCTTTATCAAGACTTGGGAAAAAATTTGATATTTTTTCAAAAAGAGTTTCATTATAATCTTGAGTTTTTTGAAAATAAGCATTTGTTAAAGCTCCCCACATTGTTTGTCCTGATATAAAAATATCAGTTTCTTTTAATACACCCCATTTTCCAGAGCCTATATGAATAGGTTGGTTTTGTTTAAAAATGAGCTTTTTCCATGACATTTTAATCCCCCAGTGCTTTAGCCTGATAACGGGCATAAATAAGAGTTTTTTCAAGAAGTTGTTTTAGGAAAAGAAGTTTGTGTAAATCATTTGAAATTTCTTGTAGGTATTTATTTGCCTCCTCTAAAAGTAGCCTTAAAAGTCTATTTCTTTCGATGTTTAAACTTTTTTTTCGTTCTTTATCTGTATCATTTTTAATCCTTTTTGTTAAATTAGAAATTTTTTCTTTGTAATTATTTATATTTTTAATATTATCAATTTCACTAAAATTCTTATCTATAACTTTTACTAATTTGAGAAATTTATTTAAAAACTCCAAAATCTGAGCTTTTTCATTATTTTCTTTAAAAGATAAATCTAATTTATCTAAAGCATACACCCACATTGCATAGACACCATTACTTGATAAAACTCCCAAAAGCTTATTTATTTCATTTTCATCTAAAATTTTTTCACTTACTAATTCATATGAAACTTTGCTTATTGTAGCTTCTAAATTATTGGCTTGAATGCTCATTTTCGCTGCCTCCGTTTTGAGAAGTATTTTCCAAAGAGAGTTCAATTTTCAACCTTCCAAATCCTCTGGTAGTCATTCCACCAATACCTAAACTTTCATAGTAGTGAGCACTGTCTTTAAGAGCTTCTTCTAATTGTTCTGCTGAAGGTAAAGGTTTTATTTTTATTTTATTATCTAATCCTTCAAAAGCTTTCTTTTCAAAAATCCTAATACTTCCATAAAAAATAGTTCCTCTTGGGATAGCTTCACTTGTAAACAAAGCTCCTTCTTTTGCAGCTCCTGTTATTGGGTCAATGGAAACAGAAGTTCTAACTTCAAGGTTGGAGTTGACGATATGAGAGAATAAGCTTTCTGGAACGATGATAATGTCTTCTGGTTTCAGTGAAAAATCATTAACTTTGATTTCATCATTAATATTATGGCTACCATCTAATTCCAAATAAAGCCAGCCTAAATTTAGATGTCCTTCATCTCCATTTTTTGTCTTAATTTTGTTTTCTTGAGACTCACTTTCTTCTATTCCAATTTCTTTTAATAGAGAAGCGGTAGTTATCCATTTTGTCCCTTTCATTGTAAATACAGGGAAAAATAAAATATTTAGGTCGCTAAAAAAGAGCATCCCTTGCCAGCTTATATCTTTTTTGGAAAATCCAAAACCTTTACAAACTATACAATGTCCACAATGCCCAGTGTTATTTTCGCTATCTCTATCTACGTTAGGAGCATCATCTTGTCCTGCACAAGTGATTTTTAAAATTTGATTTCCTTCAAAGCCTTTCCATCCAGAAGGTTTATTTACTCCTTCAGGTAGATGTTTCCAGTTATAATTTATTAATTTTTCTCCTATAGTATCTTCATTTTCTTTTTTTATATCGTCAAAAATAGGTTGCTTATCTTTTATATCTTTCAATGCTTCTAAAACTACATAATATCTCCAAGTTCCGGCTAAACTACTTCCAGGAATTTTAGGAATATTTGTAATTGGATCTCTCAATATCGTATTATCAACTCTTCCTATAGTATAACCACCTGTTCCAATGTAGATTGGGTCAGTAGCAAGAGCAAATATATTCAAGGGTTTGACTGTTTCATTTTGTATCTTTTCATCGCTCATTTTTAAACCTCCTTCAATGCTGTATGCCAGAATTCAAACATATCTATAAATAGTTTTATTTTTTCCTTATTTAACTTGTCTTTTAGTTCTTCAAAGATATCTTTGTTTTTATTTAATCCAAAAATATTTTGAATATGCTTTTGTGCTTCTTTGTTTTTCCTGAGTTCTAAAATGTTTATAATTGCTGAAGCAAGGAATGGATTTAAATCTTTTTCATAGTTTTGAAGTTTTTCATAAAAAAGACTTACCAGTTTGTGCATTTTTGCTGCGTTTGTTTTTTCTTTGAAAAGTTCTTTAAAAGCTTTGAATTTCTTCCAGTATTCCTCTATTTCATAAGGTCTATTTGCTTTAAGCTCAAAGGCTCTTTTGTAACCTTTTTCCTCATCATAAAAAATATCATTTCTTCTTGTATTGTTATCTAAAAATTCAAAATCAAAAGTATTGGGGACAACTTCTATTGAACTATCATTGGGAAATTTACCTATAACAGAAATCCATTTTTTCCAGTTATCATTCGGTTTTATGAAGAAATTGTAATCTTTTTGGTCAGTATTATTCCAATATAAGGAATAATAATTAGCAGTATCATTTTCTCTTTCTTGCTGTTTTGCATAGTAAATAGTTTTATATCTGAAATATTTTTTAAACTCTTTTTTATCTTTTTTTATCCCAAGTTTATCTGTATCTTTCACATCCCTTCTAATTCTTCTTAAAGCGTTTATCCCTATATAAAGCGGTTTTTTATAATTTTGGACAACTATTCCAATATGAATAGATAATTTTCCGTAAACATATTTAAACTCTTGGTTATATTTTTCCATAACTAAATCAATAAATCTTGAAACATATTCGGCAGGGATAATTACTTGCCAGCCAGCAGGAGTTGGGTCTGTGATTGAAGCATATGGCTTGTAAGAAATGATTTCTATACTTTTTATGTTGATTTCTTCCAGTGGTTTGTCTTCCTTGTTTTCTTTTTCGTTGTAAGTATAAAATTTGATATTTATAGGATTGCTGTTATTTTTTAAACTTTCTATGATTTGATTGAGTTGTGAGTTAATTTCTTCTGTTTTTTCAAAGTTAGTTTTACTATTTTTGAGTTCTTTAAGTAATTTCTTGTTATTGTAAAAATCTAAGTTATAAGCATCTAAAAAGTCTTCTATAGAGCTTATTAGATAGATTTTATTTGCGTTTTTTTCTGCCCAATATAATAAACCTTTTTCATCAGTTATTTCTCTGCTTTTATTAAGTTCTTGTAAATCTGCTTCAAAAACTATTCTTTTCCTTCTCCACTCAGGAATGCCTAATTGATTGTTTTCTAACACTTGGATTTTTATATTTTCAAAAAACTCCTGTGTAGTTTCCCAAATTCTTCTTAGTCTTGCAGGAGATGGATTTTTTCTAAGTAGGAATTGCAGTAGAAGAGTAGCTAAAAATTCTATGTCATTATCTGTTAACTTTTGCCAGTCAATCATTCTATTTTCAAAATCTATATGATTTTTATTTGATAAATTATTTTTAATGAATTTTTCCCATTCATTACCAATGGAGCGTTCTAATAATGTGTTATATATTTGCATTAATACAAAACCCATAGAAAAAGAAGATTTCAGAAATTCTATATTATTTTTAAATATTTGCTGATTTTTAAATCTTTTTTCTTCGAAAATATAATCTTGTTGGAAATTATTACTTATTTTGGCGAGCCAATCTTCTAAAGGTTTACCAAAAAAAGGTAAGAGATAGTTTTCTAAACTTCTATAGAATAAATCTTTCAGAGATTTTTTCCTTTCATCTAGATTATTTTCTCGTTGTGTTAAGATTGTTTTCAAATTACTATCTTTTAACAAGCTACTATAAGGTATTTGTATTCCTTTTTTGTCAAATAGCTTTAAAAATTTTTTAATATTAGACTCTTCATTCGTAAAAAAATTTTCAAAATTATTCCAATCAATTTTTTGAATCTCTTTTAAAATATGTTTTATAGTCTCAAAGTAGTCGTTATAATCTTCTTCTCGAACCAGCAAACTATTCAACAAATTTCCATTTAACCAATCCTTAAGCTCAAACTTTAAGGATACAAGAGCTATTCTATCGTTTTTGTCTTTTATTTCACCTACCCATATCGTTTCAGAGCCTAAATTTTGTATCCAGTTTTTTACTGAATAATGATGTATTCTTTCATCACATGTTTTGCAGATAGCTGTAGAGTTATTTTTCTCTTTGTCCTCTTTATAAATCAAACGAATTTTACATAAAGGGCAAATTCCAATAGCTTCAGAAGTATTGTTTATGTTTTGTATTAATGTTTTAGTTATATCGTCATTAATCTTTATTTTTAGAAAGCTCTCCTTAGCCTTTTCAAGTAGATAACCTAAATTCATTAAGCCTCTTGAAGCTTTTGTTAAAACTATGGTAGGATAAATCTCACCTTCTAACTTTTCCTTAAAAATACTTATTATTCTTTCCTCAATACTTTTTAAATCCCCTTTTAAACAAGCTAAACCATTACTTCCATCTTGCCCTATATTTTCTCCAACAATAAAATAAATCCCAGTCTCATCTCTATAAATTTCATTTCCTATCGGATGTTTAATCTCTAAAAGCTCTTTTATTTCATTATCTATTTCTTTAGCTGTTTCTCTATACCATTCGATAGAAGCAAGTTTTAAACCTTTCTCTGCCAAGCCCAATTTATCGTATTGAACTCCTAATATTCTCCATTTTACTTTTTGCCTATCAGGAATACTTTTAAAATTTTGATTAATTAGAATATAATCAGATAATAAAGCTTTAAACATTGAAGCAGGTAAGTAGGTTTGTTCCCATAATGAAACGTCGTTAATTGGAAATCTATCATCAGATAATAAACCAGATAATAACTCTTTTAGTTCCTTTCTAAGTTCTTCTAACTCTCCAAAAGAGATATTAGATTTATCTAATAGATGTTGTATATTATTTTGTATATCGTTTATAAGGTTATTAATTTTATTTTCATCATTTTCTAAATAAATTATATCTTCTTTATAACTACCAAAAGCATTCGCTAACCATCTTTCATTTTCAGGTTTTACCTTTACATCATCTTTTGGACTTCCTTTATCTATCCCAGAATTCAAACTTTCGGATATACCATATAAAATTTGTAGTAGAAAGTCTAAACTGTTTTGTTTTCTCCAATCTCTCAAATTATTTAAAAAATTATCCCATAATTTAAAAGACTTAGAAGAATTTACATCTAATTTAATATCAATTTCCCTATCTTTTAGGGTACTTTCCCAACAATTTAAATCATTACATTGGATATTAATTGAAGCCTTATTCTGATCAGATGGATTTAATTTATCCCACAAAGCTAAATATGAAACTATTTCAGCTTTTAAAATCTCATTCCTATATTGCTTTAATTTATTTAAATCTAATCCTAACATTTTTCCCACCCTTCAGGAAGTTCTAATTCTCCATTTACACAAACTTTTTTAGTTTCTATACTGAATCTCCCCCATCCAAGTTTTGTTTTTGCTCCTATTCCTTGTTCTGATAATTTTTCTATTGCTTCACATAGATTGTTTAAATCTTGACTAACTTCTTTTTTTAAATCTTCATCTGATTTTAAAACACCATCAAAAGGAATATAAATTAGTTGAAAAATTCCTTCAGTTTCTTTTGGAACTACTTCATAATGAATAGGATTTGTTCCAGCTCTTTTTCTTCTATCGTGGGGGTTTATTATCTCAAGTGACAGTTTATCAAAGTAAGTTGGATAGAAAATTGCTCTTCCTTTATGGGTTTGAAACTCTAAAGGAAATTCTTTTTGTTTTTCAGTTAATTTTGAGGAGATTTTATCTTTTAATATTTTAAAAAGTTCGTTTTTATCTTTTGCATTATTAACTTCATTAATTAAATCTTTATTTACTTTTATACCCAGCTCGAAAAGCATAAATTCTAAGAGTTTATTCTTAATTCCCTCTAAATCCTTTGACTTGCCTAAAATATAATTTTCTAAAGCTTTTATACTGTCTGAACCTGCTCCAAAAATTCTCAAAAAACTTTCTATTTTGTCTTTATTGCTTTCAAAATCTTCTTTAAATAATTCTCTAAAAGCACTTGCCAAAGCTCCTTTCCATCCAGAACCTCTTACCATTGGAACTTTAAAATTTGTTTCTTTTAAAATTGGATTTTGAATAATGTAAAATTCATCGTCATCTTTAGAAAAGTAAGGTGCTTCCAACTCGAATTTAAACCATATAGCAAAGGAGTATTTAGGAAGTTTCTCAACATAGCTTTGAAGTTTATTTAAGTCATCTTCTTTTTTATAAATTCCAGATATTTTTTGAATGGTTTTAAAATCGTTTTTATCTTCGTTAATTACAAAACTTTTATAAAATCTTATTCTTTTTTTAAAATCATTTAGAATTTTACTTTTCTTATATAGATTTCCATAGAATAGATTTAGAAACTTCTCATTTTCATGTGTAAAAATCAAATTATCGTTATCAATATTTATTTTATCTGCATAAATATCAAATTTAGCCATCTCTATCACCTATTCTTTCTAAATTTAATAATCCTGCAACAGATATAAATCCACCTTTAAATTCTTTCCCCTCTTTGTAGATATAAGGAAGGATTTTTGAGCCTTGAGGGACATAAGGTATTTGTCTTGGATTACCTGTTTTACCAAAAATTTTATGTCTTTCTTCATCGTCTTCTCTAAAACTAGCTCTTTCTAGGGATTTTCGTTGAATAAGAATTTTTATAATTTCTTTAAAATCACTATTTGAGCTTATAGGGTGTAGAACTTTTATTTTATTTTCTTTTTTTGTTAGATTTTCAAATTTGTTTTCAAATTTAATGAATTCTGTAAAATTTATTTTTTTATCCTTCTGAACTACAGATAAATCAAATTCTTTACTTTGCCAATTATTTATTTCTTGATTATTTTCCTCCACGCTTTTTATTTCCAATCTCCCATATCCAATATTCCATTTCCCACCCCAAAAACCGTATTGCTCCATAAAGGTTAAAAGTGGAAAGAAAATAGATTTTTCAATTTCGTCTATTTTAAAAGTAACACTAAATTTCCCATAAAAATAAGGGATAGGGAAATAAAAAACAGAGTATTCTTCTCTAAATTTTTTCTGTTTTTCTTTCCAATCCCTAATATTTTTATATCTGTTATTAATGAATGTGTTTAGTTCTTCTCTGGTCTTAAATTCTTGAGGTTCATCGTTATTGTTTTTCTTATAGAAAGCAATTGCATAAGGTAAATTTAAGTAGTTTCCAAAACAATAATTTTCTAAATATTCAATATCTTTAATTTCTATCAAACTTTTCCAGTTTGTAGTTCCAAAAATAATAGAAGGTAAAAGTATATTCTGCTCATTCAAACACTCTATTTTTGCTTGAAAGTCATTTCCTCTTTCTAAGATACACTCTCTAAAATCTTTTTTATTAACTTCTTTTTCAAATCTTCCTTCTTTAATATTAACAATCCTATTATTTTCTTTTTCAATTTTACATATACCTGAAAAATAGCAAATAACTTCAAACCAAAATCTTAAACTTCCCATTAGTGAAGAAGGTCTTATTTCGCTATTATCTTGCCAAGCGTCTCCTGTCCAAAGAGGAGTTATAGTATTAAAAGTTACTGAAACTTCTTTTTTAGCCATTATTTAATACCTCAACCATCCCAAAACCTTGGGGGTTTTTAGCTCCAAGACCTGCGTCATAAACAGTTTTAAAAAGTTCAGGGATTGTTTTTATCTTAAAAGTTCCTTCATAGGCTTCTATTGGAAAATCTTTGTATTTGAATAATACTTTTTTTGTTTTTATTGGCTGTATTTCAATTGGAAACTCTGAAATTTCTTCACCTGTAATGATTTCAAATTTTTTTCTTAGATTTTCTTTTATTAAATATTGGAATTTAGGTTCACTTGGTGAGTAGTATCTATAATATTTTTTTCCATTTTCAAAAGTTTTATAAGCAGTTATTGGAGATAATGTTTTTATTATAAACTCTTCTTCAAAGTATGGATTTTGGAGAACCTCTATACTTTCAAGATAAAGTGGATTTTTACCTAAAAAAATATTTTCTTTTTTCAAAAATGTTTCCCCCCAATTTTTTGTAAAGTCACTTATAGCCGAAGAAATAAAAATAGTTATTGGAGTTTTATATTTAATTTTTGTGATTTTACTTTTTTCTCTGATAAGTTCAAAATATTTGGATTGAATTTTTGAAAAAGTGAATAGTTTAAACTGCCTTTTGTAATAAAAAAAGCCAATTTCATGAAGAAAATTTGCAAGTGGAGTAGGAAGGTTATTATAAAGCATACTTTGAAGTAAATAATTGTGATGAATAGGCAAAATTATATATTCGTTATCAGAACTTAATAAAAGCTTTATTTTCATAATAATATTTTAACATATACTTTTAACTTGTCAACATTAGTTGATTAGAAAAATAAATCTTCATGTGAAGGCTTTGTTATACCGATAGAATCTCTTTCATAATATTTTTTTGTTCTGAATTTATAAATCAATACAGAGTCTTCATTTTCATCCATTATATTTTTTAATTCGTCAGTAAGTATACGGAGATTTGCTTCTGTTATTTCCCCTTCGAAAACGCTATTTTGAACCCAAGTTAAATATTTTTTGCAAATTTTATGAAATTTTTGCACCCTTTTTTCATTTGCATCATATACTAATATTATAAACATTTCTCACCAATTAGTTATGAATGGTTTGTAAATATCTTCTCTTAAAAAGTGTTTATAAAGTTTGTAGCACTCTAATCTTATAAGTTTTCTATAAGAAACTTTACCTATATTTTTATAATTTATTGTTGTAGCTAATTTTTCTTCAAATAATTTTATAAAGACTTGTCTGCCTTTTTCGTTTAGATAAGTAAAATCAATTTCTTGTTCAAAATGTTTTAATTGTATTTGTTTTTTGTTAATGAGGCTAAAAATTACTCTATCAACTATTATTGGTTTGAAAACTTCAGCTAAATCCAAATTTAAACTAAAACTGCGTTGGTTGGTTTCGTGGAGATAGCCGATTCTAGGGTCAAGATGTGTTCTATAAATTTGAGATAGAATTGTAGTATATATCAGTGAGTTGCCAAAACTTATTAAGGCGTTTATTGGGTTTTCGGGTGGTCTTTTAGTCCTTTTGTCAAAATAAAAATCTTCAAAGTTTAAGATTACATTAAAGGCATCATAATATATTTTTCTTATTTCACCCTCGAGAGCCATTAAAGCTGATATACTTGATTTATTATTTATTTCTTTTGATTTCTCTTCTATTTGTTCAATATACGGTGTTATTTTTTCTTCTTTTGTTTTTTTATAATAATTGAGATTTTTTAAAATGTTTGATAATCCTCCACTTACAAAACTTTTTGCTAAAAATAGTCGTTCTTCTTTATTTAAATAGAATTCTGCTTGTTTCAAAATTATAATGCCAGCATTTAAGTATTCTCTTGGATAATAACTTCCAATGTAATATCCATAGTAGTTGTAAAAGTATAAAGGTATTTTGTTTTGAGTTAAAAATTCAAGCGCTCTTTTATTTATATCGATTTCACCAAAAACATGTATTTCGGATACTGCATTTATTGGAATTGTCTTTTTTTCGTTATCTTTGATGAAAAATAAGGTATTATCTTTTCTTTTTAATTCGCCGTCATTAAAAATATATATTGGCTTCTTCATGAGATTCTAACTCCAGCACATCTCTTTATAAGCGCAATTTTTACAATAGTGGATTTTTGTTGCTTTTGGAGGCTTATCCATATTTAAAATTTTATTAATATTATTTATTGCATTTTTAAGTTCGTTTTCGATTTCTTTTGTCAAAAATATTTTTTCCCTTTTTCTCTCTTCTGGGAACAAAAGCTCGCCTGATAAAATTATTCCTTTTTGTTTTAAAAAATATAAGTAAAAAGCAATTTGCATAGCTGCACTTTTTAAGTATTTTGAAGATTTTTTGATTTCACCTATAACTTTTTTCCCAGGCAAGATATCTATTTTTATTGTATTATCGATAATAAATTCTTTTTTTTGTCTTTTGTAGTAGAAATCATGAATATGCCTTCCTAAAGCTAAAAAATCGTTTTCTTGATCTGCTTCTATGGAATGACCAATAAACCATACTTCTCGTGGACAGATATAATAATACCAAATAAGAGTTCCGTTGATATTAAATGTATCCATATTATTAATATAATATAAACAAATATTAGCAAAAGCTTTTATTTAATTAGCTTCAATTTCTTTTAGTCACTTTAAAAACAAAAGTTCAAAGTTCTAAGTTCTAAGTTCTTTGTCCTATGTCCTATGTTGTTGTTTCAATTCCTCATAGGCACTCTAAAAACTAAGTATTTTGTTGATTCTATCTATAGTTTTAGCAAGTTTCAATTCCTCATAGGCACTCTAAAAACTAGGAGCAGGAGTAAACAAATCAACCAAAGCTCTGGTTTCAATTCCTCATAGGCACTCTAAAAACTAATATGTATCAGTTACCGTTTTCCATGCTGGGATACGTTTCAATTCCTCATAGGCACTCTAAAAACTACCATCGACAAAACAAGTCAAATCAAGCGTCTTTGAGTGTTTCAATTCCTCATAGGCACTCTAAAAACTTGAAAATGCTACAACACTTGAGGAGCTTGAGGCTAGTTTCAATTCCTCATAGGCACTCTAAAAACTCGAAAATTACTATTTTACAATATTTATCAAGTTCGAAGTTTCAATTCCTCATAGGCACTCTAAAAACTTTTTGATAGTTTCTTTTTCTTCATTTACTTTTTGAGAGTTTCAATTCCTCATAGGCACTCTAAAAACAATATGAGATGATTCCTAAAGTTATACTATATTTCTAGTTTCAATTCCTCATAGGCACTCTAAAAACTTGGCAAGCGATATTGCATATGCATATGCATTTGTTGTTTCAATTCCTCATAGGCACTCTAAAAACGCGGGATTGAACCGCTTTTGGTTTATTACCGCACCTTAGTTTCAATTCTTCATAGGCACTCTAAAAACTTCTCCCCGCACCCCCATAATCCATCTGATTTTAGAAGTTTCAATTCCTCATAGGCACTCTAAAAACACAGTTTAACACAGTGATACTTTTCAATGTTATTGCATGTTTCAATTCCTCATAGGCACTCTAAAAACATATGTCAAAACGGATTATTTGTGAAGATGATGAAAGTTTCAATTCCTCATAGGCACTCTAAAAACACCTAAAGTTTGCAAAGATTGCGTTGCATCAAAACCAGTTTCAATTCCTCATAGGCACTCTAAAAACATTTTTGAACAAGATGTAATTCTTTCCCATCACAATTGTTTCAATTCCTCATAGGCACTCTAAAAACCCACCAAGATATTATGCAGATGGCAATTATGGTATAGGTTTCAATTCCTCATAGGCACTCTAAAAACCTCTTTAGTTTTAACAACAATCAAGTTAGATGATAAAGTTTCAATTCCTCATAGGCACTCTAAAAACTTGGTAATGCTGACATTAGTTCGTTTTTTGATTTGCTGTTTCAATTCCTCATAGGCACTCTAAAAACAAACGCCATAGTAATCATCTCCATTATAATTGACTTGTTTCAATTCCTCATAGGCACTCTAAAAACGACAAAGAAAGAAAAGAGACATATAAAGAAATTAAAAGTTTCAATTCCTCATAGGCACTCTAAAAACATAAGAACATAACAGAAGATTTACTAAAAAAAGCAAGTTTCAATTCCTCATAGGCACTCTAAAAACCCAATATTCACACCAGATGGAGAAAAATGTGGTGTAGTGTTTCAATTCCTCATAGGCACTCTAAAAACTAATCAGTTTGATTATTATATTAAAGACAAAGGAGGGTTTCAATTCCTCATAGGCACTCTAAAAACGAAATACAGTTATAATCTATTTCACTATGATTTACAGTTTCAATTCCTCATAGGCACTCTAAAAACCTGATTATCATCATATACCACTAAAAAAAATTTGTCAAGTTTCAATTCCTCATAGGCACTCTAAAAACCGTGCGGTAGAGAGCACGGCGGTAGACTTTCAACCCGGTTTCAATTCCTCATAGGCACTCTAAAAACCGAAAATGTGCCTTATATTGACTATTTCTTTTTTCCGTTTCAATTCCTCATAGGCACTCTAAAAACATATATCATAGTGAAATTGGTCAATATTGCGTATTGTTTCAATTCCTCATAGGCACTCTAAAAACGTCGGCATGATATACATCATCGGTGAAGGATCTTCGTGTTTCAATTCCTCATAGGCACTCTAAAAACGGTGATACATGTTCAATACCTATATCAATATTTGGAACGTTTCAATTCCTCATAGGCACTCTAAAAACTTTAACTGTTCCATCTTCATAATAATATTGTTTAGGGTTTCAATTCCTCATAGGCACTCTAAAAACTATTATAGAATTAACAATTCTCTATACAGAAAATTGTTTCAATTCCTCATAGGCACTCTAAAAACCTCTTTTATCGTTCCACGCTTTGAACCTTTTTTAAAGTTTCAATTCCTCATAGGCACTCTAAAAACGCTTCGGTGCAAGGCAAACAAAGAAAGGTGTTACATTGTTTCAATTCCTCATAGGCACTCTAAAAACCTTGTTGACATTTTTGTCCTGTGAGAGGATGGTAAGTTTCAATTCCTCATAGGCACTCTAAAAACATGGCATACCACCAAGCTCTTCAGGAAAAGCAAGTCGTTTCAATTCCTCATAGGCACTCTAAAAACAGGGTGTGCCTGGTTCTGGTAAATCTTATTATGCTGTGTTTCAATTCCTCATAGGCACTCTAAAAACTGGATTGACTAAATTGGGTCTATTATCAACTAATGAGTTTCAATTCCTCATAGGCACTCTAAAAACTTTAATTTACCTTATTTGGATTTTAGTAAAGGGCTTTAGTTTCAATTCCTCATAGGCACTCTAAAAACTTCCCTAGCATAAAATGCAAATATTCCACACATAAGTTTCAATTCCTCATAGGCACTCTAAAAACTGGCATAGATTCACGCAAAGTTATTGGTATATCAGAAACGTTTCAATTCCTCATAGGCACTCTAAAAACTTGGCTTTTTGGTGTTTTTAATAGTTTATTTTCATTTTGTTTCAATTCCTCATAGGCACTCTAAAAACTAAAAATAACAGTTAGCAATATCAACAAAGAATTTGCGTTTCAATTCCTCATAGGCACTCTAAAAACTTAAGGAACATTGTTGGGATAATTTACAACAAGATTTGTTTCAATTCCTCATAGGCACTCTAAAAACTGCTCTTGTTGATAGCTAATATTTGAAATTATTCCTGGGTTTCAATTCCTCATAGGCACTCTAAAAACTATACCGAGAAAACGGAAAGCAGCGCTGGAAGTCGCTGTTTCAATTCCTCATAGGCACTCTAAAAACTTATGATTCAGCCTCGAAATAGTCGGGGCTGATTCAGTTTCAATTCCTCATAGGCACTCTAAAAACGTATTTGTATAAATAATTGTTTATCGAACATAGATTAGTTTCAATTCCTCATAGGCACTCTAAAAACGAAGTCATACTATACCCCACCTACGCTACTATTATCAGTTTCAATTCCTCATAGGCACTCTAAAAACAAATAGACCTTTATTAACTTCCTTGACATCTTGACCCAGTTTCAATTCCTCATAGGCACTCTAAAAACTATTAGTTGATGAAAACATAGAAACAAACGGCAAAGTTTCAATTCCTCATAGGCACTCTAAAAACTTGAATTACCTGAACAAAAGGATTTTTTAGAACCTAGTTTCAATTCCTCATAGGCACTCTAAAAACCTTCATTATACCCAGCAATTATTAATTGTTCTTTGAGTTTCAATTCCTCATAGGCACTCTAAAAACCCTGTTAAATGCATACTTTAAATATACGCTTGCGATAGTTTCAATTCCTCATAGGCACTCTAAAAACCCTTATCTCTATGATATATCAAATTGTCAAACATCTTTGATAAATCTACTAATTTTATTATACAAAATTTTGAAAAATGTGTCAAATTTAAAGTAATTTTTAGTCGACCTCTAATCTTGTAAAAAACCTTGGAGATCGACAAATGATTGATAACTATAATTAAATATAAGATTTTTATGGTTTTCTAACAAAAAAATTTCCTTAAAATGTATTAAAAATTGCGAGATTGACTAATTCAAGTGTTAGACAGTTAAAAGTAACTTTTTAGTATTGCATATTAATTAGTAGTTTGCAAAGTCCAAAATACTTAAATTGAAATGAGATTTTGATATTCTTTTAAAAAGTTTTCTTTTTTTGGGGAGTGGGCTTCAAAATTATCAATTTTTGTATAAATACAAGAGAGCATTAGTCTTTTGTATTGTTTATCACCATAAAGTGTATCACCCAAAATCGGATATCCGAGATAAGATAGATGAGCTCTTATTTGATGTCTTGTTGCTTTAAATATTGTGATTTCAAGTAGTGAATAATTTTTATTTGAATTAATGACCTTTATATTTGATGGGTGTTCAAGGTCAATCTCTTCTAACACTTTTACTTTTTTCCTTTTATTGTAATCGATTTTGTTAAAAACGATGGTATCCTCTGGGAAATTACCAATTACAACAGCTAGATATTTTTTCAAAACATTCTCTGGTTTATATCCATCTTTTATTGCTGCAATAACTCCATCCGTTTCAAAGTCAAGCCTTGAAATAAGCGTATATTCTTTGAAATGTTCTGATACAATGTCTGAAATCGTTAGAGAGTCTTCTAATTTGTGTCTTTCTGTATGCATAAAGGGTCGTTTATAGAGAAATAATACATTTTCATAATTTGAAATGATAAATTCGTCTAAATTATATTCTACTTTTTTTATATCAATGTTGAGGCATATTTGATGATTTTCAATATTTGTGATTTCTATATTTTCTTTAATGAATTTACCATCAATTAATACTTTTTTCTCTTTTATATATTTTTTTGCTAATCTTTTTGAAATATTAAATTGTTGTGAGAGATAATCAACTAATTTCATAATAATTTGTATATAATATAAAAAATTATTGGAGTAAATATGGCTGTTGCAATGCCATTTAAACATATTGCAAGTGAACTTGATGCTCCTTCTAATTCACCTTCTTCAAAGGCTCTTGCTGTGCCGATGCCGTGAGAAGCGCTACCAATTGCAAGACCTATTGCCACTTTATTTTTTATACCGGTTAATTTTAGAAAAGCTGGCCCAATTACAGCGCCAAGCACCCCTGTAGCTATAACTATCGCAGCAGTTAAAGATGGAATTCCTCCGATCTTTTCTGAAATCCCCATTGCTATAGGTGTTGTTACAGATTTAGGAGCAATTGAAGCTACCACCACTTTTGAAGCTCCAAGTAATTTTGCAGTTAATGCAGCCGATAATATACCAACAATACTACCGATTATTATACTAATTATAATTGATATACCTCTTTTTTTGATCTCTTCAAATTGTAAATAAAGTGGTACACCGAGAGCTACCACCGATGGCCCAAGGAAAAAGCTGATAATTTTGGCACCTTTGAAATAGGTATTATAATCAAGGTTAATAAGTTTTAATAATAAAATAAGTGATGTTATTGATATTAAAACTGGATTAAAGAGTATAAACTTATATTTGTTGTATAGTTTGGAAGCTAAATAGAATATTAAAAATGTTATCATTACAGAAAAAATTGGATTTTCAATTATTGCTTTCATTTTTTTTGTCCATTATTTGTTGTACTTTGCCAACTATGAAAAGAACGGCTAATGTGCTAAAAAAATAGGAAATAACAATGGGTATAAACTCTTTTTTTATTAAGTCAAAATATATCATTATCCCTACACCGGGTGGAACAAATAAAAAAGCCATATTTTTTACAAGGACATCTGCTCCAGGCTTTACACTTTCTAATTTAATTAGATTTGTTTTTAATGAGATTGTTAAAAGAATCATGCCGATGACATTACCAGGAATAGGGATATTTAAGATAGTTGAAATTGTATCACCTATAAAAAGGTATAAAAATATTATTGTTAATGATTGTATCATATTTAAATGATAGCAAAAGGATATTATTTTTTCAACTTACATTGGCTTGGTATTTTCAAAAATTGACAATAAAGGTGCCATAAGTAATATATAATTTATAAGCTGGTATAGCTCAGCAGGTAGAGCAACGGATTCGTAATCCGTAGGTCAGGGGTTCAAGTCCCCTTACCAGCTTTAAATTTTATGAATTTTGAAATTATAAAAAAAGGCCGCTTAAAAAGCGGCCTTTATATTTTGGATTAAGATATCGTTTTATTAAAGTGATACTACATTTATTGCAGCAAGCCCTTTAGGACTTTTTTCAACTTCAAACTGAACCCTTTCTCCTTCAGCCAAAGACTTGAATCCGTCTTTTTGGATAGATGTGTGATGTACAAAAACATCTTGTCCATTATCCTCGGTTATAAAACCATAACCTTTTGAATCGTTAAACCATTTTACTGTTCCTTTTCTCATAACTATACCTCGTATTATTTGTTTTGTTGTTTGTCAGTAAGAATTACTTTGGAATTACCAGAATAACTCTCGAACTGCCCTGAACAACTAACAACAATATACACATTAAATAACATAAAGCAAGCTTTTTATTTTTAATTTATTAAAATCCCAACGATTCACCAATAATTACTATTTCTATATCTGACAAGGGTGGATTTTTTTCAATTATTGTTACAATTCTACAAATTCGTTGTGGTGAATTACAATCTGCGCAAAAGCCAGTTTTTGCACAGGGTGTATTAAAATTTAATCTTTTAGCATTCATTGGAGAAGCAATAAATTTAATTCTTTTTATTGCATCATCCACATTTTCAACTATTTTGTTAATTCCAGTATACACAACAGACTTTTTGGGGCCGAAAGCCATTGCATTTACTCTATTACCAGTACCATCAATATTTACTAATTTACCATCAAGGGTTAATGCATTTGTAGAAGTGACAAAAAGGTCACAAGTTAATTCTGCTAATCTAACCTGATTCCTTTCTTCAGGTGTTAGGTTTGGATCTCCATGATTTAAAATCTTTTTATTTAGTTTTTTTTGCTTCATCAACTAATCTTAACTCTTTAACAACAGTAATTGAACCACCAAAACCTATAGAATCATAATTTGTGGCAGTTTGAATAAAATGTTTTATTGCTTCTTCTTTTGATTCAAAATAAACAGCTTTAAATCCATTTTTTGTTAGCGATTCAATTGCTTTATTTGCCAGCTTTTCGTAAAACCACTTTTTGATTTCATCCATGTTTTTACCTCCAGAAGTTTTTAGTTGTATCTAATTTTATAAAAAGACTTGTTAAGCTTTTTCATCACTGATAAAATTATATAAAAATTATTTTGTCAAGGAGAAACTATGTTTAGAAAAGATAAGTTTGAACAATTTAAATTGTGTGATTCTAAAGGTTTAATAATTAAAACTATAGATTTACATACTGCTGGTGAACCTCTAAGAGTCATATACGATGGCCTACCTGATATTATTGCAAAATCTGTTTTGGAATTCAGAAAAAAGATGATGAATGAATATGATTATATTAGGGAAGCTGTAATTTTAGAACCTAGAGGTCATGCAGATATGTATGGTGCTATTTTATTACCACCCTATAGAGAAGATATTGATTTCGGAGTTATTTTTTTACACAACGAAGGTTATAGTACAATGTGTGGACATGGCATTATAGCATTAATAAAACTTGCTTATGAATTGGGCTTAGTTGATTTTAAAGAGCCTCTTACGGAAATTAAAATAGATACTCCTGCTGGTATAGTTAATGCTTTTGCAGAGATTAAACAAGGCGAGCTTGTTAGATATTATTTTAGGAATGTTCCATCATTTATTTATAAATCTAATTGCTCTATTTACTTAGAGAGTTTGGGTGAAATACATTTTGATATTGCTTTTGGAGGAGCGTTTTATGCTTATGTGGATACAAATAATTTAAAAATAGATTTGACTCCACAAAATGTACAGCAATTGATATCTTATGGAAGATTAATAAAGAAGAAAGTATCAGAAAAATATCAAATTAATCATCCAAAACATGAAGATTTAAGTTTTTTATATGGAGTTATTTTTTATGATGGAAAAACTGGAAATGATAGCATTAGTAGAAATGTATGTATCTTTGCTGATGGTGAAGTAGATAGGAGCCCAACAGGGACTGGTGTTAGTGGTAGGTTAGCCTTGCATTATTTAAAAGGTGAAATAGATATTAAAGATGAAATCACAATTGAAAGTATTATCGGTACAAGATTTAAAGGAAGAATATTTAAAGAGGTTGATTTTTGTGGTTTTAAGTCAGTTATTCCTGAGGTTGAAGGTAAAGCTTATATTATTGGTAAAAATGAGTTTTTTGTGGATAAAGAGGATAGTATAAGTTATGGTTTTTTTATGAGGTGAAAAATGAAATATTTTAGCGCAGAAGATATTGAAAAATCTTTAGATATGAAAGAGTTGATTGATGTTATGAAAGATTCTTTAGTTGCATTGCATAATAATGATGTTGTAGTGCCAGAAAGACATCATATATCGAGCTCTTTGCATGATTCAACATATTTATTTATGCCAGTTTATTCTGAAAAGATAGACAAAGTGGGTTTTAAATATGTTGCAGTTTGTAATGAAAACTCAAAAGTTGGTTTACCCGCTATAAATGGAATTGTATTTTTGGCTGAGGGGAAAACAGGGGTTGTTAAAGCGATGTTTGATGGTGCAAAATTAACAGCATTAAGAACAGGTGCAATCGGAGGGGCTGCAGTGGATGAGCTTGCTTCGAAAGATGCAAAAGTCCTTTCAATATTTGGGACTGGAGCTCAGGCTGAAACTCAATTAAGAGGTGTAATTGCTGTTAGAGATATTGAAGTTGTTTATGTTTATTATAGGAATAGAGTCAAAGCTGAAGACTTTTTAAAAAGGGTTAGAAAGTTTTATAAAAAAGAAATTTATCTGATGAATGATTATAAAAAGCTTGAAGAGTCTGATATTATAATTGCTGCTACAAATAGTAAAACCCCTCTTTTTGATAGTACAAAGATAAAGTTTAAAGATGATGTTCATATAAATGCTATAGGATCTTTCAAGCCAGAAATGCAAGAACTGGATACAAACTTGTATGGAGAGTTTAAAATTTTTGCAGATAATAAAGTAGGGTGCATAAATGAGAGTGGGGATATCATAAATGCTTTAAAAGATGGAAAGGTCAAAGATGATGAAATAGTTAATTTAGGTGAGGTGATTGATAGATCTGATAATTATAAAAAGATAAAAACTGTTTTTAAATCTGTGGGTAATGCGAGTTTTGATTTATACGCTTCATACTATTTTTATAATAAATTAAGTTAGATAATAGTTCGGCTTATATTAGCAAAATATTGATTCTGATTTTCTTAGCTAAATAAATTTTTATCTCTTAATTTATTATGTTCATCATATAGATTATTTTTCAAAATTATGTTATGGGTTTTGCTGTTTATAATTTGTTGATAATAAACCAATATTTTATTACTAAAAATCTCTGTTATTTTTTTGTGAAAATTGTTCAATATACTTGACAAATCCTTAAAGTTTTAGAATAATAAGGGGCTCTTATTAAAACATAATTCTAATATTTGGAGGTTCTTATGAGAAAGGTGTTATTAACGCTTTTGGTAGTATTTTCTATGGTAACTTTTGCTTTTTCTGCTGATACCATTAAAATAGGTGTTCAAGCACCAATTACTGGCAAGTTTGCGAGTGAAGGGCAGGGTATTGATAATGCAGTAAGATTGTGGGTTGAGCAGGTAAATGCAAAAGGTGGTCTTTTAGGTAAAAAGATTGAAGTTATCACTTGTGATGATGAGGCAACTGCTGTTAAGGCTGCTATCTGTGCTAGAGAACTTGTTAACAAAGGGGTTATTGCTGTTATAGGTTCTTACACATCTACAGCTACAGAAGCAGCACAGGCTACCTATTTTAGAGCTGGTGTATTGCAAACTAGTGACGGTACAAGTGATACATTGGTAAAACATGGGTATTGGACATTCTTTAGAAATTCTTCACCAAATAGTGCTGAAGGCGAATTTACAGCTGAATTTTTTATGAAATTTAAAAAATACAAAAGAATTGCAACAATTTCAGACTATTCAACATTCTCTGTAGATTTGGAAAAAGCTGTTTATGAAAATACAAAGAAACTTGGTGGGAATATTGTATATAGAGCAAAAATTAAATCAGGTGATCAAAACTTTACACCTGTTTTAACTAAAATTAAATCTTATAATCCTGATGTAATCTATTTTAGTGGATACTACACAGATGGTGGTTTGATAGTAGCACAAATGAGACAGCTTGGTATTAAGGCAGACTTTGTTGGTGGTGACTCTAACGATAATAAAGAGTTTGTAAAACTTGCTGGCTCAGCTGCTGTTGGTGCTTATATAATTAATGTTCCTTTACCACAATATTTACCTTATGATATTGCGAAAAAATTTCTTGCTGACTACAGAGCAAAATATAATGAAGATCCACCAAGTATATGGACTCTTTTCAATGTTGATGGTTTAAGAGCTATTTTACATGCTATTGAGGTGTTGAAAACAACTGATACTAAAAAAATTGCAGATTATCTTCACAATGACCTTAAGAATTTCCCTGGTATAACAGGTCCTATCACATGGGATAAGAGAGGTGAAAGAGTAACAAGTGCATACATGGCTTATGAAATTCAGCCTGACGGTGAGTATAAGATAGTTTATCCTACTAAATAAAAGGGTTGGCGATGGAAATATTTTTCCAACAATTAATCAATGGGCTAACTATCGGGAGCATTTATGCTCTCGTAGCCCTTGGTTATACAATGGTTTATGGGGTAATGAAGCTTATTAACTTTGCACATGGCGATCTTGTAGCACTTTCTGCTTATATTGGACTTGTGATCATGATGCAGTTAACTGGTGCTAATTTACCAAATTATATTGTAATACCTCTGGTTTTTGCGGTAACTGCAATTGTTATTGCTATTATAGGTGTAATATTAGAAAGGGTAGCATATAGACCATTAAGACATGCACCAAGGCTTAGTGCAGTGGTTTCAGCTCTTGGAGCTGGGATGGTAATACAAAATGGGATAATGCTTATATGGGGCCCAAGACCAAAGATTTATCCTGCTGATGTTATCCCAGCTGTTTATTGGAGTATTGGTGGTGTTTCAGTTGGATTAATGCAGTTGATAATACTTATATTATCATTGATTTTGATGGTCGTTTTATATTTCTTTGTAAATAAAACAAAGATAGGTACAGCTATTAGAGCTAGTGCTATTGATCAGCTTGCTGCAAAATTGATGGGGATTGATGTTAATAAAATTATTGTGATGATTTTTATTATTGGTTCCTCTCTCGGTTCTGTTGGAGGTCTATTTATTGGGTTGTATTATAAAGGTATATATTTTAATATGGGCTGGATTTATGGCCTTAATGCCTTTGTTGCTGCAATTATTGGCGGTATTGGTAATATTCCTGGAGCGATGCTTGGTGGTTTGCTTTTAGGATTGTTTAATGCTTTTATTGCAGGTTATGTTTCTACAACATGGGCTGATGCTTTTACATATATTTTGCTTATTGTGATTTTAATATTTAGGCCTACTGGTATCCTTGGAGAAAGAGTTGCGGAGAAAGTGTAATGGATAAGAGAAAAGCGTATATTGGTTATTCTATTTTTATCATTTTTTTGGTTATATTCCCTTTAGTAGCAGATTCAAGGTGGTTGGCTGTTGGTACTACTTTTATTATTTACTCTATTGTTGCCTTGAGTCAGGATATTGTACTTGGTAGAGCTGGAATGTTTGATATGGGGCATGCACTGTTTTTTGGATTGGGAGCTTATTCAACTGCCATTTTGAATACAGTATATAATGTACCTGTTATGTGGACTATACCTGTTGCAATTTTGTTACCGATGGTATTAGGTGTTTTGCTTGCAGCACCAATTATTCATTTAAGAGGCGATTACTTATTGGTAACAACTATTGGATTTAATATAGTCTTTGAACAGGTGTTAAAAAATAATCTTTTTGGGATTACAGGTGGTCCAAATGGAATATTTGGGATAGGAGTTCCATCAATATTCGGTTTTCAGATTATGTCTCAGCAGTCAATATATTATATGTCCTTTGTAGTACTGATGATAACTTTTATTATTATAAGAAACTTAGAAACTAGTAAAGTGGGTAGAGCTCTACATTATTTAAATGAGGATTCTTTAGCTGCTGAGTGTATTGGAATAAATACCAGATTTTATAGATTATATGCATTTGGTTTAGGTGCTGCATTAGCTGGATTAGCTGGAGTATTATTCGCTGTTCAGTATGCAGCTGTAAGTCCTGAGGCATTTAGTTTTATTCAATCAGTTCTATTTTTTACTATTGTTATAGTAGGTGGTCCATCATCTATACCAGGTATTCTGATTGGTACATTTGTTATGTTTGTATTGCCTGAGCTATTTAGACAGTTTGCCACTGCTAGGTATTTTGTTTTTGGGATAGCGATGATTTTAACTATGATTTTAAGGCCAAGAGGTGTTTGGCCTGCTAAATTTGGTAGAATTCCAAAATACATAATGAAGGATTAGAGTATGGCACTATTGGAACTAAAAGATGTTACTAAAATTTTTGGTGGATTGATAGCTGTTGATAATGTGACTTTTAATGTAGAGGAAGGGCAAATCTTTGGGCTTATAGGCCCTAATGGTGCAGGTAAAACAACAGTTTTTAACTGTATAACTGGTGTGTATAAACCAGAAAAAGGGGATATCATATTTAATGGTTCAAATATAACTGGATTAAGTCCTTATAAAATAGCAAATCTTGGAATAGTTAGGACTTTTCAAACAATTAGACTTTTTGGTGAAATGAGTGTTGCTGAAAATATAATGTCAGGAAGACATTTTAAGAGTAAGCAAAGATGGTATCATGGAATCATTCATACACCATTTTCATTAAAGGATGAAAAAGAAAACTGGCTCAAAGTATATGATTACATGGAAATGTTTAATCTTACAGAATATGCTGCAGTATCTGCCACGAGTTTACCTTATGGGATTCAACGAAAGGTGGAAATGGCTAGAGCTCTTGCAGCAGAACCAAAGTTATTAATATTAGATGAACCTGCTGCAGGTTTAAATGATAAGGAAACTTTGGAATTAATAGATACAATTATTAAGATTCGAGATATGGGTGTGACGATTCTCTTAATCGAGCATGATATGGACTTGGTGATGAATGTAACAGATAGAATAGTAGTTTTAAACTTTGGTAAAAAGATTTCTGAAGGGACACCAGCCGAAGTCCAAAATGATCCTAAAGTTATTGAAGCATATTTAGGTAGCGATGAGGATGACGATGAGTAGTGAAAAGTTATTAGAGATTAAAGACTTAAAAGTTAATTATGGTAATATTGAAGCAGTAAAAGGGATATCATTATATGTAAATAAAGGTGAGATTGTAACAATTATTGGTGCTAATGGTGCAGGTAAAACAACTACTCTTAGAACAATCAGCGGTATTATAAAAGCTGCATCAGGAAGTATAAAATATAAAGGGATAGAGTTAACTGAATTAGAAGCTCATGATATTGTAAAATTGGGTATTACTCAAGCACCTGAGGGGAGAAGAGTTTTTTCCACATTAACGGTGGAAGAAAACTTAATCCTTGGAGCTTATTCAAAAAAAGAGGTTGACTACAATAAGCTAAAATGGGTTTATGAACTTTTTCCAAGACTTGAAGAAAGAAGGAGGCAGTTGGCTGGTACTTTATCGGGTGGTGAGCAACAGATGCTTGCTATAGGAAGAGCATTAATGTCAGATCCCGAATTGTTATTGTTAGATGAGCCTAGTTTAGGGCTTGCTCCTTTGTTAGTTAAATCAATATTTAAGACTATCAGGGAAATTAGCAAAAGTGGAGTAACAGTCTTACTGGTTGAGCAGAATGCTAAAGCAGCTTTAAAACTTGCTAATCGTGGGTATGTCTTGGAAGTAGGAAAAATTGTTTATTCTGGAACATCTGAGGAACTGTTAAATTCAGAAAAAATTCAGGAAGCTTATTTAGGTAAAAAAACACATACTATATTATAAAAAATAAGGCAGCACTTTGCTGCCTTACCATTTTATTCCATTGATGGATTAGGTCTTGGAATTCCTCTTTTTTTTGCTCTTTCCATTGATTGAAGAGCTAGATACTCTTTGCCATAAATTTCTATATTCTCAGCCTCTTTATCAAAATCATCATAATGTCTTTCTTCTTCTGCTATTACAGATTCAAATAATTGTTTTGTTATAGCATCTCCATTTTTGGCACATTCCAAAGCGAATTGATTATAAAGGGTTATAGCTTCTTCTTCTAATTTTCTAGCCATTTTCAACATTTCTATAGGGTCTTTGATTTTTTGTACATCATTTGAGGCTTTTAATTCAACTTCACCTTTTAAAAAAAGTATCCTTTCAGCAAATTTTTCTACATGAATCATTTCTTGGATAGCATTTTGTCTAAAAATAAATGATAAAATATCTAAATCCTGGTCATCACAATGAAAATGGAAATACATATACTGTTGGAGTGCAGTCATCTCTTCAGCTATAGCTTTGTTTAAAAGTTCAATACTTTTTTTGTGCATTTTGATACCTCCTAAATATTTTTTATAAAATATAAGTAGTGTTATAATAAATTCAATTTAAAATTAATAATTTATAGTATTGTTATAAATATATTTATGATTAATTTAGGTTGTTAAATAATGATATAAATAAATTACGCAATTTATTAATGATAAAAGAATAATCGTAAAAAGAAGGGGGATACCCCCGCTTTTTTAAAGACCCATCAATTCCTTTGCTTTAGCTTGAGATTTTTCTAATATTTGTTTGTGAAGACTATTACCATGAGAATCCATTGTGACTACTACAGGGAAATCTTCCACCTCAATTACCCAAAAAGCTTCTGGAGTGCCAAACTCTTCTAACTTAAATACAGTTTTTACTTTTTTTACTTTTTTTGCAATTAATGAACCAGCACCACCTACAGCGTGAAAGTAAACAGCACCGCATTTTTGTAAACCTTCTGCTGTTTTAGGACCCATTCCACCTTTACCAATTACACCTCTGACTTGGTATTCACAAATTACATCAGCTTGATAAGGTTCTTCCCTTGATGAAGTTGTTGGCCCTGCTGCAACAAAAGACCAACTTCCATCTTCATTTTTTTTCACTACTGGGCCACAATGATATATCACAGAATCTTTTAAATATTCTCTTATAAAATCAGGTCTTTCCTCAACCATCAATTTATGAGCCTGATCCCTTGCTGTTACTATTGTTCCAGATAAAAGTACTTCATCACCAACTTTTAATTTTCTAATTTCTTCTTCACTTATTGGAGTAGTTAATTTAATCGGCATAAGTCACCTCGCCATTTTTAATTGTCATAGCTTTTCTTCTATAAGCCCAGCACATATAAGATATTGCTACATAATATGTTGCTGGATGCCTGTGCTGAGCGTCAATATGGACACCCAAAACAGTAGTTTTTCCACCAAAACCCATAGGTCCTATGCCTAACTCATTGAGTTCTTTGTACAATTCTTCTTCAAGTTTTGCTATTTCTGGATTAGGATTTCTTTCGTTAAGTTTTCTAAAAAATTGCTCTTTAGAGAGTGCATAAGATGTAACTCTGTCTCCACCTATACCAACTCCAATAGTCCCTGGAGCACAACCAAAACCTTGAGCTTTAACAACCGCATCAATGATAACCTTTTTTACACCTTTTAAGTCTCTTCCAGCTCTTAAATTGGAATCAGGAAGTTTATACTGAATTCCTACATTTTCGCTACCACCACCTTTGAGCATTAGTCTTATTCTGACTTCATCTTTATCCCATTGATGAAAATGAATGTAAGGTGCATTATTCCCAACATTGTTGCCAGAGTTTTTCCCAGTAATGGGATCTACAGCATTTGGTCTTAAGTACTGTTTTTTTGTAGCTTCTGCTGCAGCCCATTCAATAGCTTCTCTATAAGTTTTTTCAGCTTCACCAACTGGATAATCAATATAAAAAATTAATGAGCCCGTATCTTGGCAAATAGGGGTAGAGTTTTCCCTTGCTAATTTTACATTTTCTAATATTGTCTTAAAAACGCTTTTTGCAGGGGTACCCTCATCCTCTCTTTCATAAGCTTCTTGTAAAGCTTTTTCAATATCTGGTGGTAAATCTGTGGATGCCCTTCTAATAAGTTCTAATATTGCCTCTTTTAACTCCATAGTCACCCTCACAAGAGATTTTTATTGTGAATAATCATTAATTTTATGCCATAAATTCTGATTTATGTCAACTGTATATTGTATACAATTAAATAGCGTTTTATTTTTGTTAAAACAAAAAAGTGTTATAAAGTATATCAAAAACTTTGTACAATACAAATAATTATGTAAATGCATTGTATGACTACAAAATATAAAAAGATGTTTTAGTAAATTGACAAAAGATAAAAAAAATAGTATACAGTATACAAAATTGAGATGTTGCACAATAATGTGTGCTTTAGCTTGAGATTGCTTCAATTATAATTACAGTAGTTTAAAAAGATATCAATGATTAGTAATAATTTATTGAAGCAATCTCAATGATTAAAAAAGTTTAAGTGATATTGTGCAACATCCTAAAATTTCTGTGAGGGGTGATTTATGTTAGATAAGTATATGGAACATGTAAAAGAAAGAGAAGCTTTGGGGATTCCTCCTTTACCACTATCTGCTGAAATGACAGAGGAGGTTTGCAAATTATTAGAAAATCCTCCAGCTGATAAAAAAGATTTTTTGTTACATTTAATTAGAGACAGAGTAGCTCCTGGTGTTGATCCAGCAGCAAAAGTAAAGGCAGAATGGCTTTACAAGATTGCAAAAGGGGAAAAGAGCTCTCCTGTTGTTAGCAAAGAAGATGCTGTTTTTATGCTTGGTACAATGTTGGGTGGTTATAATGTGGGATATTTAATTGATTTGTTAAACGATGAGGAGCTTGGAGCTAAAGCTGCAGAAGCTTTAAAGCATACTATTTTGGTTTATGATGCGTTTGATAAAGTAGCTGAAATGGCAAAAACTAACAAGTATGCTAAAGAGGTATTAGAGTCTTGGGCTAATGGGGAGTGGTTTACAAGTAAACCTGAGTTTCCTGATGAGATTAAGGTTAAGATTTTTAAAGTTGATGGTGAAACAAATACTGATGATTTATCCCCTGCAAAACATGCATGGAGTAGACCAGATATACCACTGCATGCTTTAAGTATGGGTGAAACAAGATTTCCTGGCGGTATTGATACAATTAAAAAGTTTAGAGAAGAAGGGTATAAAGTTGCTTTTGTAGGCGATGTTGTTGGTACAGGATCTTCTCGTAAATCTGCTACAAACTCAGTAATGTGGCATATTGGCGAAGATATCCCTTATGTTCCTAATAAAAGAAGAGGCGGAATAGTTATTGGTGGTTTAATTGCACCTATTTTCTTTAATACTGTGGAGGATTCTGGTGGTTTACCAATAATGTGTGATGTTTCAAAGCTTAATACTGGAGATGTAGTAATTATTGATACGAAAAAGGGTGAAATTAGAAGTGAAAATGGAGAAGTATTGTCAACTTTTCAAATTAAACCTCCTACATTGAGAGATGAGTTTAGAGCTGGTGGTAGATTGAATCTTATTATTGGTCGTTCTTTAACAAATAAAGCAAGAGAGGTTTTAGGGTTAGGTGAGAGTGATTTATTTATTAAACCTGACAATCCAAAACCAAAACCAAATCAAGGATACACTTTAGCTCAAAAAATTGTTGGTAAAGCTTGTGGGTTACCTGGTGTATTGCCAGGCACTGCTTGTGAGCCGAAAATGACTACTGTTGGCTCTCAGGATACCACTGGTCCAATGACTGCTGACGAGTTAAAAGAGTTGGCTTGTCTTAAGTTTCAATCACCTATGTTTATGCAATCTTTCTGTCATACTGCAGCTTATCCAAAACCAGCTGATGTTAAAATGCATAAAACACTACCTCAATTTATTATAGAAAGAGGTGGTGTAGCATTAAAACCTGGGGATGGTGTTATTCATTCATGGTTAAACAGATTGTTGTTACCAGATACTGTAGGTACAGGTGGTGATTCGCATACAAGATTTCCTATTGGTATATCTTTTCCAGCTGGATCTGGTCTTGTAGCCTTTGCTGGAGCATTGGGATTTATGCCTCTTGATATGCCTGAGTCTGTACTTGTAAAATTTAAAGGGGAGTTAAACCCTGGGATTACTTTAAGGGATGTGGTAAATGCTATCCCATATTTTGCAATAAAGCAGGGGTTGCTTACTGTTGAGAAGAAGGGTAAGAAAAATATTTTCAATGGTAGAATCTTAGAAATGGAAGGTTTACCAAACTTGACTGTTGAACAGGCTTTTGAGCTTACTGATGCCTCTGCTGAAAGATCTGCTGCTGGTGCAACAATAAAATTATCAGAAGAAAGTGTGGCTGAATTTTTGAGAAGTAATATTGCACTTATGAAGAAGATGATTGAAGAAGGTTATCAAGATGCTGATACATTGAAAAGAAGGATTGAAGATTGTGAAAAATGGTTAGAAAATCCTGTATTACTTGAAAGAGATGAAAATGCTGAATATGCAGCAGTTATCGAAATAGACTTATCAGAAATTACTGAGCCTATCGTAGCTTGTCCAAATGACCCTGATGATGTGAAACTCTTAAGTGAAGTTGCAGGTGATAAAATAGATGAAGTGTTTATTGGTTCGTGTATGACAAACATTGGTCACTTTAGAGCTGCTGGTAAAATTTGGGAAGGTTATAAGGAAGCACCTACAAGGATTTGGTTAACTCCACCTACAAAAATGGATAAGGCTCAATTGATGGCTGAAGGTTACTACTCTATCTATTCTCAAATAGGAGCAAGAACAGAAATTCCAGGTTGTTCACTTTGTATGGGTAATCAAGCTAGAGTTAAGTCAGGCTCTACAGTAATTTCTACATCTACAAGAAACTTTGATAATAGAATGGGTGATGGTGCAAGGGTATATTTAGGTTCTGCAGAGTTGGCAGCTGTTGCAGCTTTAAAAGGGAAATTACCAACACCTGAAGAATATTTTGAGATAGTGAAAGAGAAGTTAGAGCCAAACAAAGAGGAAGTTTACAGATATTTAGAATTTCATAAAATGGGTGATTTCAAGTTAGATTATGCTTAAATAAATTAAGGGAGCTTTTATAGCTCCCTATTTTTATTGAAAAAAACTATAACTATAGAAAACTCAATAGTGTTTATTTATTGTTTTTAAATAATAAAAATCATGTTTTTAATTGTTTGATATAAAATATTAAAATTGTTAAATTTTAAAATCTTTTAAGTATAAAATATAATTTATTGATATATATTGTGAAATAATAAATGAAAATTTAGGAAAAATATTTGAATTTTAATTAATATTGTAAAGTAGTTATATTTAAAAAAACTGTTTTAATATAGTGAATATCAATATTTCTTGACATTAAATATGAAATTATATATATCTGTATACAGTATACATTTATAATTTAAATAATAGTATGTGAGGAGTGGTTATGGCTGAGAAAAAACCTACAATAATTTGGACAGAAACTGATGAGGCGCCTTATTTAGCAACATTTTCTTTGTTGCCAATTGTAAAAGGTTATTTAAAACATGCGGATATTGATGTAGAAGTTAGGGATATTTCTGTTGCAGGTAGGATACTTGCAACTTTTCCAGATTATTTAACTGATGAACAAAAAGTTAACGATGATTTGGCGTATCTTGGTGAATTAGTTAATAAACCTGAGGCAAATATCATTAAGTTGCCAAATATCAGTGCGTCAATTCCACAGTTAAAAGAGGCTATTGAGGAGTTACAAAAGCAGGGTTATAATGTGCCTGATTATCCAGAAGAACCTAAAACAGAAGAAGAAAAGAAAATTCAAGAAAGATATGCTAAGGTATTGGGTAGTGCAGTAAACCCAGTTTTGAGGCAGGGTAACTCTGATAGAAGAGCACCACTTGCAGTTAAGAAATATGCTCAAAAGTTTCCTAATTCTATGGGTTTGCCATTAAAACCTTGGAGTGCAGATTCGAAATGTCATGTGGCGCACATGTCTGGTGGTGATTTTTATGAAAATGAAAAATCAGTTACACTTGATAAAGAAACTGATGTTAGAATCGAATTTGTGGATAAAGATGGCAATGTGACTGTTTTAAAGGATAAACTTCATCTTTTAGAGGGGGAAGTATTAGATGGCACTTTTATGAGTGCTAAGAAGCTTGCTGAGTTTTATGCAGAGCAGATTAAAGATGCAAAAGAGAAAGGTGTACTTTTCTCATTGCACTTAAAAGCAACAATGATGAAAGTTTCAGACCCAGTATTGTTTGGGCATGCGGTAAAAACGTATTTTAAAGAAGTTTTTGAAAAATATGCTGATGTATTTGAAGAAGTAGGTGTTAATCCAAATAATGGTTTAAGTGATATTTATAAAAAATTGCAAAAGCTTTCTGAAGATAAAAGGAAAGAGATAGAGGATGCTATCCAGAAAGTTTATGAGAAGAATCCACCTCTTGCAATGGTTGATTCTGATAAAGGTATAACAAACCTCCATATGCCAAACGATATTATCATAGATGCTTCTATGCCTGTGGTAGTAAGAGATGGTGGTAAAATGTGGGGACCTGATGGTCAGCAACATGATTGTAAATGTATTATTCCTGATAGAAGCTATGCAACAATGTACGCAGAAATAATAGAAGATTGTAAGAAGAATGGTGCATTTGATAGATCTACAATGGGAAGTGTATCAAATGTTGGTTTGATGGCTATGAAGGCTGAAGAGTATGGTTCTCATGATAAAACTTTTTTAGCTCCTGGAGATGGAGTAATCAGAGTTGTAGATGCTGATGGAAATGTTTTATTTGAGCACAAAGTTGAAAAAGGTGATATTTGGAGAGCTTGTCAGACTAAAGATATTGCTATAAAAGATTGGGTTAAATTAGCTGTTAATAGAGCAAAAGCTACCGGTGATACAACTATTTTCTGGTTAGATAAAAATAGAGCACATGATAGTGAGTTAATCAAAAAAGTTGAAAAATACCTTAAAGAGCACGATACAGAAGGTTTAGATATCAGAATAATGGCTCCAAGAGAAGCTATGAAATTAACTTGTGAGCTTGTAAGACAGGGTAAAAATGTTATTTCAGTAACTGGGAATGTTTTAAGAGATTATTTAACAGACCTTTTCCCAATTTTAGAGCTTGGTACAAGCGCAAAAATGCTTTCAATAGTTCCACTTTTAGCTGGTGGTGGCTTGTTTGAAACTGGTGCAGGTGGTTCTGCTCCAAAGCATGTAGAGCAGTTTTTAAATGAAGGTCATTTAAGATGGGATTCACTTGGAGAATTTACTGCTCTTGGCGCATCATTAGAACACATCTACAACCAGTATGGTAATAAAAAGGCTAAGGTTATGGCAGATGCATTAGATAAGGCTGTAGGTAAGCTGTTAGAGAATCAAAAGTGGCCAGGAAGAAAAGTTGGACAATTAGATAATAGAGGGGAGCATTTCTATTTTGCAATGTATTGGGCAGAAGCCCTTGCAGAACAAACAGAAGATGTGGAATTAAAAAACACTTTTGAAAAAGTTGCTACTGCAATGAAGGAAAATGAGGAAAAAATATTAAATGAAATTATGGCTGCTGAAGGTAAACCTGTTGATATAGGTGGTTATTATCATCCTGATAAAGAAAAATTATCAGTAGCAATGAGACCTAGTGTTACTTTAAATGGGATTATTGATAGTTTATAAAAGGTAGCCAGGCTTAAAGCCTGGCTTAAGTATATATGGCTTTTGCCAAATAAATAAAAAGGGGGCTCGTATGGCAACATTTAAAAGACCAAAAATAGCCTTAATAGGTGGTGGACAGATTGGTGGTGTTTTAGCACAACTTTGTGCTTTAAAAGAGCTTGGTGATGTGGTTATGTATGATATTGTAGAGGATATGCCACAAGGTAAATGTCTTGATATTGCAGAAGCAGCTCGTGTTGATGGTTTTGATGTATCTGTTAAGGGTACAAACGACTATGCTGATATTGAAGGGGCGGATTTATGTATCGTAACTGCTGGTTTGCCAAGAAAACCAGGGATGAGCAGAGATGATCTTTTAACTACTAATGCAAATATAATTAAAACTGTTGCAGAAAATATTAAAAAATATGCTCCAGATTCTCATGTTATTGTAATTTCTAACCCTCTTGATGCTATGGTTACTCTTATGAGAGAAGTTACTGGTTTCCCTCACAATAGAGTTTATGGACAAGCTGGGGTTCTTGACTCTTCCCGTTTTGCTTCATTCATAGCATGGGAGCTTGGTTTGTCAGTTAAAGATATTAATGCTCTTGTTCTTGGTGGTCATGGTGATACTATGGTTCCTCTTGTAAGATATGCTAATGTCAACGGTATCCCTGTTATGGAATTATTAGAGCAAAAATATGGTGATGCTGCTAAGGCTAAAGAGGTTATGGATGCAATAGTTGAAAGGACAAGAAAAGCTGGTGGTGAAGTAGTTGCATTATTGAAAAAAGGTTCAGCATTCTATTCTCCTGCTTCAAGTGCTATAGCTATGGCTGAGGCTGTTTTGAGAGATCAAAAGAGAGTTCTCCCTGTATGTGCTTGGTTAAATGGGGAGTATGGTGTTAAAGATATGTATTTGGGAGTTCCTGTAGTACTTGGAGCAAATGGTGTGGAGAAGGTTATTGAACTGTCTCTAAATGAAGAAGAGCAAGCTATGCTTGAGAACTCAATTAATGCAGTTAAAAAACTTGTTGAGGATATGAAGAGACTTGGCTTTTTATAAAATAATTGCGGGGTTTATAACACCCCGTTTTAAAAATAGCTCACCTTAAAAAAAACTTGAAAAATCGGGGAGAGGGTAGTAATGATGAACGACAATTCGAAAGAAAATACAAAAAAAGGAAGGTGAGCTATGAATATTCATGAGCACCAAGCCAAAGAGATTTTCAGAAAATATGGTGTACCAACCCCAAGAGGTTTTGTAGCGTTTAAACCAGAAAACGCTGTTAAAGCTGCTCAACAGCTTGGCGGCGATTTAGATGTTTGGGTAGTTAAAGCGCAGATTCACGCTGGTGGTAGAGGTAAGGCAGGTGGTGTAAAACTTGCAAGATCTACCGAAGAAGTTGGTCTGATTGCAAAGCAGATGTTAGGTAGCAAACTTGTAACCCATCAGACAGGTCCTGAAGGGAAAGTTGTTCATAGAGTATATATAGAAGAAGGTGTAAATATTGAAAAAGAGTTCTATTTAGGGATGGTATTAGATAGGTCTTTGGAAATGCCTGTTATGATGGCTTCTTCTGAAGGTGGAGTTGAGATTGAAGAGGTTGCTGCAAGAAGTCCAGAAAAAATTATAAAAGTTGCTATAAATCCTACAATCGGATTCCAAGGTTTTCATGGTAGGAAGCTTGCTTTTGGACTTGGTTTACCAAGAGAATTGGTAAACAGATTCATCAGTTTTGCGCAGGCGATATACAATGTATATATGGATTACGATGCTAACTTGATAGAGATAAACCCACTTGTATTGACAAAAGAGGGTAAATTTATCGCTCTTGATGCTAAAATGGGTTTTGATGATAATGCTCTTTATAGACAGCCTGAAATACTGGCAATGAGAGACTTGACAGAGGAAGAGCCTACTGAAATTGAAGCTGCTAAATATGGACTCAGTTATGTAAAATTGGATGGTAATGTTGGTTGTATGGTAAACGGTGCTGGACTTGCAATGGCTACTATGGATATAATTAAGCATGAAGGTGGAAAACCTGCAAACTTCTTAGATGTAGGTGGTGGAGCAAGTGCTGAGACTGTTGCTAAAGGGTTTGAAATTATATTGAGAGATCCAAATGTAAAATCGATATTCGTAAATATATTTGGTGGAATTGTTCGTTGTGATAGAGTTGCAAACGGTATAATCGAAGCAACAAAAGCTACCCAAGTAAATGTACCTGTTGTTGTTAGATTAGATGGTACAAATGCTGAAGAAGCGGCAGAAATATTAAATAATTCTGGTATTAAACAGCTTATAGCTGCAACAGACTTGAAAGATGGTGCAAGAAAAGCTGTTGAGGCAGCAGAAAGGGGGTTGGCATGAGCATATTAGTAAATAAAGATACAAAGGTTATTGTTCAGGGGATTACTGGAAAAGAAGGTACTTTTCATGCAGAACAATGTATGGCCTATGGCACAAAGATAGTAGGTGGCGTTACTCCTGGTAAAGGTGGTACAGAGCATCTTGGTGTGCCTGTTTTTAATACAGTAGAAGAAGCAGTAAAAGCAACTGGTGCAACTGTATCTTTGGTGTTTGTTCCACCTGCATTTGTTGCTGATGCGATTATGGAAGCGGCTGATGCTGGTATAGAGTTGGTAGTTGCAATTACTGAAGGAACGCCAGTAAAAGATATGATGTACGCTAAAGAATATCTCAAACATAGAAAAGTTAAAATGATTGGGCCGAACTGCCCAGGTATTATTACCCCTGAAGAGTGTAAAATTGGCATTATGCCTGGTTTTATTTTCAAAAAAGGGCCAGTTGGTCTAATTTCAAAATCAGGTACCCTTACCTATGAGGCTAGTAATCAGATTGTTAAGCAGGGGTTAGGTATCTCTACTGCTGTTGGTATTGGTGGTGATCCAATAATTGGTTTGAGTTATAAAGAGTTGTTACAAATGTTTGAAGAAGACCCTGAAACAAAAGCGATTGTTATGATTGGTGAAATTGGTGGTGATTTGGAGATTCAAGCAGCTGAATACATAAAAGAGAATATTTCAAAACCTGTTGTGGCATTTATCGCTGGTCAGACAGCTCCAAAGGGTAAAAGAATGGGTCATGCAGGTGCTATTATCTCTGGTAGTAAGGGTACAGCTAAAGAAAAAATGGATGCATTAAGTGCTGCTGGTGTTCATGTTGTTGTGAGCCCAGCAGAAATAGGTGAAACTGTTGCAAAAGTTTTAAGTAATTAGAACAAGGAGAGGTAAATGGCAAAGGCTGAGAGAATAGAAATCAATACAAAATGGTGTAAAGGTTGTGAGATTTGCGTTGAGCTTTGTCCTACTGGATGTTTAGAAATGAGAGATTTCAAAGCTGCAGTTAAAGATTTAGACAAATGTATTGCTTGTATGCAATGTGAATTAAGATGTCCTGATTTTGCAATTGTAGTTTATAAGAAAGAAGAATAACTTAGGAGGCTTTAAAAGTGGCTAAAAATGTTCAATTTATGATGGGTAATCATGCTGTGGCTGAAGGTGCTTTATATGCTGGTTGCCGTTTTTATGGTGGATATCCAATTACACCTTCATCAGAAGTAGCTGAAAGAATGGCTGAAAGATTGCCACAAGTTGGTGGTAGATTTATACAGATGGAAGATGAAATTGCAGCAATGGCATCAGTTATTGGTGCTTCACTTGCTGGTGTTAAAGCTTTAACTGCTACAAGTGGTCCTGGTCTATCATTAAAACAAGAAAATTTAGGTTTTGCATGTTTATGTGAAATACCAGTTGTTATTGTAGATGTTATGAGGGGTGGCCCTTCTACTGGTATGCCTACAGGTCCTAGCCAGTCTGACATTATGGCTGCAAAATGGGGTACTCATGGAGATCATCCTATAATAGCTGTTACACCTGCATCTGTTCAAGAACAGTTTACAGAAACTGTTAGAGCTTTTAACTTGTCTGAAAAATATAGATGCCCTGTTATAGTGTTGACTGATGCTATTATAGGTCAAATGATGGAGTCTATTGTAATTCCTGAACCAGGTGAATTAGAAGTGATTGATAGAATAAAAGATCCAGGTGTTCCACCTGAAGAATATTTGCCTTATGATATGGAAAAAGATATTAATCCGATGCCACCTTTTGGTGCAGGATATAGATGGCATGTAACTGGCTTACACCATGATGAAACAGGTTTTCCTACAAATGACCCTGTTCTTCATACAAAAAATACAGTAAGGTTAATAGAAAAATTAAACAAGAATTATGATGATATTGTGAAAGTTGAAGAATTTTACACTGATGATGCAGATATCCTTGTTTTTGCAATTGGTGTTAATGCAAGATCTGCTAAGGCTGCAGTTATTGAAGCTAGAGAGAAGGGGATAAAAGCTGGTTTACTAAGACCACTTACAATATGGCCTTTTCCTGAAAAACACTTAGATAAAATTATTTCTACTAACAATATAAAAGGGATTGTTGTGCCAGAAATGAATCTTGGTCAGATGACTCTTGAGGTTGAAAGGGTAGCAAAAGGTCGTTGTGAGGTAGAGGGCTTATATAGCTTGATGCTTGACCCAATATTGCCTTCTGAGATTTTAGAGAAAATTAGGAGGTTTGCTTAAATGGCTTACGATTACAGTAGATACTTAAGAAATGAGAAATTTCCGCATATATGGTGTCCTGGCTGTACCTATGGTATAGTTTTAAAGTCTTTTATCAGAGCAATTGATGGCCTTGGCTGGGATAAAAATGAAATAGTAGTTACATCAGGTATTGGGTGCGCTAGTAGATTACCAGGATATGTAGATTTTAACACACTTCATACCACCCATGGTAGATCTATTGCATTTGCAACAGGTGTTAAATTGGCTAATCCAAATTTAAAAGTTATCGCACTTGGTGGCGATGGTGATATGACTGCTATTGGTGGTAACCACTTTATCCATGCATGTCGTAGGAATTTAGATATTACTATTTTGGTATTTAACAACAATATTTATGGTATGACAGGTGCTCAATATTCACCTACAACTCCAAAAGGTGCTTGGGCTACAACTGCTCCTTATGGTATGCCAGAAAATAATTTTGATGTTGTAAATCTTGCAATTGGTTCTGGTGCTACCTTTGTAGCAAGATCTACAGCTTATCATACCACTCATTGTGAAAAAATGATTAAAGAAGCGTTGTTGCATAAAGGTACTAGTGTTGTAGAAATTATAAATGCTTGTCCAACTGGTTATGGTAGAAAGAATAAATTTAAAACTCCAACTTCAATGCTATTGTGGATGAAAGATAATGCTGTTCAAAAGGCAAAAGCTGATAGAATGAGCCCAGAAGAGTTAGTTGATAAGTTTGTAATTGGTGTATTGCATAAAGAGGAAAAACCAGAATATGTAGAAACTTATGATGCTACTGTTGGATTAAAAAAAGGAGAGTAACAATGGCAAGGGTAGATGTTAGATTAAGCGGATCCGGTGGACAAGGTATGATTACTTCTGGTGCAATCCTTGGGGTTGCAGCAGTTTACGATGGTAAAAATGCAGTACAAACAAAGTCTTATGGCCCAGAGGCAAGAGGCGGTGCTGCAAGATCTGAAGTGGTTATTAGTGATGAGGAAATTACTTATGTAAAAGTAATTGATGCAGACATTTTAGTAGCTTTGACACAAGAAGCTGCTGATAAGTTTTCATCTGCAGTAAAAGATGGCGGCATTGTTATCGTTGATAGCTTGATGGTAAAAAACCCACCAAGTGGTAATTTTAAGCTTTACTCACTACCTATCATTAAAACTGCTGCTGAGAAAGTTGGTAAATCTCTTGTTGCTAACATTGTTACATTAGGTGTTTTAAATGAAATTGCGGAGGTAGTGTCTTTTGAGTCTTTAGAAAAGGCAGTGTTGAGTAAAGTACCAAAGGGCACTGAAGAGTTAAATAAAAAAGCACTTGCAGCTGGTAGAGAGATTGCAAAAGAAGTTTTATAATTAGATAGGGGGAGGTTTCTCCCTATCTTTCTTTACTTTTGAGGGGACATTAATGGATATAAAAAACACGAAAGAATATAAAAAATGTGTGTTTTTAGCCTCAAAAAGAGCGATGCTTGAAAATGAGCTTTTATTAAGAGAGTTTGTAAAAGAATTTGTACCTTCACATTATGATTTAGAGACATTAGGTGAGTTTAATATCTTTTTAGAAAAAATATTCGATAATGATTTGTTTGATATTATTTTCGGTATTAAACCTTATAGTTATTATGCAGATAAGTATCCCGAAAAGTTTTTAAAAGATATTCAAGAATTTGCTTTTGAAAAAAATAGAATTTCTGAGATACGCAACAAAAGTAAAAAACAATAATTTTTTATCTATTTTTTATTGATTCATAAGTAAATAGTATTACTGCTAACCATATTATCAGAAAACTTAAAAAATACATTAGGGAAAAACTTTCTTTATAGTAAAAAAGTCCAATTAAGAACATAAGTGTTGGGCCTATATACTGTAACATTCCAACGGTAGATAAAGGTAATTCTCTAATGCTATAAACATAAAGTAGCAAAGGGGTAGCTGTAACAACTCCACTAAATAATAATAAAAATGAGATTGTTGATGAGATTGTGATGAGATTTGAACCATAAATAAAGATATATGTTGCAAAAGGGATTGATAATAGAAAAGATTCAACGGTGAGACCATCAATGGAAGAAAGTTTAGATTTTTTTCTGAATACTGAATACATGCTAAAAGAGAATGCTAAGCCAATTGCAATAAATGGAATTATTTTAAGAGATACAATAATATTTAAAACCGATAATGTAGCTAATATAATTGATATTTTTTGAATGTTGGAAAATTGTTCTTTAAATATGAGCCCTCCTAAGAAAACGCTAACAAGAGGGGTGAGGTAATACCCAAGACTGCATTCTATGATATGATTATTGACAACTCCCCACACATAAATCAACCAGTTTGATGCTAAAAATATGGAACTTATGACATGTTTTTTTAAAGTAATTATATTAAACAATTTTTTTAATGTGTTTCTATTTGTGAAAAAATGATAAAATACTAAAAGAATGAATGTCATAACTATTCTATAAGCTAACACTTCAAGGGCGTTAATCTCTTTTAATGCTTTCCAATAGAAAGGTAAAAATCCCCAAATAAGAAAAGCTGCAACAGCGGCTAAAAAAGGTCTCAGTAAGTTCATTGCTGAATAATATTTAATTATTTGTTAAAGTCAAGAAAATAATACGCTTGACTAATTATGTATATAGTTGTATATACAATAACCTTTTAAAATATTAATATCTATTTTTATTGAAAGAATTTAGAAAGGTGAATTATGAATGATGTGATAGCACCAAGCTATGTTCAGATAAAGAATTTTATACTTAATAAAATTCATTCAAATGAGTGGAAGCCTGGTTTTAAGATCCCCTCTGAAAACGACCTTGCAAAAATGTTTAATGTAAGCAGGATGACTGTAAATAGAGCTGTTAGAGAATTGACATCAGAAAATATTTTAAAAAGGGTCCAGGGGAAAGGGACTTATGTAGCTTATGAAAGTAATGTGGCTGAGATGCTTGAAATTAGAGGAGTGATTGATGAAATCGAGAAAATGGGCAAAAAGCATAGCTTAGAGGTTATAGATGTAGAGGTTACTATTGCAGAAGGTGAAATAGTAAAGTTAATGGGTCTTAATAGTGGTGATAAAGTTTATAAATCAGTGTTCTTGCATTTTGCAGATAATGAACCATTTCAGATAGAGATACGATATGTAAATCCAAAAATTGTTCCTGATTATCTCAATGTAGATTTTACAAAAGAGACAGCTCACCAGTACTTAATGAGAACCACTGCTTTAACAGAAGCTGAGCATATTGTTGAAGCGATTATGCCAGATAGGATGATTTGTGAATTGCTTAAAATTAGCAAAAACACACCATGTTTGCAGTTGTCAAGAAGGACATGGCTTGGAAATGATGTTGTTACTTATGTAAAATTTATAGCTCCTGGTGATAAATACAAGATAGGAACACGTTTTAGATATGCTAAAGATGGTTCTACAAAAAGGGAGTCAATATATTGAGAGCGTTGCACAGTGTTAGCAGCTTTAAATCTTTAGATTGTTTCGCTAATGCTCGCAATGACAGTATTTTAGGGTCATTGCGAGGTATCAAAAGTTGCCGAAGCAATCTTATAAAAATTGGTCATTACAATGTGTTAGACTTTTGGGCAACAATTTCATATTAAATACAAAAGGAGAGAGGGAATTGATGAAAAGCTTTTTATTAGGAAAAGATAGACTGAGTGCTAAAAAAATTTTAGATATTTTGAATAAAAAATTAAAACCTATTTTGGATGAAGAAACATATCAAAAAGTTAATCACTCTTATCATGAAACACAAAAAGTGGCAAAGGGTGAAAAACCTGTATATGGTATAAATACTGGCTTTGGGCCACTTTGTTCTACAAAGATTTCTGCGGATGATACAATAAAGCTTCAATATAATCTTTTAAAAAGTCATAGCGCTGGGGTTGGTAGTTTTCTTGATGATGACATAGTAAAAACAATGATCATCATTAAAGCTCATGCTTTATCTTTTGGTTATTCGGGAGTTCAACCTAAAACAGTTGAGCGAATGCTTTGGTTTTTAGAAAATGATATTATACCGCTTGTGCCTGAGCAGGGGTCAGTAGGTGCATCCGGTGATCTTGCACCACTTGCGCATCTGTTTTTGCCTCTGATAGGTTATGGTTATGTGAAATACAAAGGTGAGATTTTTGAAACTGGAGAGTTGTTGCAAAAACTTGGTATCGACCCTATCGAACTTGGAGCAAAAGAGGGGTTGGCGTTGATAAATGGGACTCAGTTTATGTCATCTTTTGGAGTTTTGTCGCTGGTAAGAATGAAAAATATCCTAGAAAATGCCGACATTATAGGTGCTATGACTCTTGAGGCATTGATGGGATCTCTTAGACCGTTTGATGAAAGGTTGCATAGGTTAAGAGAGTATAAAGGTGCTTTGTATGTGGCGCACAAATTTAGAACTCTTTTAAAAGGATCAGAAATATTAAAATCACATGAAAATTGTGAAAGAGTTCAGGATCCATATTCATTAAGATGTATCCCTCAAGTTCATGGAGCTACCTGGAATACATTTTTGCATTTTAAAGAGATTGTTCATACAGAGATTAATTCTGTCACTGATAATCCAATAATATTTTCTAGTGAAGATATCATAAGCGGTGGTAATTTTCATGGGCAACCGATTGCTTTACCTTTAGATTATGCTGCTTTTTCAATGAGTGAAATCGGCAATATTTCTGATAGGCGGACATATCTACTTTTAGAAGGGAATGTGGGACTACCTAAACTTTTGATGAAAAATACAGGTATAAACTCTGGTTTTATGATACCACAATACACTTCTGCCGCTTTGGCAAGTGAAAATAAATCTCTTTGTTTCCCAGCAAGTGCAGACAGCATCCCAACCTCATTAGGGCAGGAAGATCATGTGAGTATGGGTTCTATAAGCGCAAGGAAACTTTACAAAATTTTAGATAATTTAGAAAAAATATTAGCTGTTGAGCTTGTTTGTGCTGCTCAGGCATTTGATTTTAGAAGACCATTAAGGTCTGGGATAGTTTTAGAAGAGTGCCATAAAGTAGTAAGAGAATATATTGATCATGCAGATGAAGATAGAATCTTTTCAAACGATCTTAAAAAAGGTGTGGAAATTATTAAGAGCGGCGAGATGGTAAAAGCTGCTGAATCGATAGCAAAATCAAAAAATATAGATTTATATGGAGGTTATTATGAACTTTTCGGAATTCATTAAAAAATATGCCAATCATCCAGAGTATAAAGCCCCTAGGGGAAATGTGCTTCATGCTAGATCTTGGCAGACTGAAGCTCCTTTGAGGATGCTTCTAAATAATCTTGATAGAGAAGTTGCAGAAGATCCAGCAAATTTAATAGTTTATGGTGGCACAGGTCAGGCAGCAAGAAATCCTGAGACTTTGAAAAAGATTGTAGAGATTCTTTTAACTATGGACAATGAGCATAGTCTTCTTGTTCAATCAGGTAAACCTGTTGGAATTGTGAGGACTCATGAGGAAGCTCCCAGGGTTTTAATAGCAAACAGCAATCTTGTGCCAAAATGGGCAGATTGGGATTATTTTAACCAGTTAAAAGAAAGAGGGCTTATTATGTATGGGCAGATGACAGCTGGTAGCTGGATTTACATCGGTTCTCAGGGGATTTTACAGGGTACTTATGAAACATTTGTTGCCTGTGGTAAAAAGTATTTTAATGGCGATTTGAGTGGTAAGCTTCTTGTTACTGGTGGATTGGGCGGTATGGGTGGTGCTCAACCATTGGCTGCGACTTTGGCTGGTGCAACTTTCTTAGGTGTTGATGTGGATCCCGAAAGAATCAAAAAAAGATTGGATACTAAATACTTAGATATAATGACTTATTCTTACGAAGAGGCTATAAATATCGTACTCAAAGCTAAAGAGGAGAAAAAAGCCATATCTGTTGGACTTGTAGGGAATGCTGCTGATGTTTTAGAAAAATTACTTGCAGATGGTATTATACCAGACATTGTTACAGATCAAACTTCTGCTCATGACCCTGTAAATGGATATGTTCCATCAGGCCTTTCATTAGAAGAGGCTTTTGAATTGAGGAAAAAGGATCCGAAAAAATATAGAGATTTAGCAATAAAAACAATTGCAAGGCATGTAAGGGCAATGCTTGAGATGCAAAAAAGGGGTAGTGTAGTTTTTGATTATGGAAATAATATAAGAGAGTTTGCAAAAGAGGGTGGTGTAGAAAATGCTTTTGATTTCAATGGGTTTGTTCCAGAGTTTATAAGACCATTATTTTGCGAAGGGAAGGGGCCTTTTAGATGGGCTGCACTTTCAGGAGATCCTGAGGATATTTATGAAACCGATAGAGCTTTAATGGAGGCATTTCCTGAAAATAAACATATGATTCACTGGCTACAGGAGGCAGAGAAGAAGGTGGCTTTTCAGGGGTTACCAAGTAGAATATGTTGGTTAGGGCTTGGTGAGCGTGAAAAAGCTGGTTTGATATTCAATGAGCTTGTAAAAAGTGGTAGAGTAAAGGCTCCAATTGTGATTGGTAGAGATCATTTAGATTGTGGCTCAGTCGCTTCACCTAATAGAGAAACAGAAGGGATGAAGGATGGTAGTGATGCAATTTCAGACTGGCCACTACTCAATCTTATGGCTAATACTGCTGGGGGTGCCACTTGGGTTTCTTTCCATCATGGTGGTGGTGTAGGAATAGGGTATTCACAGCATGCTGGAATGGTAATTCTTGTGGATGGTACTGAAAGGGCAGAGCGCTGTATTAGAAGAGTGCTTTTTAATGACCCTGCACTTGGTATTTATAGGCATGCTGATGCTGGTTATGAAGAAGCTATCGAAGTGGGCAATAAATTTGGAATTTTAGATTGGAGAAAATAAAATACTATGTGTGAGTACAAAAGTAATACTTTTAAATGGTCTGGAAGGGTTGACTCTACAAATGAAAAATTGGCTTTTAGATGGCATCAGGTAGTAAAGCAGATTGACTTAAAAAAAGATAGCTTTGAGTTTGAAGATTCGGTTGTTTTGCTGGGATTTTGTTCTGATGAAGGGGTGAAAAGAAATAAAGGTAGAATTGGTGCTAAAAATGCTCCTGGTGAGGTCAGAAAATATCTGGCCTCACTCCCTTGGCATTGGGATAATCTAAAGTTGTATGATGCTGGAGATGTTATTGTAAATGATGATTTAGAAAGTGGACAAAAATTACTTGGTGAATTGGTTAAAATTATAAAAGATAAAAAAGGTTTTCCTGTTATTATCGGTGGTGGGCATGAAGTTGCCTATGGAACATTTTTGGGGATAAAAGATTATAACATTTCAATTGTGAATTTTGATGCACATTTTGATAATAGGCCATATGATGATTCTCCATCGTCTGGGACAATGTTTGCTCAGATTGCTGATGAATTAAAAGAAAATTATAAATATTTTTGTCTTGGGATTCAAAAATCGGGTAATACAAGGCAACTTTTTGAAAGGAATGAAAGATTTGGTGGTAAATTTTTACTCGCATATGAAGTAAAAAATAGGAATTTTACTGATGAAATAAGAAATTATTTAGAAAATGCAGATTATATTTATACAACTGTTTGTATGGATGTCTTTTCATCTGATATTGCATGTGGGGTAAGTGCACCCACACCTTTTGGCATTTCTCCAGAGGACTTTTTATTTTTTGCAGAAAAGATTATTGAAACAGGTAAATTGACTGCATTTGATATAGCAGAAATTAATCCAGAATATGATATTGATGGAAGGACTGCAAGACTAGGGGCTAACATTATTTTTTATGTAATAGATGCTATTTCGAGGTGGGGTTACAGATGAGAAAAGTAATTAAAAATATAAAACAACTTGTGACATCAGTTAATAAAAAATATGCAGTAAAAGATGATGCAAAAAAACTTGATATTTACGAAAATGTGAACTTGATAATTGAGGATGGTATAATAGTTGATATTACTACGAAAGAAGCAGAAGCAAATGAGGTTATTGACGCAACTGGTAAGGTAGTTTTGCCAGCTTTTGTGGATCCACATACCCATATCCCATTTATTGGCTCACGAGAGGATGAATTTAATAAAAGAATTATGGGGAAAACATATATGGAAATTGCAGCTGAGGGGGGTGGTATAAATTCTACAGTTAGAGCTGTTAGAAATGCCACCTTTGATGAGCTTTATGAGGCTGCTAAGAAAGACTTGGAGTTGATGATAAGTTTTGGTGTGGCTACTGTTGAAATGAAAAGTGGTTATGGACTTGACTTAGAAAATGAAATTAAGCAGTTAAAAGTGATAAGAAAATTGCAAGAAGAATACCCTGTAGATATTAAATCTACTTTTTTGGGAGCGCATGAAATTCCGTTAGAATATAGAGGGAAAAAAGAAGAATATATAGATCTTGTGATAAATAAGATGTTACCTGCAGTAAAAGAGAAAGGTTTAGCAGAGTATGTAGATATCTTTTGTGAAAAAGGTGTTTTTGAGCTTGATGATACGAGAAAAATTTTGAGAACTGCTAAAGAGTTGGGGTTTAAAGTTAAAATCCATGCTGATGAAATTTACCCTCTTGGTGGAGCTGAGCTATGTGCAGAATTTGAAGCTGTTAGTGGAGAACATCTTGTAAAGATAAAGGATGAGCATATTGAAAAAATGATAGATGCTGGCTGTGTGTTCAACCTGCTTCCAGCTACTACCTTTTTCTTGATGTCAAAAGAATATGCACCTGCAAGAAAGATTCTTGATAAAGGCGGAATTGTAGCTTTATCTACAGACTTAAATCCCGGTAGCTCATATACGCATTCTATACAGATGGTAATGGTTATTGCTTGTCTTAATATGGGCATGACAATGGAGGAAGTTATTAATGCTGTTACAATTAATGGCGCATACTCTTTAGAATTATCTGATAAAACAGGATCTATCCATAGAGGAAAACAAGCTGATCTTGTTATTTTAGATGCGCCAGACTACAGATATCTTGTTTATAATTTTGGTGTAAACCGTATTAATAAAGTAATCAAAAAAGGGGAAATAATTTTTCAAAAATAGATTGATAAATATACAATTTTATAATAAAAATGATTCATGGTTCATAAAAGTAAAAAGTATTATGATTTAATTGCGTATAAAGTTGGTAGGTTTCATGAAGCGGTAAATACCACGGTTCATTTTTTTGTTTTAGATAATATATTTATAGACTCTGCACAGCCTACAACAAAGAAAATATTTATTGAAATTGCTAAGAATTATAAACCTGAGTATTGCTTGTTAACACATTATCATGAAGATCATGCTGGTAATGCTTATGACTTAAAGAAGTTGTTTAATACGAAAATATTTGCACATAACTTATCAGTTAGTTACCTGGAAAATGGATATAAGATGCTCCCTTATGAGAAAATTATCTGGGGTGTGCCAGAAAAATTTTCACCTGATTTTATTTATAGTGATAAAGTTGAAATAGGTAAGTACTCTTTTAATGTGATACATACACCTGGGCATTCTGTGGATTCTGTATCCTTGCTTGAGATAAACAGGGGTTGGTTGTTTACAGGGGATTTATTTATATCTGCAAAACCAAAGTATTTGAGAAGGGATGAGAATATTTATACTATTTTGGAAAGTTTGAAAAAATTGCTAAATTATGATTTTGATGTAATGTTTTGTGCTCATAGAGGTATCGTTGATGAAAAACCTAAGGAATTGATATCTAAAAAGATTAAATATATTGAGGATCTTATTGATAAAGTAAAAAAGTTACATGAGAAAGGGTACAGTGTAAAAAAAATAAGAAACAAGCTTTTAGGTTTTGAAGATATAACATCTTTTGCAACAAACTTTGATTTTTGTAAACTAAACATAGTCAAATCAGTACTTTCAAATTAAATTATAATTATTTAAATATTTTTTAAGTAAAAAACTGTTGATTTGTCTAATAGGATTTCTACAATATTAATCAGGAGGAAATTATGAGAAAGGCTATAGTGTTAGTTAGTGGTGGTATGGATAGTTGTGTGACGGCTGCTATTGCTAAGGATATGGGGTATGAGCTTTATCTTTTGCATACAAATTATGGGCAAAGAACTGAGAATAGGGAACTAAAAGCATTTTATGATATTGCAAATTATTATGATGCAAAAGATACTTTGGTGGTGAGTATAGACTATCTTAAAAAGATAGGTGGTTCAGCTCTAACTGATGAAAAGATTGAAGTGGAAAAAGGGGATTTAAATAGGAAAGAGATACCAAAAACTTATGTCCCTTTTAGGAATGCTAATATCCTTTCCATTGCTACAAGCTGGGCTGAGGTTATTGAGGCTGAGCGGATTTTTATAGGGGCTGTGGAAGAGGATAGTTCTGGTTATCCAGACTGTAGAAAGATATTTTATGACAAATTTAACGATTTACTGAGTGTGGCACTTGCAAAGGACATTGGATTGAGGGTGGAAACCCCTTTAATAAATATGAAGAAAAAAGATATTGTAAAAAGAGGGGTTGAGTTAAATGCTCCACTTCATTTGAGCTGGTCATGCTATAAGAGTGAAGATAAGGCTTGTGGAGAGTGTGATAGCTGTCTGTTGAGACTAAAAGGGTTTATGGAAGCAGGTGAAGTAGATCCTATCCCCTATGAAAAATTTCCTGAGTTTTATGAAACTTATTTAAAAAAGAGGAGGGGAGTATGAAACGAATTGCTGTATTAACAAGTGGTGGTGATTGTCCAGGTATGAATGCAGCTATAAGAAGTGTTGTGCGTACGGCTTTGAGCAAAGGTATTGAAGTGTATGGTATAGAGCAGGGGTATAAAGGGTTGATAGAAGGTGAGTTTAGAAAACTTGAGAGCAAGGATGTAGCAAACATTATTCAAAAAGGTGGGACTTTTTTAAGAAGTGCAAGAAGTGAAAGATTTAAAACCGAAGAGGGGCAAAAGGAAGCTGTAAAAAACCTCGAAAAATATAATATTGATGGGCTTGTAGTTATTGGTGGTGATGGTTCCCTTAGAGGTGCTACTGTGCTTTGTGGTAAATATGGTGTGAATGTAATTGGGATACCTGGTTCTATTGATAATGACATATACGGCACTGATATGTCTATTGGGGTGGATACTGCGTTAAATACAATTGTTCGTTGTATTGATTCTATCAACGACACTGCAAGTTCACATGATAGAACATTTCTTATAGAAGTGATGGGGAGAAACTGTGGGTATTTGGCTTTAATGTCAGCCATTGCTGGTGGAGCTGAAGCAGTCTTAATTCCTGAAGTACCATTTAATATTGAGAAAATTATTGAAAAGATTAAAAAAAGATATGAAGAAGGGAAAACGAGAAGTATTGTGATTGTAGCAGAAGGGGTAGGGTCTGCTTATGATTTTGGGAAGGTTTTTGGTATGATTGGTGGTTTTGAGACAAGGATAACAGTTTTAGGTCACTTGCAACGAGGTGGTAGCCCAACAGTTTTTGATAGAACGCTTGCAACAAGGATGGGTACATTTGCTGTTGAGACACTTTTGGATGGGACAGGATGCGGTAAAATGGTTGCTTTACAGAAAACAAAGATGGAGCTTGTAGAATTGAATGATGTTTTGAATAAAAAGAAAGAGCTTGATCCAAAATTATTAGAAATTGCTGAAATATTAAGTAATTAGGAGGTCTTTATGGAATGTAAAGCAGAAAAAATAGCACAGTCTTGTCCATGTACATGGGTAAGTTGCCCTATAAGAGGGAAATGTTGTGATTGTATTGCTCGCCATAGAAGTAAAGATGAATTACCTGCCTGTTATTTTTCTCCAGAGGCGGAAAGAACTTACGATAGAAGTTTTAAAAATTTTGCAAAAGATAAAGGGCTGATTTAATTGGGGCGGCGTTATTTATCGCCCCAATGTAATTTTTCTCTTAAAAGTGAATAATAATTGCGATTCTTAGGAATAATTAATCTTGCATAGTTTTTCGATTTTTTAATAATTATTTCATCGTTTTTTTCCAATTTTTTACCAATTTGTCCATCAAAGGTGATAAAAATCTTTTCATCTTCACTTTTGATAATAATTTTTATTTCTGAATTATCAGGGACAACAACTGGCCTATGGGTTAAAGAATGGGGGCATATAGGTGTTATCAAAATAGAATTCATTGTCGGTATTACTATTGGCCCACCTGCAGCTAAAGAATAAGCAGTAGAGCCTGTAGGAGTAGCAATAATTAAACCATCAGCTCTATAAGTATTAACAAACATATTGTCAATAAAAACATCCATTTCAATAATTCTTGCTAAAGCACCCTTATGAATAACAATATCATTTAAGACATCCATTGAAAATTCTGCTTCACCATTAACTATTTTACCATTTAATTTCATCCTTTGTTCACATCTATAATTGCCTTCTAAAATATTTTCTATTACATGTATTGCTTCTTCAACTTTTGTTTCTGTAAGAAATCCAAGCCTTCCAAGATTTATCCCTAAAATGGGGATATCTTTATCTTCAACAAGTCGTATAGCTGATATTAATGTGCCATCGCCTCCTAAAACGATTATCAATTCTGATTTTTCTTTTATCTCTTCTGCACTGTTTTCTGGTAAATTTAAAACTGCAGCTGCCCTTTCTTCAAGTAGTATATTTTTATTTTTCTTTTTTAATAAAGTATAAATTTGCTCAGCTAAAGGCTTGGCAGCTTCTGAGTGCGGTTTTACAATTAATGTTATATTATTCATTTAAGGCTCTCTCTATTTTTTTATCAATTTCTATGAAAAAACTATCTTTTATTGATATCCTATTTCCAGTATATCTGAAATATGCTAAGTATTCAACATTCCCTTTTGCACCTTTTACAGGTGATTTGGTTATATCAACAAACTCATAACCATTATCTAAAGCACAGGTGATAACTTTTTTTATAACCTCTCTATGAATTTTTATATCTTTTACAACACCATTTTTACCTACTTGATCCCTTCCAGCTTCAAATTGAGGCTTAATTAATGGTATAAAAATTGTAATATCTTTTTTACAAAACTGAACTGTTTTTGGGATGATGAGAGAAAGGGAAATAAAAGATACATCACAGGTGATAATATCAACTTGCTCGCCAATAGTGTCAAATTCTATATATCTAAAATTGCATTTTTCAATGTTTACAACTTTTGGGTTATTTATCAATGAGTAGTGTAGTTGAGCTTTTCCCACATCCACTGCATAAACTTTTTTAGCACCGTTTTTTAGTGCCACATCGACAAATCCCCCAGTGGATGCTCCTATATCAAGGACAGTTTTTTCTTTAATATCTAAATTGAAATAATTTACAGCTTTTTCTAATTTGAGACCACCTTTGCTGACATAAGGTAATGTTTCCAATAATTTAATATGGGCGTTTTCATCGATTTTTGTGCCAGGTTTGTCTATTTTTTCATTATTTACAATGACAAGCCCAGCCATTATTAATCTTTGGGCTTTTTCCCTTGATTCAGTTAACCCTCTTTGAAATAAAATCTTATCTAATCTATCTTTTGCCATTCAGAAATTATTTTATTTTTTATTGTTTCAGAATCGATACCCGCGATTTTTCTAAGTTCAGTGATAGAACCATGCTCGATAAATTTATCGGGTAGTCCAAAAGATAAAAAATTGTTCGGTAAGAGGTTATTTTCTGCTAATATTGATAAAATGTATTCTCCAACACCACCAAATTTTGCATTTTCTTCAACTACAGCAACTAATTTTTTCCCTTTGCATATTTCTAAAATAATATCTTTGTTTATTGGTTTTACAAAGCGAAGATTAATAAAAGCAATATTATAATCTGATTTTAATTCTTCATAGACTATACTTGCCTCATCAAAAATGTGTCCGGCACTTATCAGTAATATTTCTCCTTTGTCGTTTATAATTTGAGGTTTGAAAGGTTCAACTTTTTCGTAAGGATATTCATATTCTTTTATATTTCCTCTTGGGTATCTAATAGCCACAGGTGCATCGATTTGATAGCTCAATTCTAACATCTCTTTTAGTTCTATTTCATCTTTTGGAAGCATTATATGTATATTTGGAATTGTTCGTAGATATGAGATATCAAAAGCTCCATGGTGAGTGGGGCCATCAGCTCCCACAAGTCCACCCCTGTCAATACAAAAAGTAACAGGGAGATTTTGAAGTGCGACATCATGGATTATCTGATCATATGCTCTTTGTAAAAAGGTAGAATATATTGCAACATAAGGTTTGCATCCACTTATAGCTAAGCCAGCTGCAAAAGTAACAGCGTGTTGTTCTGCTATTCCCACATCAAAAAATCTATCTGGAAATTTTTCCGCAAATTTTGTGAGCCCTGTCCCTGGCTTCATAGCTGCAGTAATTGCTACAATATCTTTGTGTTTTTCGGCCATTTCTATAATTTTTTCGCCAAAGACCTCAGTAAATGTTTTGCCACTAAATTTGATAGGCTTACCTGTTTTGATATCAAAAGATGATATCCCATGAAATTTTTCTGGGTTTTCTTCTGCTGGTTTATACCCTTTCCCTTTTTTAGTTATTACATGGACTAAAGTAGGGCCATCTTGTATTTTTGCATTGTGTAAAGCTTTATCAAGCTCTTTTAGATTGTGGCCATCTATTGGCCCTATATATTTTAAACCCAATTCTTCAAATAAAATACCCGGTGTGAAAAAACCTTTTAGCCCTTCTTCAAACTTTTTAGCCACTTTTAGTAATTTATCTCCAAGCGGGGCATGCTCTAAGATACTTTGAACATCCTTTCTGAAATGAGTGTAAAATTCCCCTGTCATTGCTCTTGATAGATAGGATGATATGGCTCCCACATTTTTGCTAATGGACATTTCATTGTCATTTAAAATTACAATCATATCCTTATCAAGATGTCCAAGATTATTTAATCCTTCAAAAGCAAGACCTGCAGTAAGGGCACCGTCCCCAATAATTGCAACAATTTTGCGATTTAAATTCAAAATGTCATTTGCAACCCTCATCCCCAATCCAGCTGAAACAGATGTGCTGGTATGCCCGACACCAAATGCATCATATTTACTTTCAGCAGGTTTATTAAATCCACTTATGCCTTTAAATTGTCTCAATGTATGAAATCTATCTTTTCTGTCTGTTAATATTTTATAGGCATAGGATTGATGTCCCACATCCCAAACTATTCTATCTATAAGTGGGTCAAAGTTTTTTAATATGCTTAAAGTAAGCTCAACGACGCCTAATGATGGAGCTAAGTGGCCACCGTTTTTAGCACAAGTGTTAATAATAATATCTCTTACCTCTTGGGCTAAAACTTCTAATTCATTGTAATTTAAGTTTTTTATATCATTAGGTAATTTTATATCGTCAATCATTAGTTTTCCCTTTTTATTATATATTTTGCAATTTCGATTAATGGATTAGCAGCTTTTCCATATATTTCAATGGTGTTGATAGCTTTTTCAATTAAGTCTTCTGCTATTTTTTTTGATTTTTCTAAACCATAAATTTCAGGATATGTTGCTTTTTTGTTTTTTATATCACTTCCAGCGTTTTTACCAAGTTCTTCGGTAGTCGAAGTGATATCAAGTATGTCATCTACAATTTGAAATGCTAAACCAATTTTTTCGCCAAATTTAGCTAAATTTTGCTTATCTTTTTCTTCAGCAAAACCTAAAATAGCGCCAAGTTCACAGCAATAAGAGATGAGTGCTGCAGTTTTGTGTTTATGTATAAAATCTAATGTATTTTTATCAATTTCTTTGTTCTCATTGATTATATCAGCATATTGACCACCAACCATACCATTGTATCCAGCACTTTTGGCTAATTTAAAAGCTGCTTCAAGCATTAAATCTGTAGGTATATCTTTGTTTATATCTTTATCTAGCATAATTTCAAAGGCCAAAGTCAATAATGCATCACCAGCTAATATGGCAGTGGCTTCTCCAAACATTTTGTGATTTGTGGGCTTTCCTCTTCTTAAATCATCATCATCCATTGCAGGTAAATCATCGTGGATTAAGGAATAAGTGTGGAGCATTTCCACTGCAGCAGCAAAAGGGGTAATTTTATCAAAATAGCTTTCAAAGATACCGTAAGAGGAGTAAATTAATACAGGTCTTAGCCTTTTGCCGCCAGCAAAGATGCTATATCTCATAGAATCAATTAAACCAATAGTATATTCATTTTTATAAGTAAGATAATCTCTCATCCAATTATCAACTTTATTAGCAAAAAATTTAATGTAGTTTTTTAAATTGAAATTTTCATTCATTGAATTCTTCCGTTTCTAAGGTACCATCTTCATTGACATCTATTATTTTATTAATTTTTAGTTCTATCTCTTTTAAAAATTTTTTACATTCTTTTCCAAGCTTCATCCCTTCTTGAAAAAGCTTTAGGGATTCTTCTAATCCTACATTACCTTCTTCAAGTATATTTACAATTTGCTCAAGCCTTTTTATTTTTTCTTCAAATTTGATGTTCTCTTTACTCATTATTTAACCCTTTTAGAAACTCTATAACTTTTTCTACATGCCCATTTACTTTTACATTATAAAATGGCTTTAGTATTATTCCATTTTCATCAATAATAAAAGTTGATCTAATAATACCTTTTGTTACTTTACCATACATCTTCTTTTCACCATAAACACCATAACTTTCTGCAACTTTTTTATCAGGATCAGAAAGAAGAAGGATTTTTAATCCATGTTTTTCTTTAAATTTTTTATGTGAAGTAATGGAATCTGGGCTTATACCAACAACTTTTGCGTTTAGTGATTCTATCTCTTCGAGATGTTCGGTAAAGCCCACTGCTTCTCTAGTGCAACCAGATGTATTGTCTTTTGGATAAAAATACAAAATTAACTTTTTACCTTTAAAATCATCAAGGGTGTACTCTTTCTCATCATCACCAATAAGTTTAAAATCTACTGCTTTATCTCCTGGGTTAAGTTTGATCTTTTCCATAGTCCCCTCTCTTTATAATATTTTGCGTAAAGCTGTCCACATGCAGCTTCGATATCTTGGCCAAAGCTTTTTCTTATAAATGTTGCCACTCCATTATTTATCAAAGTCTTTTGAAAATTTAAAGCATAATTTAAATCTGGAGGATTAAACTGTGAATCTTTTATTTTATTATAAACTATTAGATTCACCTTTACTGGTAAACCTTTTAAAAGTTTTACCAAAAGATTTGCATCTCTTTTAGTATTATTTATACCATCGATTAGAACATACTCTATTGTTATCCTTTTTCTCTTAGGAATTGGAAGGTTTTTTATTGACTTTATAATCTCTTCAATGTTAAATTTTTTATTGATTGGCATTAATTTTGATCTGATTTTATTTGATGAAGCATTTAAGGATATTGCAATATTTACTTTATAGTTTTTAGAAAGAGTATAAAGCTTATCAATAATACCACATGTGGAAACAGTAACTTTTCTATGGCTAAAATTTAATCCATCTTCATCTAAAATGATGTCTAAAGAATTAGTGAGATTTTCATAATTATCAAGAGGTTCTCCCATCCCCATAAATACAATGTTTGAGAGTAATTTATTATTTTGTCTTGCTAGATCTTTTAGATATATAATTTGTCTAATAATCTCACCTGATGTTAAATTACGAATTAGGCCAATTTTAGCTGTATTGCAAAATTTGCAACCCATTCGACAACCTACTTGTGTAGATACACAGGCTGTGACCCTTTCTCCATCAAACATTAAAACAGATTCTATATAGTTTTTATCTTCAAGTTCAAACAGTACTTTTATAGATCCATCTAATTTTGATAAAAGTTGCTCTATGGGAGTAATTTTGGTGAATTCAAAGATATCGCTTAATTTATCTCTAAAATTTAATGGTAAGTCAGTCATTTCCTCAAAAGATGTGATACCTTTTTGGTAAATCCATTTGTATAACTGTTTTGCCCTAAAAGGTTTTTCATTTAAATCAATGATAAATTTTTGCAATTCTTTAATTGAAAGGTTATCTATTTTATATGTCATACTCTTTCTATAATTACTCTATTTTTACCTTCTTTTTTAGCTTTGTATAAGGCGTTGTCAACAAGTTTATATAATTTATTATAATCGTTATTGAAATCTTCTTCTATTGATATCATTCCAATAGAGATAGTGACTTTATATTCTTTATCAAATAAAAATTTGTGATTTTCAACTGTACTTCTTATTTTTTCAGATAAAATTTGGGCACCTTTATAGTTTGTTTTTGTTAAGATTATAGCAAACTCTTCTCCACCTATTCTTGCAAAAATATCAGATTGTCTCAAGATCGATTTAATTATATTAGATAATTCAATCAATACTGTATCTCCAGAGTCATGTCCGTAAATATCATTTATCTTTTTAAAATCATCAATATCAAACATTAATAGTGAAAATGGGGTTTTATGTCTTTTAGAAAATTTAATTATATTCTTTAAAGTTTCATCAAAAAATTTTCTGTTATAAATCTTAGTTAGATAATCGGTAATTATTTCTTTTTGTTTCTTTTGTTGTGTAAGTAGATATGATAGCAGAAGATTTGAATAAGTTATTGCATAATTTAAAAGTGTATCATCAAAAGGGGAGTTTTCATCAAATTGAATAAGATAGTAAATGTCGTCGTCAACATTGAAAAATTTATTTATAATCTTTTCATCTTTTGTTTGGTTTTCTTTGTTTTCAAATTCATTTGTAAAAATGATATCATTTTTATTGATTTTAAAATGTTCTGATAAAATGTTTATTAAATTGCAGCACATCAAATTAGAGTTGTTACTTTTGTAAGCTTTGTAGCAATATTCCTGTTTAATTAGAACTATTAGGTTTTTAGGTAAAAAGATTTTTTCTAAAATATCAAGTAATCTACTGACAGTAACATCAAAATCTTCATTATAACTTTGAAGCAGATTGTAAATGTTATTGGTAATAGCAAGTTTGATTATATTATAAATATAAGTAGTTGTTTTTTCGTTTGATTTAAATGGGGTTTCTATATTGTTATTTTTGTTAATAATTGTTTCTAAATTTTCTGGTTTGATTATAGTTACATTATGAAAATTATAATATTGGTTTTCTGATAACAAATAACATTCTATCTCATAAGTGTATATGATATTTGCTATTAGTTGTATGACTAAAGAGTATTTTTTAAAGAATTGTTCACTTATTATTATTTTATTTACATTTTTATGCATTATTTCGTTTATTGCTGATTTTAATGTTGTTCTAACTACTACATTTTTTGATAAAAAAGCTTCAGGAATTGTTTCGTTTTGAGTAATACATAATAAAACATCACTGTTCATTAATATGTCCTAATATAGTTTTTAAAAGCAAAATATCTTTTTTGTTATTATATAATTCTATCTTTTTCTTTAATATTGGTATCAAATCGTCATAATTTTTAGTTTTTATACATAACTTAATATAATCATTTAGATCTTTTTCTGTAGGGTTAATTATCATGAGGTAAGTTTTTAACCATTTGTGAGCTTCATGATAGTAGTTTTCATTTATTAGTAGATTGATAAAATTTTTTAAATCTTCTGCATTTAGTGTTTTTTCAAAAATGCGATAACTGATTGCTAAAACTTCATTTTTATTTTGAGTTATTTTTATATATTCTCTTAATTTTTCAATTGTTTCATTTTTATATTTATTTGAGATTTCATAAATTTTATTTGCATCTTGTTCATCATTTTCAGCTTTTATATAATATAATTCTCTGAATTCTTTTTGTAAGATATCTTCAAAAAGGATTTTTTTATAAATAATATCATTGTACGGATCTTTTTTAAAAATATGAGCTTTTTCTATCAAAAAAGATTCTTCTTTTGTTGTTAATAATATACCTTGTTTTGAAAGCAAATTATTAAGTTGTTTTAATATAATAGAAATAGCTTTTTCATCTAAATAAATTAATACATTATTTATCAAAATTACATCGAAATGGTGTTTGTCAAAATATTTTAAAGCGTTTTCTTTTAGCAGATTAATGTTTAAAAAGGTTATATTTTTTTTATAAATATCTTTTATTACATATTTATCATTAATTCTTTTAAAGAAATTTTTTAATAACATTACATTATTTCTAAATGAGTTTTCAGTATATTCCCCCTTTTTTGCTATTTCTAATGCTTCATTATCGATATCAATTCCTACAATCTCATAATTATCTATATTTTCTAAGAAAAATTTTATTGCTAAACTATAACACTCCTCACCAGATGAGCAGCCAAATGATAAAATTTTTAATTTTTTATTTTTTAAAAATTTATTATAATAATCTATGATAGCATCAAGTTGTTCTGGATTTCTAAAGAAATAGGTTTCATTTATCAGCACCGAATTAATAAGATTTTTTTTCAAATAATTAATTAAATCATTGTAAGGTAATTGATCTAAAAAGTAGTTTTTCTTAATATATTTTAAAACTTCATCAATTATAGCTTCAGTTACTTTGAGTCCACATTCATAATTAAGAAAATCACAGATAGTTTCAAGTAGTGTATTGCTCTTTGATAAATTTGATAGCTTCATCTTCATTTTTAAAAATATTAAATAGTTTGTCTAAATTTGTGTTTGAAAAGATTTTGAAAATATTATCTGATAGTTTGCAAAGTGCAAATGGGATATGCTTATCTTTTAAAAGTTTTAGAGATTGAATTAGTTCTCTGAGGCCAGAACTATTGAGATAAATAACTCTTGCAAAATTGATTATAACTCCACTCGTATTATCTATTTTTGATAAATAATTACGAATTTCATTACCATTTATTGCATCTAATTCTGATAGTGGAATTATTATTGTTATATCTTCTACTTTTTCTGTTTGAAATGGCATTTTCAAACCTCCTTTTACAATTTAAGACTGCATCTTTTTCAACTCTATTTGCCGTTTAAATACATACTGAATAATTTTATCTCTGTCATTTTCCCTGATAGATATAAATTCAATACCAGCTTCTAATTTATTTTGTAACTCATTTCTTCTTACAACTTTGCCGAAGACTTCTTTTATATGATCAATTGTTCCTGCAAAATCAAGCTCGACTATATCGTCAACATTGAGCTCAAGATCGGTAAGTATACGGACTCCTCCGCCAGATATATCTTTTACAATACTCTCCTTGCATATCTTTAACATGTCAGGTGTATTACTGTTTTCGTTATATTTAATTTTGTAAACGATAATTTTTAGATGAGTTTCTACCCTAAAATATTTCCTTAACTCTTTCCTATTTAAATGATTGGGTTTTTTTATTTTTAACATAATTATATTATCTCTTACTCTTTCAATAACTTCGCTTATAAAGCTAAATCTCCCTTTATCCGTTACAAATGAGACCTCAATTTTAGTTTCAGGTTTTAGTGGAGCAGGTATTGCATTTTTTGTAGGAAGTGAAATATAGATATAATCGTTATCAATGGCTTCTATCCTTGAATCATATTTACCTATAAATTCCCCAGATAATACTTCAACGAGTACTTTGGTATTTGATTCTATGTATCGATCAGGATTGGAAACTTTTTCCATCTATTTTTTACTCCCATCGTCTTTTTTTAATTTAATAACAAAAGATGTGCCAATATCAGAAGTGGTAAAAGTTATTTCACCATTATGTTCTTCCACTATCTTTTTCACAATAGCAAGCCCTAAACCGGTACCTTTTCCTTCTGGTTTAGTGGTAAAAAAAGGCTCAAAGATTTTGTCTTGGATTTCTTTAGGTATCCCTTTACCGTTATCTATTATTTCTAAAAATACAAACTTATCGGTTGAATAAGTTTTTATAATAATTGTAGGTGATTCTACTTCATTTACAGCATGGTTAGCGTTGATTAAAAGGTTTAGAATCATTTGTTCAATACTTGTTGTGTGTCCAAAAATTAAAGGGAGGTCATCTTCTAATTCTAACTTAATTTGAACATTTCCTCTTCTGATTTCATAATCACTAAAAGATAAAATAGATTTTATTGCGTTATTTAAATTTATTGGGTATTTTTTCTCAGTAGGTTTTCTTACGAAAGTTACAAGGTTTTGGGCTAATGATTCTAATCTATCTATTCCATAAGTTAATTTATTTAAAATATCTTTTTGCATTTCATCTTTACAGATTTGATTTAGGACAGTTATATAATTTTTTATTGATGTAAGTGGGTTGTTTATTTCGTGGATTATACCTGAAGTGATTTGGCCTATCGTGGCTAATTTTTCCAAATGCTTAATATTGTCTTCAAATGCTTTCAAATCTGTAATCTCCTTAAGAGAAACTAAAATATCATCATCAAAGGTGGTAAAAGTACTCAAAAAGTATCTGTTTGATGAGTCATTTAATGTGGAATAGATCCCTTCTATTTTATCTTTTTCTAAAAGTTCCTCTTTTAAATAATCGGTGTCGTACTCTATTAATGAAAATATATCAAAAAATTGCTTTGTTGTTAAAAAACTTTCGTTGCTTATTTTGATTTGTAAGGCTTTTGTGTTCATATAATTAATTTCAAAATCTTTATTTACAATAAAAACGGCTTCAGGGAGAGAACCTAAAATTTTATTTAGTTTATAATTTAGATTTAGCAGTTCTTTCTCTAATTTGGCTAATGATTCTGCTTTGTTCTTCAATGATATACTTAACTCTTTAGAAAATAAATCAATCTCTTTTTCGGTGAAATCCCTTTTTTCAATAAATTTTATTATTAGATTAGCAAAAGATTTTGGGTCAATCGGTTTTGTTAGAAAAGCTTCACATCCAGCAGCCATTGAAAGTTTTTCATAGGATTCGTCATTAACTGCAGTTAAAGCGATAATAGGTATGTGGTTCGTTGACTTTTTTGACTTTAAAATTGCAGCCGCTTCAAAACCTTTTAATTTTGGCAAATTTATGTCCATTATAATTAAGTCAGGAACTATTGTTTCAGCAAGTTCTAAAGCTTCTAACCCATCCTTTGCTAAGTAAACATCTATATTGTATTTTTTTAAAATTAACTCAACTAATTTAAAGCTTTGAAACTCATCTTCAACATACAAAACCTTATACATATCAACCCCATATTGGTATTAAAAGAAAAAGGTTATTGTTATCAGTAAATATCCTTGCATTTAAACTTTTTATTATATTGTTAAATAACATATCGTTAAACTCTAACTCTTCAATATTGTTTATATTTTCAAATATAAAATTTATATAATTTTTATCACTACTTAAAGTTATATTTAAGCTTTTATTTGATAATATTATTTTTTTTATAACCGTGTCAATTAGATATTTAATTAATTCAGGGTTATTGTATATCTTATTTTGAGAGTTTATATAAGTTATATTACATTCGTAATTATTCTCAATATGTTTTATTATTTCATCAAGCTGAAAAAAATATTTGTATTTAAACAAAATCTTTGATTGATTTTTTAAGAAATCTAAAATATTGTCTAATTCAGTCAAATAGTTATTAATTTTTTCAATAACTTCATTTTTATTAAAATTATTATCCTTTAAATTTATTAATAACGAAGTAATGGGGGTTTTTAAATCATGAGAAATTGCGTTGATAATCTCATCCCATATAATATTTTCATTAGCATTTGATAATTTATCATTATCTTTAAAATTATTTTGTTTTAAACTTGTTTGTTTATCATCCTTTTTAAAAGACAATATGTAAGTAATTATCTGATTAATATTTACAGGTTTTTCAATAAATCCACTAAATCCTGCATTGTAAACATTTTTTATGGTATTATTATCGTTATAGCCAGATACCGCTATAAAAATAGTTTTTGATTTTGGGTTATCTTTTTTAAAATTTTTTAGAATCTCAAATCCGTTTATATCTGGAAGTTTTAAATCTATTAAAGCTATATCAGGATTTTCTTTATAAAGGAGCTTTATCCCTTCTTCACCTGATTGTGCTGTAATAAAATCTGGAAAAAAAGGCTCAAGAATTTTTTTGAATGCTATTAAATTGCTTAAATTATCATCAATATATAATATTTTCATAACCTTATGATAACAAAATATTTAAATGATGTAAAGTTATCTTTATTTGTTTTTTTGTAAATTAAAAGTTAAAATCATTATACCTATAAAAATCAATATTATCCCAATAATAGAATAGATATTTGGCTTTTCATTTAATATTGTAATCCCTAAAAAGGCTGCTGTCAGAGGTTCTGTTAAGGATAAAGTAGCGGTTTTTGATACTGCAATATAATTTAGCCCTCTGATAAAAAAGATATATGATAATGCTGTTGTAAAAAGCCCCAGATGTAATGTGACTAATAACCCTCTTGTTGTTAAAACCCATGATAAATCATTAAAAAACAGAACAGGAGAGAGAAAAACTGCACCACCTAAAAAAAGGATTGCCATAACAGTATCATTATCTAAAACTTCCAAAAGCTTTTTGCTAATCATAGTATAAAGAGCATAGGAAAAACCTGCAGTGATTGCTAAAAATACTCCAAATATATTGAAATTGTAGTTTACTTGTATGCTACTAAAACTAATAAAAAATAATCCCATTATTGAAATAAAAGTACTTATTATCCATCTTCTGTGAAGTTTTTCTTTTAAAAAAATTGCTGATAATAAACCTGCTGATATAGGTGAGCTACCAATCCCTACAACTGTTCCTATTGCCACTCCAGCAAGTTTTACTCCATAAAAAAAACTGATTTGATAAAGTGCAACTGCAAAAACTCCTAACAAAGTAGTGGATATTGGAATTTTAGAAAAACTAATTTTCTTATTTTTTGCTAATGCAATAATAAATAGTATAAAACCACCAATCAATATTCGCAAAGTACCAATTACTGCAGAATTTGCTTCAGCTGGTGCTAAACCTTGGGTTGTACCAGTTGTTCCCCAAAGAAAAGCAGCAAATATAATAAATAATGAACCTTTTAACTCTTTGTTATACATTTGTTTCTTTTAAATTAATAATGATGTTAAGTCAACAAATATTACCAGGTTTTGTTACCATTTGTCCAATCATTCTCTATAGATTGCCACCAGTCGTAATATTTTCTTTCCATGATTATATCAAAAATTTTTTTAGCAAAAGATGTTTTAAGGCGTTTTTGGGCGTTTTTAATCCAAAATAAAGCTTGTTCATTCCCTTTGTCTAGATTTTCTTTTAAAAAAAGTATAAGTTCCAGTGTATCAGCGTCTTTTGCTATTTTTGCTTCTAATGTTTTTTGTTCTTCATATTCTTTAATAATTTTAGCAATTTCTTCTTTAAACGGAAGTAATTCTAAAAGGTCGTATAAAGCTTTTTTATCGTCTGATATAACATATTTTTGTTGTAAATAGTTTAAATCTCCAATTCTTGTTTCTTCAATATCATGAAATAAACACATTAATATCACTTTTGTAATATCAGCATCTGCTAATTTTGCAATTGAATACCCTATTAAAGTAGTCCTGAAAATATGAGATGCTACAGTTTGACTGCCGGAGCCTAAAAAAGGGATTCCACTTCTTTGTAATTGTTGAAGTAATCCTGTTTCAAAGAAAAAATCGACTAATTTCGTTAAACTATCATTACTGATGTCTTTCATCAATAACTCTTTTAGCTTTCCCTTCAAATCTCTCTAATGATTTAGGCTCTACAAGTTTTACCTTTGGTTTTATACCAAGATAATTAAAGAGCCTTTCTGTAATTTTGTCCAAAACCTCTTTTTGCCTTTTCATTTCATCAAAAAATAGGTTTTCAGAGACTTCTAAATGTATTTCCATCATATCTAAAGCGCCTTTTTTTCTAACATAAATCATAAAGTGGGGGGTAGTGTCTTCGATTTCTTTTAGAGCTTCTTCAACTTGAGATGGGAAAACATTTACTCCATTTACAATTATCATATCATCAGTTCTACCTGATGGTTTTTCCATTTTTATTAATGTTCTTCCACATTTGCAGTTATCTCTATAGATTCTAGTTATATCCCTTGTTCTATATCTTATTAAAGGCATTGCTTCTTTTGTAAGTGTTGTTATAACCAATTCACCTTTTTCCCCTTCTGGTAAAACTTCTCCAGTATCAGGATCAATTACTTCTACATAAAAATGATCTTCATTTATGTGTAAACCATTTTTATATAAACATTCACCAGCAACTCCAGGTCCTATAATTTCACTAAGTCCATAATTATCAGTGGCTATTATACCTAATTTTGTTTCAATCTCATTTCTTATCTTTTCTCCCCAAGGTTCACTCCCAAATAATCCATATTTTAGATGTATATCATTTTTGGAAAGCCCCATCGATTCTAATGTTTCTGCAATATGCAAAGCATAAGAAGGGGTACAAATCAATACAGTACTTCTATAATCTTGCATAATCATAATCTGTCTTCTAGTATTTCCGCTAGAAACAGGAATTACGCTTGCACCAATATGTTCTGCACCATAGTGCAAGCCAAATCCTCCAGTAAATAAGCCGTAAGTAAAAGCTATATGAACGATATCTTCTTTTGTAACACCGCCTGCAACCATTATTCTTGCTACTAAGTTTTTCCACAGTTCTAAATCTCTTTTTGTATAGCCAACAACCGTGGGTTTTCCTGTAGTCCCACTTGATGAGTGGATTCTGACGATATCTTTTAGCGGAACTGCAAACATCCCATAAGGGTAGTTATCTCTCAAGTCTTGTTTGGTAGTAAATGGTAAATATTTTATATCATCTAACGATTTAATTTTGTCAGGAGTAATACCCAGCTTATTAAATAAATTATGATAAAACTCCACATTGTTATGAACGCGATTTATGGTTGATTGTAATCTTTCAAGTTGTAGTTGTTTCAATTCGGATAAAGACATTGTTTCATCTGACATTTGCCACATTCTCATTTTATCTCTCCCATTTTTCTTTATATTCTTTACCAAGATAAGCTCTTAATAATTCATTATCACTTAATAATTCTTGACTTTTTCCTTGTAAAACCACTGCTCCATTTTCTAATACATAACTTCTATCAGAATATTTAAGTGCTATTTTAGCGTTTTGCTCTACCAAAAATATTGTCAACCCATATTTTTTTAAGAGGTGAAGTTTTTTATATAATTCTGAAACTATCTTAGGTGCAAGCCCCATAGATGGTTCGTCCATTAGAATTATTTTTGGAGATAACATAAGTGCTCTGCCAATGGCAAGCATTTGCTGCTCACCACCTGATAACATTCCAGCTAACTGTTTTCTTCTTTCTTTTAAAACAGGGAAAAAATCAAATACATTTTGCATATTTTCTTTTATTTTAGAGCTATTTTTTAAGATAAAAGCGCCCATCTCAAGATTTTCTTCTACAGTCATGTCTGTAAAAACTCTTCTACCTTCAGGTACATAACCTATACCTAATGATACAATTTTTTCAGTTGGATAATTACTAATATCTATGGTATCAAAAAAGACTTGACCAGATTTATTTGTTATATGCCCCATGATTGAGTTTAAAAGGGTAGTTTTACCAGCTCCGTTTGATCCTATCAAAGAGACAAATTCCCCTTTTTTGACATGTAAAGAAACATTTGTTAATGCCCTGATTTTGCCGTAAAAAGCAGAAAGGGAAACAGTTTTAAGCATCTTCATCACCCAAATAAGCTTTTAATACATCTGGGTTATTTCGAACTGTCCTAAATTCTCCTTGGGCTATTATTTTACCGAAATTTAGACAATAAACATATGTTGCAAGATTAGATATAAAATTCATATCATGTTCTACCATTAAGATTGTTATCCCTTTTTTATTTAGCTCTGAAATAATTGACTCCATTTTTTCCTTTTCAAAACTGTTTAGACCTGCTGCAGGCTCATCTAACAGTAAAAGTTTTGGTTTTGCAAGATATGCTCTTGCTAACTCTAAAAGTTTTAACACTCCGTATGGAGACTCTTCAGGTGTTTTATTAGCCCAATCTGAAATGCCAAAAAATTCTAAAGTTTCCTCTAAAATATTATTTAATTTATTTCTATATGTTCTATCTAACCTAAATAAGTTTAATAAGTAATATTTATTTAAATCTTTTTTTAATAGTCCTAATAATAGATTTTCTTTTATGCTCAACTCTTTGATAACTTTTAAATTTTGAAAAGTCCTGACAATTCCCTTAAAAAATATTTTATTAGGGGGTAGTCCCGTAATGTTATTGTTTTCAAAAATTATTTTGCCTGATGTGGGTTTTAAAAATCCAGTAATTATATTGAATAAAGTTGTTTTACCTGCACCATTAGGACCAATTAATGCTGTTATACTCTTATCTTTTATTTCTATATTTACATTATCTAAAGCTTTTAAACCACCAAAATTTATTGATACATTATTAGTTTTGAGCAATTTTTAACCTCTTAAAAAAACCTGCAATACCATAAGGGAAGAAAATTATACATAGTGCCAATATCCCACCATATATTAAAATTTCAAAATCTTCAAATGAAGCAAAAACCTCTGGAATTAGAGAAATTATAATTGCTCCTATGACACCACCATAAGTTGATCCAAGACCACCAATAATTACCATAGCAAGAATTTCAATTGAATAATTAATCCCTATTGATGTTGGACTGATAAACTGGCTGTAAAAAGCATAAAAAGAGCCAATAATTGAAGAATAAGCTGCAATAGATGCGAAGAGTAACATTTTCTCTTTGTGATAGTTTATACCAAAAGCACTTGAAGCATGCTCAGATTCTCTAATAAATCTAAAATCATAACTTAAAAATGATTTATCGAATAATTCTAAAAAAACTAATGTTAAAAGATATAAAAATGCAAACAACATATAATTTTTGATTTCAGTATCAAATTCAAAACCAAAAATTGAAAAATATGGGATTCCTATAAGCCCAGAAGGCCCACCAGTAAAAAAATCCAACTCATTTGCTAGCACATAAACTATCATACCAAAACCGATTGTTGCCATAGCTAAATAATGACCATGAAGTTTAAGGGTAGGGTAAGCAATAATTAAAGCAACTATAAAGGTAACAAAAGCTCCGATTAAAACGGTTATTATGGGTGAATATTGAAAGTGAACAGTCAATATCCCTGAGAGATATGCTCCTATCCCAAAAAAAGAGGCTTGGCATAGTGAAATTATCCCTGAATATCCTAAAAGGATATTTAAGCCTGAAGCGAGCATTGCATTGATTAAAATATATGTGACAAGCCCAATATAATAGTCGTTTTTGAGAAATATTGCTATTAAAATTACGATAAAAAAATTAATTAAGATAAATAGTTTATTGGTTTTATTCATACTCTATCAGCCTTCTTTTTCCCAAAAATTCCATTTGGAAAAGAGAATAAAACTAATAGTAAGACTAAAAAAGCAAAAGCATCCTTAAATCCTGAAGGGAATATTAATGCAAAAAAGCTCTCTAATATTGCTAGTAAATAACCTCCTATAATAGCTCCAGTAAAACTTCCAAAACCACCTAATACAGCTGCTGAAAACCCTTTTAAGCCACTCATTATTCCATCATTGTAAGTAACAAAGGTAATTGGTGTAATTAGTATCCCTGCAATACCACCTAACGCTCCAGCGATAGCAAAGGATAGCATTTTTATGTTTTTAACATTTATTCCACAGTTTGCAGCTGCGTATGTATCAATTTGACATGCTCTAAAGGCTTTACCGTACTTATTGAATTTAAAGAAAGCTGAAAGGGAAAGAGCAATAATAATAGATATTATTATTACCATTAAACTATTGGTTGTGATTACCCCTCCAGGAACATTTAAAGTTTTTTCTACAATATAGGGTTCGACTTTTAAAGAATCTCTCCCCCAAATTATCATTGCTAATCCTCTAAGGATAATAGCAATTGCTAAAGTTATAGTGATTAGATTAATTTCGTTTTTTAATTTTACCCTATTTAAAAATAGTTTTTCAGAAATAATTCCCAGAATAAATGATAAAATTATTGTTAATATAAAAGATAATAGCATTGGTACATTAAATAAAGATAAGGTGGTATAAATTAACATACCACCTATCATCACAAACTCACCTTGAGCAAAATTTACAATACCTGTGGTATTGTAAATTATATTAAAACCTATTGCTACAAGTACATATATACTACCTGTTGTTAAACCAGAATATAAAAACTGCATTGCTTTATTTAAATTGTGTATTTATTTAATTAGTTTCCAATTCCCTTTTTCAATCTTTACCATTATGAACGCATCTTTACTTAGCCCATTATGATCATTTTCTGAAAAATTGAATTCACCATAAGTACCTAAATGATTTTTAATTGATTCTATCCCTTTTATGATTGAGTTTGCATCTTTGCCGTTGTTTCTTAATACTTTCACAAGTATGTGAATAGCATCATAAGCGTGTCCGCCAAATGTAGATACAGGGGAATGAAAAGTATTTTCATATTCGCTTTTATAACTTAAAAGTAATTTCTTAAACTTGTCAGTATCATCTAATTGATCAGCAACTATTAATCTTCCTGCAGGGAAGATTATACCATTTGCGGCATCACCAGCTAATTCAATAAATTTTTTAGAAGCAACCCCATGGCTCATGATTAGTAATGATTTTAACCCTAACTCTTTAAAGTTTTTTGCAATAATTGCTGGTGCAGGCCCAACCCCCCAACAAATAATAGCATCAGGATTTTTTTCTGCAATTTTGCTTAATTGGCTTTTCATATCTTTATCTGTATCTTTAAACTTTTCGTCAGCAACAATATTTAGCCCCATTTTTTTAGCTAATCTAATTAGAGCTTCTCTTCCTGAATATCCAAAACCGTTTTGAGCTGTTAAAATTGCTATATTTTTTAAACCTTTATTAATGAGATATTCATAAATCTTTTCTACTGCATGACCGTCTGAAGGAGCAACTTTAAAAACTTCTTTATAAAGAGGATTAATTATTTTATCACTAGAAGCACAGCTTATTACAGGTATATGAAATTTTTTTGCTAGATCTTTAATTGCCAATGTTGAACCACTCCTTGTAGGACCAATTACAGCAATTACCTTGTCTTTATTAACAAGTCTTAGAAATTTTTTTCTAGTTTCAGCATCGTTGCCTTTTGTGTCATAAATATATAATTTAATTTTTTCTCCATTAATACCACCAGATTTATTAATTTTTTCTACTTCCATTTCTAAAGTATTTTTTTCAGGTAAACCCAAAAATGATGCTGGACCGCTTACAGAAAATAGTGCTCCGATTTTTATATCTGCAAAAAGAACAATTGGGGTTACTGTAAACACTAGTAAAAACAAAAGTTTTTTCATTTTTCACCTCTTATAATCTATATATTTCTTCACCCTTTATTGTTTTAATTCCATTTTTATTTAGGGTTTCTATTGCTTTATCAGTTTCATCAAAACGGAAAATCATAATTGCTTCTTCACCACTTCTTTCTACAAAAGCATACATGTATTCTACATTAATATTGTTATCTTTTAAAATTTTAAGAATATGTGCTAATCCTCCTGGTTGATCAGGTACCTCAACAGCAATGACTTCTGTTTTGCCAACAGTAAAATCGTTTTCTTTTAAAATTTTAAATGCCTTTTCGGGATCATTTACTATAAGTCTCAAAATTCCAAAATCTGATGTGTCGGCAAGTGATAATGCTCTTATATTTATATTGTTTTCTCCTAAGATATTACATACTTCCCACAATCTTCCTGATTGGTTTTCTATAAAAATGGAGATTTGGGTTATTTTCATATTTACCTCCTACAGGGATCTTTTATCAATTACTCTTTTAGCTTTCCCCTGACTTCTTTCTATGGTTTTTGGTTCAACTAATCTAACTTTAGCCGTTATACCAATCATCTCTTTAATATTTTTTTCTATAGCTTTTTCTAATTCTTGCAATCTTTTAATTTCATCGGAAAAAAACTCTTCATTTACTTCAACGAGTACCTCGAGTGTATCAAGATTATTTTCTCTATCAACAACGATAAGATAATGTGGAAGAATACCTTTTGTTTCCATTAAAATGGATTCTATTTGTGAAGGAAATACATTTACACCCCTAATAATCAACATGTCATCACTTCTACCCATTACTTTTTCCATTCTTACGAAAGTCCTACCGCAAATGCAAGGCTCTTTTATTAATCTTGTTATATCTCTTGTTCTATATCTAATTAGTGGTATTGCTTCTTTAGTAATTGTTGTAAAAACTATTTCCCCTTTTTCTCCGTATGGCAGCTGTTCTCCAGTTTCGGGATCTATAATTTCAACCAAGAAATGATCTTCATTAATATGCATACCATTTTTAGCTTCGATACATTCAAAGGCAACGCCAGGCCCAATAACCTCACTTAAACCATAAATATCTATAGCGTCAATCCCCCATTTTTCCTCAATCTCTTTTCTCATTTCATTTGTCCATGGTTCTGCACCAAAAACCCCAACTCTAACTGGAAGCTTTTTGAGATCAACCCCCATCTCTTCTGCTACTTCATATAGATTTAGAGCGTATGAAGGGGTACAGGAAATAGCAGTAGTCCCAAAATCTTGCATAATCATTATCTGTTTTTTAGAATTACCACCTGATATAGGTATGACGGATGCTCCTATAAGTTCTGCACCGTAATGTGCTCCAAGACCACCTGTAAAAAGACCATAACCATAAGCATTCTGAAGTATATCACCTTTTCCAACTCCAGCTGCGTAAAAAGTCCTGGCCATAAGCTCAGCCCAGGTTTTTATATCTCTGCGTGTATAACCAACAACTGTAGGTTTACCAGTAGTACCACTAGAGGCATGTATTCTTACTACCTGTTCTTTAGGTACAGCAAACAAACCAAAAGGGTAATTGTCTCTTAAATCTTGCTTTGTGGTAAAAGGGAGCTTCTTTAGATCTGATAATGATTTTATATCCTCTGGTTTGACACCTGCTTCATCTAACTTTTTACGATAAAAAGGTACTGTAGCATAAACCTTTTCTACTAAATGCTGTAATCTTTTTAATTGAAGAGCTTCCAAGGCTTCACGAGGTAAAGTTTCATATTCTTCATTCCAGATCATTGCAAACCCCTGCGAGTTTATTTAACCGGTTAAATAGTAGCAAAAAGATGTTTTGAAGTCAAATATAATTTAACTTTGTTTATTACTTTGGAAGATAAACCCAGAGAACCTTTGCAGTTGAGCTGGAGATATTTTTTACTTTGTGCTTTTTGTTAGAGTAAAAGTAAAAATAATTTCCTGATGTAATTATATGTTTTTCATTATCTAATGTTAATTCAATTTCCCCATTCAAAACATAACCGAATTCTTCCCCTTCATGTTTAATTTCTTGTTGATATCCACCATAAGGGGGGATTTCGACAAGATAGGTTTTCATTTTCAATAGTGGGTTTTTTATTAGTAAATAAAGGTTATAGAACCCTTTTTTTGAATAAATTAATTCTGCATCATTTTTAAAATCAAAACTTTCTTTATTTAGGTGTATATTTTTTTCGTCTTCTTCTAATAAGTCTGAAATTGTTACATTAAAGAAATTAGTGATAGCCTTAAGTGTTGCCATTGAGGGGATTGCTTTACCGTTTTCAATCATTGATAAATAGCTTTTGGTTTTACCTATAACTTTTGCAAGTTGATTTAAACTGTAGCCTTGAGATTTTCTAAGATTTCTTAATTTTTCGCCTAAGATATTATTTTTGGTACTCATAATAAAAAAACGGCTTCTTTATAGAAGCCGCTTATTTAACAGAATCTTTTAATAATTTACCTGCGGAAAATTTTGGTGTTTTTGTAGCAGGTATAGTAATTTCCTCACCAGTTTGAGGGTTTCTCCCTTTTCTTTCTTTTCTTTCGCTAACAGAGAAAGTACCAAAACCAACCAAAGTAACTTTGTCTCCAGCTTTTAAAGCTTCAATTACAGCTTCTTCAAATGCTGCTAATGCTCTTTCTGCTTCGCTCTTTTTAAGGCCTGCTTTAGAAGCGATTTTTTCAATCAATTCCCTTTTGTTCACGTTAACCTCCTGAAACTTATTATTTATTAATTGGTGCAAACACCCTTATATATTAGATTTAATTAGATTTCAAATAAAAATTAGTATTTCTCTTATAATTTTTGCAGCAACTATTGATGATACCATAGAATTATCGTAGTGTGGAGATAGTTCCACAATATCACATCCTACAATATTTAAATTTTTAAGCTTAAGTAGCTTATTTATAAGATTATTAAAACTCCACCCTCCAGGTTCTGGGGTGCCAGTGCCGGGGAAAATAGATGGATCTAATATATCTAGATCAAGAGTAATATAAACAGGTTTATCATCGATTATTGATTTAATTTTATCTATTGATCTGTTTAAAAGGTTATATTTTCTAATTATATCATATTCTTCTTTTGTACCACTTCTGATACCAAATTGAAAAATTTTGTTAAAGCCAACTATTTCTGCAGCTCTTCTAATAACGGTAGCATGAGATAATTTTTCACCTAAATAGTCATCTCTCAAATCTGCATGAGCATCAAAGTGAATTATGTATAATTCATTATATTTTTTTAAATAACTTTTAATGATTGGCAATGTTATTAAGTGTTCTCCGCCAATAGAAACCACTTTTTTGTTAATTTTTAAAAAGTTATCTATATGTGATTCAATTTTGTCTAAAATGATGTTTTTTTCACCAAAGGGAAGTTCTAAATCCCCTACATCGCATATTTGTTTATTTTCTAAATCATCATTTTGATAAGGTGAGTATGTTTCTAAACCATAAGAAACTTTTCTGATTTCATCTGGTGCAAATCTAGAACCAGGTCTAAAACTGCTAGTACCATCATAAGGGATTCCAGTTAAAACGATATTTGTTTCATTTAAATCAGTATTACAGCCTATAAAGCAATTAGAAATACTCTTCATATCACTTTTTTAGCAAAGTTTGGTAGAGCAAAGCAAGACTTAATTATATCAGAATTAAAATATCTTAAAGACCCCTCTATAGCTTTTATATCATCAAACCTTACCTTTTCTAAAGGTTTGTATTTTTTAGAAGCAAAGGCAAATGCCCACATACCACTCGGATAAAATGGTACGAAAGATAAGTACATTGATACTATTGGAAAAACATTTTTTAAATTGTTAAACATATCCTTTTGAATATCAAAATAGTAATAAGGGTTTTCTGCTTGAGCTACCATTATGCCATCTTCTTTTAAACAGTTAAATACAGATTGATAGAATTTTTGTTTGAATAACCCTTCTGCAAATCCTTCAGGATCTGTAGAATCTATAATAATTATATCAAACTTATTTGTATTTTCTTCAATGAATTTCACACCATCCTTATAAAGTAATTTAAGTTTTGGATTTTCAAACTCACTTGCAACATTTGGTAAGAACTCTTTAGAGATTTTAACAACCATTTCATCAATTTCACACATTATGCATTCTTCGATACATGAATGTCTTAAAACTTCTCTTGCAGTTCCACCATCACCACCGCCTATAATAAGAACCTTTTTAGGATTTGGATGATGAAATAGGGGGACATGAGCTATCATCTCATGATAAGCAAACTCATGTGCTTCTGTTAGCATTATAATGTCATCTAATAAAAGTATTTTTCCAAGATGCTCTGATTCCAACACATCTATTTTTTGAAATTTTGATTTACCGCTAAAAAGTGTTTTTTTTATTTTAATTGATAAGGCTGTATCATTTTCATAATATTCTGTAAACCACAAATTCATGCTTACCCCCTAAATAGACGCATTTTCTGGCTTATGACGAAGCTCACCTTGAATGTCGTTTAGTTGTCCTCTTTTCATCTCAATTGTAGAGGTGTGAGTAGATTTTAAAATTTTCTTTAAATGATCAAAAGCTATCCATGGGTCAACTGTATCACCACATGTAAAAAGATCAACGGCGGCATATCCATATTCTGGCCATGTATGAATAGTTAAGTGAGATTCAGCTATAACAACTACTCCACTAACACCGTAAGGACTAAATGTATGAAAAACACTATTAATAATAGTTGCGCCACTTTTTAAAGCTGCAGTTTGCATCTCTTTATCTAAAAGGCTAGAATTATTTAAAACATCTCTATCACAACCGTAAAACTCTACAAGGATATGTTTTCCTAAAGCTTTCATATTTTCCTCCAAAAAAGAATGATACAAAACAAAAAATTAGATAATTCCAAGGTGATAACTTATATGTAAAATAAATTTTATTGTCAAGATTTAAAAAAATGAAAATTATAATTGTTTGATATGTAAATATTATTATTGTTTTTAAGTTTAAAAAATGGGAGTTAAATTATAAATTTTAATAAATTTTATAATTTTTCATCAAAAAATTCAGCATATAATCCTTTATCCCATCTTCAAGTGAATAAAATGGTTCATCATAACCAGTACTCTTTAGTTTATTCATATTTGCTTGAGTAAAATATTGATACTTATCCCTTATATCCTCTGGCATATCGATGTAATGGATTTTCCCTTTTCCGTAATTTTTTATTACATTGTTAGCTAAATCGTTAAAAGTCCTAGCGAATCCTGTTCCAAGATTAAATATGCCTGATTGTGGTAAATATTTGTAAAAATAGTAAAGAACTTTTACTACATCAAAGACATAAATGAAATCCCTTTTTTGTTCACCATGAGCATAACCATCCTTATGTGATTTAAAAAGCCTAATTGTGCCTGTTTCTTTTAGTTGATTATACGAGTGGAATACCACACTTGCCATTCTACCTTTATGATATTCATTCGGGCCATATACATTGAAAAATTTAAACCCTGCCCAAAATGGTGGTCTCTCTTGTTGTTTTAAAACCCAAAGGTCGAATAATTGTTTTGAAAAACCATACGGATTTAACGGCTTAAGTTTTTCTATAATAATTTCATCGTCATTGTATCCTAATTCTCCATCTCCATAAGTTGCAGCACTGCTTGCATAAATAAAGGGTATTTTATTTTCAGAAGCATATTTGAATAATTTTTTACTATATTCATAATTTAGCTCTAGCAAATAATCTAAATTAAATTCTGTAGTATCAGTGCAGGCACCTATATGAAAAATAAATTCAATATCTTTATAATTTGTAATATTGTTAATGAAAACATCTCTATCAGCAAAATCAATAAATTTTTTCCCAACAAGGTTTTTCCATTTTGATTTAGAAGCTAATTTATCAACGCATATTATATTAGAAATACCTTTTTCATTTAGATATCCTAATAATACACTACCTATAAAACCTGCTGCTCCAGTTAATATTATCATTTAACACCTCTTGTTAATTAATAAATTTTGAATTAATTTAATAATAAAATATTGAAATGTAAAGGATTATAAAAAGGTAGGAGGGGATCCCCTCCACTTAATTATTTAATTGATTTCTAATATTTCTATTGTGTAAGTTAAGGTCTCACCTGCTAATGGATGGTTAAAATCTATTTTTACATAATCATCATTTAACTCTAAAACCTTACCTCTATATAGATTGTTTTGTTCATCTTCAAGATCAATATACATATCTTCTTTGATAGAAGGGTCAAGTTGGATCTCTTCTCTAGGTATTTCAGCTATTAAGCTTTCGTTGTAAGGGCCAAAAGTATCTTCTGGACGAAGAGTAATATTCTTCTTTTCTCCTACATCCATACCTAACATTTGTTCTTCAAGTACTGGTAAAAGCTGATTTTTCCCAATTTCTGCTACTAGTGGTTCTTCCTTTGATACTGCATCTACTACTGTCCCATCTTCAAGGGTTACAGTGTAGATAAATGTTACTTTTGAATCGTTGGTTACTTTCATAAATATCTCCTTTAAAAATTTTAAAAATGTCCTTAACACATTTAAATCATAAAATAAATAGAAAATTAAAAAAATCTACACTTTTTGTTGATAAAACCTTAATTATGTGTAAAAAAAAAGCTATGCATCCGTTTATACAAAAATTTAGTAAAATATTTGAAGACGATATTAATAAATTTATAGAATCCTTAAAGGAAAATAAGAAAAAATTTATTAGAGTTAATTTAGCAAGGGGTAGAAATTATTTGTCAGAGTTTGACTATTTAAAGCTGAACATAAAAAGTAATTCTATTTTTTCATATGTTTATGAATATCCAGATGATTCAGAATTTAGATTGTCAGATACAATTTCATTTTTAACAGGTGGAATTTATATACAAAATCCATCATCTTTGTTACCTGTAAAATTTTTAATAGAAAATTTAGAAGAGAATGAACCAATTATTCTTGATATGGCATCAGCCCCAGGTGGCAAAACGACAGCTATTAGTGAACTATTGAAAAGAAAAGGTTTGATTGTTGCAAATGAACCTTCTAAAAAAAGATTAAAAGATTTACATTTTAATATTGAAAAAAACTTTGCTTATAATGTTGCTACTATCTCTTATGATGGTAGAGTTTTGGGAAATTTACTGAGTGAAGTTTTTGATGCTGTATTATTGGATGCTCCATGCAGTAATGAAAATAAGATTTTTTATGATAATACTGTTTTTAATAATTGGAGTGAAGATCTTATCTTACGGTTATCAAAACTGCAAAAGGAGCTTGTGGATTCTGCTATCAAAACTTTAAAGAAAAATGGTGTTTTTATTTATTCAACTTGCACATTTTCAATGGAGGAGAATGAGCAAGTAGTTAAATATATTATCAAAAATTATGATATGGAGCTTATAGATTTAAACAAGGGGATGTTTGACTATGGTTTATCAGGGGATGAGTATATTGATAAAAGAGTAGTAAGGGTTTTGCCTCATACAAATAAATATCCAGGTTTTGAAGGGTTTTTTGTGGCGGGTTTTAAAAAGAGATTTGGTAATAATAAGTTGGGTATGGTAAAATTATTAAAAAATGAAAAATTTAAAGATATTTTAAAGATAGATAAGAAAGCGAATTTTTATGAATTAAAAAATGATGTTTATATCTCTTCAAAATTACAGATTAATGGTCTTAAGTATGAGAAGTTTGGCACAAAATTTGGCAAAATTATTAAAAATAGTTTAGAATATTCATCTCAAGCATGTTGGGAGTTTGGTGAATTATTAACGGAAAATTATTATAGAGTAAGTTATGAAAAAGCTAAAGAATTTCTTAAAGGTAATGATTTGCAAATAGATAATTTAAATGTGAATAATGGTATTTTATTTTTTAATGATATCCCTTTAGGTTATTTTAAACATGTTGACGGAAGGATAAAAAATAAGATAGATAGGTATTTTATTAGAGGTTTAACATGAGAAAGGTTTTGGTGGTTGAAGATAGTAAGTTTTTTGCTAATGTTTTGAAAAATAATTTAGGACTATTAAAATATAATGTAGATTTAGCTATAACTTTAAAAGAGGCTTATAATTTATTAAATAAAAACAAATATGATTTAATTATTTTGGATTTAAATTTACCTGATGGGGATGGTTTAGAATTTTGTAAAAGTGTAAAAAGTGATCCAAATTTTACAAAAACTCAAATAGCAGTAATTTCAGCTTCAGATGATAATGAGTTAAAAACTAAATTAAATGAATATGGTATTTTAGGGTATTTTAATAAAAGCGAATCAAAAGAAAAACTTGCTGAATTTATTTTAAATTTAGATAGATTGCTTCAAACATTCGATTATAGCGGTAAAAATATTTTATTAATTGAAGATAGTAAAATTCAACATTTATATTTAAAAGGGTTGTTAGAATATGCTGGGTTAAATGTTTATAGCAGTTTTTCTTTAGAAGAAGCTGAAAAATTATTAGCTAAAGAAAAACCGAAGTTGGATTTGGTTATAATGGATTATTATTTGGGTAGTGAAAAGACAGAAAAATTTATACAGCAATTTAAATCTATTAAATTTTATGAGCACACACCTATTATGATGATAACTGTAAGTGAAGATTCAAATATTAAATATAGTCTGTTTTTACTGGGTGTATCAGACTATTTGAAGAAGCCTTTTGATATAGGTGAATTTTATTTGCGGATTAGATCACATTTACGGATTAAATATTTAATAGATATGCTTGAGGCTAAAAACAAAATGTTATCAATATTGGCAACTACAGATGAATTAACACAACTATATAATAGAAGATTTTTTTGGGAGTTAGCTCGTAAAGAAGAAAATAGATATATCAGATATGGGCGGGAATATTCGATAATTATTTTAGATATTGATAATTTTAAAGATGTAAATGATACTTATGGGCATGATGTGGGTGATATCGTATTAAAAGAGATAGCCTCTAAAATCAAAGAATGCGTTAGATATGCAGATATTTTGGCAAGATTTGGTGGGGAAGAGTTCATTCTGCTACTACCTGAGACAGGTATAAAAGGTAGTAGTTATGTTGCTGAAAAAATAAGGAAGTTTATAAGTGATGATAAGTTAACGGATTTAAATCTAAAAATAACTGTTAGTTTGGGTGTTGCTTCCAGAGATGAAACTAATAATTTGGAAGAGACTATAAAATTAGCTGACAATAGACTCTATAAAGCTAAAAATAATGGGAAAAATAGAGTGGAGTATTTATGAGAAGATTAGTTTTTTACATATTAATACCACTATTTATATTGATAATTAATAAGCAAGCGTTTTCACAACTAATTGATACTGTTTTTACAAAGGGGGTAAAAGAGGATACTGTAATTGTTGTTGATAAAAGTAAAAAACAGCTTTTTGTAATAAAAATAAATAATGATGTTCCTGAAATTGATACAATATATGAAAATATATTACTTGGTGAAGTCGAAGGTGATAAACAGGTTGAGGGGGATAAAAAAACACCTGAGGGTATTTATAAAATTGTAAGTTTTATACCTAAAGAAAAACTTTCAGCAATATATGGTGATGGTGCTTACCCTTTAAATTATCCAAATCCTGTAGATAAAATTTTGGGTAAAACAGGTTATGGGATTTGGATACACGGTCTGGATGAAAGTTCTGATAAACAATTTACTCAAGGCTGTGTTGCCTTACATAATGGTGATATTAACAATTTAAGAAAATTTGAACCGATTGGGAAAAATGTGATAATTGCTAAAGAGACGAAATTATTAGGTTCTACAGACTATATATTTCTTAAATCTAAACTTATTAACATATTAAATGATTATATTAGTTCTTGGGAAAAAAACGATTTTGAAAAGTTTGCAAGTTTTTATCACACAAAGTTTAAAAATAATAAAGGTAAAAGTTTTAAAAGTTATATTTTAATGAAGAAAAGATTAATGGAATTATACCCTTTTAGAAGGATTTATTATGATAATCTTAAGATTTTAAAGGGTGATGATAGATATCTTTATTATGGTTTTAGACAGCTTTATTGCGCATCAAACTTAATCAGTGAAGGGTATAAGGAATTGTATTTTATGAAGCAAATAGATGATTATAAATTAATTTATGAAAATTTTTATGAGTACAGTGATTTGAGCATATTGAAAAAATACATTAGTGAATTTGTGCAAAGCTGGCTTGATTATTGGAAGAGCAAAAATATAGAAGAATATATAAAATTTTATGGAGAGAATTTTTATTCTAAAGGGATGGATAAAAGTGCTTGGAAAGCATATAAAGAAAAAATTTTTAATAATACACAGGATATTGATATAAAAATTAAAGATATGAAAATTGTACCTTTAAATTCTAACAATATAACAGTTAGTTTTATCCAAAGCTATAGCGCTGATAATTATTCAGATGTTGGATATAAGGTTTTAAAAATAAAAGGGTGCCCTGGCAATTTTCGGATATTTTCCGAAAGCTGGAGTAAAATCGAATGAGAGCTGTATGGTTTTTAATTCTAATTGTATTTTTAGTTTATAAAAGCTTATTGGCTGTAGAACGTCCTTCAACTGTGCATGATGTTTATTTTAAAGGGACTGATTATGAATTACATGTTTACAAAATCTATGGGAGGATACCAGGTAATACTATGCTAATTGTAGGGGGGATTCAGGGAGATGAGCCAGGGGGTTTTTTGTCTGCAGATTTATATTCTGATTTAAGGTTAGAAAAAGGTGATTTGATTGTAGTGCCAAGAGCTAATTTTAAGTCTATAATACTTTTTAATCGTGGTGTTGATGGGGATATGAATAGAATATTTCATAAAAATAGAATTGAGACAGAAATGGATAAAGTGGTAGCTATTATAAAGAAATTAATGTCGGAGTCTGATATCTTTTTGCACTTACATGATGGCTGGGGTTTTCATTATCCTAAATATATAGACTCTTTAAGAAATCCCAAAAGATTTGGGCAGTCGATTATTACAGATGCTGATATATATGAATGTGGAAATGGGAAAAAAATAGATTTAAAAAATATAGCTTTAAAAGTATTAAATGAGGTAAATCAGAAAATTGGAGAAGAAAAATATTACATGCATTATTTCAATACAAATACTGATGATCCCAAAACTCCTTTTTCCGATATGAAAAAGACAGCTACATACTTTGCTTTAAAAAAATATTGTATACCTGCTTTTGGAATTGAAGCATCTAAAAACCTACCAAGTGTTGAAATGAAAGTTTTGCACCACAATTATGCTGTTAATGCTTTTATGAAGCTATTTGATATTATACCTGAACAACCAAAGATTTTTTTGCCAAAACCAGAGTTTAAATATGTAGTTTTACAAATTAATGGTGACCCAAAGATTGTGGAAAATAGGAAAATTTTGTTTGTGCCTAAAGGTGCAATGGTGGAAACTATCCATATTGAGTCTAATTATAAAAGGGGGCTTTCATGTGATTTTTTAGGTATCAATGGGCTAAATGATATGGGAGTACCAATTAAAATTGAAAAAGATACAACTGTAATTTTTAGAAAGGATAATGAAAAAATAGGTGAAGTATTTTTGAAAGTTTTGGGCAAAACAGAAGATAAAAACTTAGTATTTATTATTGAAGTTAATGGCAAAAAAGAAGCTTTTTTAGATGGAGAGACTTTAAAAGTTAAAAGAGGGGACAAGATAAAAATAGTTAAAGCTTTTTATGAAAATGATGATGGTTCTGATATTGCAATTAATTTTAAGGGTTTTGTTCCAAAAAATGTAAATACAAATACTGGGGATGACAGAGGTTATTTAATAGAAATTGATGATAGTTTTTTAAAGAAATATTCTATTTATGTTGATAAAGAGGTTTATCCTGTTGAGGCAAAATCAATTGATGGGGAAAAACTTGGTAGAATTTATATTGCAATTGACCAATAAGTTGATATTATTTATAAAATCAACCTAATTTTAAAGTAGAAGGAGGATTTATGAAGAAGATATTACTAATACTTTTTATGTTTTCTATTTTTTTATCTGTAGGATATTCTAAAGATTTGAAAGTAGGTTTTATCTATGTAGGTCCTGTGGGTGATGGTGGTTGGACTTTTGCCCATGATTTAGGTAGAAAAGAGCTTGAAAAATTGCCCTTTGTAAAAAAGACCACTTATGTGGAATCTGTGCCTGAGGGTGCAGATGCATTGAGAGTGATTTTAAAGCTTGCTCAAACTGGTCATAATCTAATTTTTACCACAAGTTTTGGTTTTATGGATCCAACCTTAGAGGTTGCTAAAAGATTTCCAAATGTTGTTTTTATGCATTGTTCAGGTTATAAAACTGCCAAAAATGTGGGAACATATTTTGGTAGAATGTATCAGGCTAGATATTTAACTGGTTTGATAGCAGGAGCTATGACTAAATCAAATATTATTGGTTATGTTGCAGCACATCCTATCCCAGAAGTAATTAGAGGGATTAATGCTTTTACTTTGGGAGTTAGAAAGGTAAATCCAAAAGCTGTTGTAAAAGTGGTTTGGACCCAAACTTGGCTTGATCCAGGTACAGAAAGAAATGCTGCTGAGAGCTTATTAGATGTAGGTGCTGATGTTTTGACTATGCATCAGGATACACCTGCTACATTGCAAGCGGCTGAGGCTCGCGGTAAATTTGTGATCGGTTACAATTCTGATATGAGAAAATATGCTCCAAACGGTTTTTTAACAGCTCCAATTTGGAATTGGGGTGCTATTTATAAATATGTAGCTAAACAAGTACATGATGGAACATGGAAAAGTGAACAATTATGGTGGGGGATGGACAAAGATGTTGTAAGGCTTGCTCCAATAAGTGATAAAGTACCTGCTAATATAAGAAAACTTGTTGAGGATATGAAACAAAAAATAGTTAGTGGTGAATTTAAGGTTTTTGAAGGTGAAATAAAGGATCAAAACGGTAAAGTGGTTCTTAAAAAAGGTGAAATTTTTGGTGATAAGGAATTGTTAGGGATGAATTTCTTTGTTGAAGGTGTAAATGGTGTAATACCAAAGTAAATTTTAAAATAAAGTGACTTCTTTTGGGCGGGATTACCCGCCCTTTGTTTTTTTAGCTTTACAAATTTATTTTATTAAAATATAGGTAGGTGCTTTTTAAATATACAAGCTCATTAGTATATAAATTTATTTATGATATTGACTGAGAGCGTGTGATGAATGATATGTTATTAAGTCTGAAAAATATTACAAAATCATTTGGTAAAATTGTTGCAAATGATAATATCTCATTTGAAATTGAGAAAGGGGAAATTCATACCTTACTGGGTGAGAATGGGGCTGGTAAGAGCACACTAATGAATATCATTACTGGACTTTATAAACCTGACTCTGGTGATATATATTGGAAAGGAAAAAAGGTAGATATAAAATCTCCTATGGATGCACTAAAGCTTGGAATAGGTATGGTGCATCAGCACTTTATGTTAGTAAGAAATCACACAGTATTTGAAAATTTACTTCTATCTGTTGAAGATGCGCCTTTTTTAATTAATAATCAGAAAACTATTGATAAAATTAAAAATATAATTGATGAGTTTGAGTTAGATATCCCTTTAGATGTGCCTGTTTGGAAATTGGAGATAGGTAAACAGCAGTGGATAGAAATTATTAAGTTGTTACTTAGAGATTGTGAATTGTTTATTTTAGATGAACCAACTGCAGTTTTGACACCTCAAGAAAGCCAGAGGCTTTTTAACTTTTTGAAAAATCTCAAAAAAAGTGGGAAATCAATTATTTTTATTTCACATAAGATGAAAGAAGTAATGGATATATCTGATAAAGTTACAGTTTTAAAAAAGGGGAAAGTTGTTAGAACTCTTAAAAAGGGTGAATTTGATGAAAAGCTTTTGGCTAATTTGATGATTGATAGAACGGAAGAGATTAGTTTTGAAAGAAAACCTTTAACAGAAAAGAAGATTATTTTAAGCTTAAAAGATTTATATGTAAAAAACGAAAAAGGTTTGAGTGATTTAGATGGTTTATCCTTAGATATATATAAAGGTGAAATCTTTGGTATTGCAGGTGTGGCAGGGAATGGTCAAAAAGCTTTGGCTGAAGTTTTAACAGGTCTTAAAAAGGTCGAAAGAGGTCAGATTTTGATTAACGGTGAGGATATGACTTTTTCAAGCGCAAGGGGTAAGTATATTGCAGGGATAGCTCATATACCTGAGGATAGAAAAACTATGGGAATAGCACCTGATATGAGTGTAAAGGAAAATCTTGTTTTGAAGAATTATAAAGATGAAAAATTTAGAAAAGGGTTTTTTTAAAATACTAAAAAAATAAATGAAAATGCACTAAATAAGGTTGAAGATTTTGATATCAGATTGGCATCCATTGATCAAGCTGTAAGATATTTATCAGGTGGCAATATTCAGAAGGTTATTATAGCAAGGGAATTATCACAAAACCCTCAAATTTTGGTGGCACTTTATCCAACAAGAGGGCTTGATGTGGGTTCAGCAGAGTATGTACATAAAGTTATTCTTGAAGAAAGGGAAAAAGGGGTTACCACAATTTTGATTTCTGAAGATTTAGATGAATTATTTAGGCTTTCAGATAGAATTGGTGTTATTTTTAGAGGTAAAATTATAGGTATTGTTGATCCTAAAGAGACTACAATTATAGAAATTGGCTTGTTGATGGCAGGGCATAAAAATGAGGATTAGAGTTATTAAAAGAGACGACTCAAGTAAATTTTTACAAATTGCGGTACCTTTTATAGCCATCTTTTTATCTTTCACATTTGTTGGAATTTTTTTGTTTATCAATGGGATGAATCCTTTGAATGTATTTAAAGATATGTTTGTTGAATCTTTGGGCTCCTTTTATGGTTTAAGTGAAGTTTTAGTAAAAACAACCCCTTTAATGTTATGTGGACTTGGGGTTGCTTTGGCGTTTAGAATGGAGTTATGGAATATTGGTGCAGAAGGTCAATTATACATGGGGGCATTTGGGGCATCGTTGGTTGCATTATTTTTAAAGTTAGACAATCATTTTTTAATGATTTTATTGATGTTTTTATCTGCAGTATTTTTTAGTGGATTATGGGGATTAATAGCAGGTTTTTTAAAAGCAAGGTGGAATGTAAATGAGATTATCGTTACTTTGTTAATGAATTATATAGCAATTCTTTGGGTAGATTATTTGGTTTATGGACCTTGGAAAGATCCTGCTGGATTTAATTTCCCATTAACAAAGCAGTTTTCAGATGTGGCAAGACTTAGTTATTATTTTAATACAAGATTGCATACAGGCTTTTTTATTGCATTACTTTTGATATTTCTATTTTATATCCTTATTGAAAAAACTATTTGGGGTTACGAGATAAGAGTAATAGGTAATAACCCAAATGCTGCAAAATATGCAGGTATTAATTATGAAAAAAATGTTATTCTTGTGATGTTTATTAGTGGTGCTTTGGCTGGGATTGCAGGATTTTCTGAAGTTGCTGGTGTAACTTACCGTTTACAACACTCTATCTCTCCGGGATATGGATATACTGCAATAATTATTGCATGGTTGGCAAAAAGGAGTGCTTTAGGTGTATTGATTGTGTCATTTGTGATGGGTGTATTATTTGTGGGGAATGATGCTTTGCAAATAAGCTATCAATTGCCGGTAGCATTTGTAAATGCTTTTCAGGGGTTGATACTCTTTTTTGTAATTTCTTCTGAGTTTTTTGTTAATTATAAGTTAAGGCTGGAGATTAATAAATGATGGTGGAGATTTTATTGGATGCTACAATTAGGTCTGGTACTTCTATACTGTTTGCAACATTGGGTGAAATAATTACTGAAAGAAGTGGTATTATAAATTTGGGTGTAGAAGGTTTGATGCTAATTGGAGCACTTGGTGGTTTTTATATATCTTATTTAACGGGGAATTTGTTTTTAGGTGTTTTAGCCTCATTTGTTTTAGCATCAATTGCAGGGATGATTCATGCTTTTATCACTGTATATCTTAGAGGAAATCAAATTGTCAGTGGGTTGGCATTAACTATGTTTGGTGTTGGGATTACAGCTCTTTATGGTAAAAAAATGATAGGTGTTCCTTTAAGTGGATTTAAGAAAATTTCTATACCTTTTTTATCAAAAATACCTGTAATAGGTGTAATGTTTAATCAAGATTTACTGGTTTATTTAAGTTATTTTTTGGTGATAGCTTTATCATTTTTACTTTTTAGAACAAAATTAGGTTTAAAAATAAGAATGTGTGGAGAAAATCCTGCAGCAGCAGATACAGCTGGTATAAATGTTTTTAGAGTTAGATTTTTATCAACTATTTTTGGATCAGGACTTGCTGGTCTTGGTGGTGCCTATTTATCGTTAGCATATACACCACTTTGGATAGAAAATATGACTGCTGGAAGAGGTTGGATTGCTGTGGCTCTGGTTATTTTTGCTTCATGGTACTGTTATAGAGCTATGTTTGGTGCTTATCTTTTTGGTGGTATTAGTGCTTTGCAGCTGAGATTACAAGCTATTGGGACTAATGTGTCAGCTCATATACTGCAGATGTTGCCATACATTTTTACAATAGTGGTTTTAGTTATTGCTACTATTAGGCTTGAAAAAGGTGCCAAAGTTGAACCTGAGTCATTGGGGATTGCTTATGATAGAGAAGATAGGAGATGATATTGAATTATAAAGATAAGTTTCTTAAAATTTTTAAAGAAAAAGCGGTAATAAATGGTGATATAATAAATGTTACAAGTTTTCTAAATCATTTAGTAGATTACGAATCATTAAGTTTGATAGTAGATTATTTTTCTTCAAAGTTACAAAATATATATTTTGATAAATTAATAACAGTTGAGAGTAGTGGAATAATCTTTACATCTGCTTTGGCTTATAAATTGAAGAAGCCATTTATAATTGTTAAGAAAAAACTACCAGTTACTATTAAAGAGTTTTATAATGTTACAAGTTACTCATTTACTAAACAGGAAACAACCTCTTTGTATGTATCTAAAGAGGTGCTAAAATGTGGTGAAAAACTCGTATTTGTCGATGATTTTTATGCTCATGGCAATACATTGAAAGCTTTAAAAGAAATATGTAGGGAAGTTCAAGCAGAAATAGTAACATCGTTAGTGGTAGTAAATAAAAGCGATAATAGAGATATAATATCTTTAATTTCAAAGGAAGATTTAATTAATATGGAGGGATTTAATGAATAGAAGGTTATTAATATTAACGCTATTTATTTTTGGGTTGATAATTACCTATATGGTTGCAAAAAGAGGGGTTGGAGAATCTGGATTAAGAAAACAGAATGATGAGCTTGTTAAGCAAGAACTAAAGCTTTATAAAATAAATGACATTGGAGTAATGTTATTATCCCCAGATGAACCGATTAAAAAAGACTTGAGTCTTAAGAGGGTGGAGACAATCAAAAATGGAATAATGTATGAATATTCTCAAGGGTCTTTTAGAATTAGTGTGGCAAGGTTTGAATATAAAAATGAAAATCCTGACATTGATGCTTTGGAGAAAGCTTTGTTATTGCAGTTTGAAAATGTGAGTAATCCACAGACATTAAAATATAAAAAAAGTTTATTAGATGAAAATGGTGTTAAAGCTAGAGTTATTGAAGGCACAATGGGCTATAAAAAGATTAAACTACCAGTAGGTTTTTATGCTAAAATTCTCACTAAAGATAAATATTTTTACCAGTTTATTGTTACTTATATTGTTAGTGGTGAAAATATTACAGAGTATGCTAAAAAGGTTTTTGAATCTATTAAGCTAATTTATGAATAACTCAAAATTTAGTAAACTACAGTTTAAAATCAGTTTAATAATTTTTATAATTTTATTGATACTTAATATTCTTGTAGGATTATACCTTTCTAATAATGTTAGAAAAAAAACTCTATTAATTGTAGAAAATTATGTCAAGACCTTACCTTTACTTGTGGATAGAGCAATCAATAATTTTATGATAAATGGGGATAAAGATGCTGTAAGAGAGCTTATTAATAATTTGAGTAAAGATGAAAATATATTAGGAATACACATTTTTGGTAAAGACAGAGATATTAATTGTTCTTATTCTAGTTCTAATACAAAATATGGCCGAGAATATATCGACTCAATTTATAAAAACTTAGGTGGAAAAGAACAGTTAAAGTTAGTTAAGACTAATAATCTAAAATTTTATTCTTACTACAGACCTTATAAGAATGAAGGGGCTTGTAGAAAATGTCATACTGACGAATCTGATTTGATAGGCGTATTAAATATTAATGTAGATGTAAATAGAATTACTAATTTACTTAGCAAGGAAGCAATAAATGTAATAATTACATTAATCTTATTTTCAATTATTTTAACAATTCTACTTTCTTATATGTTAAATAGATTAATTATTCATCCTTTAAAAATTATAGAAAAGGGGATGATACAAGTTGCGAATAACGATTTAAATGTTCGCATTAAGTTAAATACGAAAGATGAAATTGAAAGATTAGCAAAGTTTTTTAATTATATGGTGAGCTCTTTGAAGAAAGCTAATAGAAAAATAGATAATATGCATAGAAATATGCTCCATGTAGATAGATTGACCACTATTGGTCAACTTATGGCTTCTATTAGTCATGAAATAAAAAATCCATTAAATTCTATTATGATAAATTCAGACCTTTTGATAATGTATTGCGAAAAGATAGGTAGTGAGAAAACTAAAAAATTAGTCGAAAGTATAATCAACGATGCAGAAAGGATAAGAACTATTATTGATCAAACATTGAGATTTTCAAAATACACACCAAATAATGTTGAATGTTTAAATGTGAAGGAATTTTTAAAAGATATTGAAGCTTATGTTAAAAGAATCTTATTTGATAAAGATTATATAAGCTTTGAAATACATAAAATTGGGGAATGGAGGGATTGTTTTATTAAAATTTCAAGAGTGCAGCTTGAGCAAGTTTTTATAAATATTATAAAAAATGCTATTGATGCAGTAAGTAGCGCAGAAAATCCCAAAGTTATATTAGAGATAGAGTGTGAAGATGATTTTATAATTTTTAGGTTTAAAGATAATGGTGTTGGGATGAGTGAAGAAGTGAAAAAAAATATTTTTAATGAGTTTTATACTACAAAAAAAGATGGTACAGGTATGGGGTTAAGTATTGTTAAAGATATTATAGATGCACATAATGGCCAAATCTTTGTTGAAAGTGAACTAAATAAAGGGACAACATTTATTGTAAAATTGAAAAGGGATAAAGAGGAATTTAAAAATGATTAATAAAATTTCTTTTGTAATACCCGTCTATAATGAAGAAGAGAATATCAGACCATTATATAATGAAATTACGCTTGTTGCGAAAAATTTGGGTTATAATTATGAAATTTTATTTGTGGATGATGCGAGTAAGGATAAAAGTTTGGAGATAATAAAAGAGTTATCAGTAGTTGATAGTTATGTAAAATATTTGTCTTTTAAGAAGAATTGTGGGCAATCTGCAGCTTTGTATGCTGGATTTCAAAATGCATCAGGAGATGTCATAATAACGATGGATGCAGATTTACAAAATGATCCAAACGACATCATTGAAATGATTAAGTATTATCCTGAATATGATGTTGTTAATGGATGGAGACACAATAGACAAGACAGTTTATCTAAAAAGATAGGGAGTAAAATAGGTAATTTTGTGAGGAATCTTTTAACAAAAGAGACAATAAAGGATACAGGCTGTGCATTAAAAATATTAAGAGCTGATATGGTCAAAAGGATAAAAATGTTTAAAGGCTTGCATAGATTTATCCCCACTTTAATGAGATTAGAAGGTGCTAAGGTTATCGAAGTAAAGGTAAATCATAGACCAAGGATTTATGGTAAGTCGAAATATACAAATTTGAAAAGAGCTATCGAAGGGTTTTATGATTTGATTGTAGTAAGATGGATGATTAAAAGATTTTTATATATTGAAGTTAAAGAAAAAAATGTCTAAAACAGAAATTATAATGTTAACAATTGGTTTTACTGGTCAGTTTTTGTTTTTTATGCGTTTTTTTGTCCAATGGATTTATAGTGAAAAGATGAGAAAAAGCGTTATCCCTATAGCTTTTTGGTATTTTAGCTTAGGGGGGAGTATTTGCTTATTAACTTATGCAATTTTAAGAAAAGATATTGTATTTATTGTTGGTCAATCTACAGGTTTTCTCATTTATATACGAAATCTTTATTTTATACATAAAGAGAAAAAGAAAAAGATGTTAGAAAATGACAAATAAAAAAAAGATTTATATTTTTTTAATATTTTATTTTTTGATATCTATTTATCCTCTAAAGTATGTGCCACTTTTTGAAACTACAGAAGCAAGGTATGCTGAAATTGCTAGAGAGATGGTTGTCTCTGGTGATTTTATAGAACCTCGCTTTAATGGCATAAAACATTTTCACAAACCACCCTTTGCTTATTGGATGATAGCTGCAGGTATTAAGATATTTGGTGTAAATGGTTTGGGCGCAAGGTTTTTTGGTGTTTTTGCTGCAGTTATCTCAATATTTTTTCTGTACAGATTATCAAAATTATTTTTAGAAAATGAGGAGGATTGTTATAATACAGCTTTGATTTATGCAACAAATTTTCTTTTTATCGCTATATCAAGAATTACATCTACTGATATTTACTTGACAATGTGGACTGTAATTGCTCAATATTTACTTTTTAAGCAAATATATCATGAAAAGTCATATTTTAATGCGTTGCTTTATGGGGCTACGCTTGGGTTTGGTTTTTTAACAAAGGGGCCAATCATATTTCTTTTTACAATTTTCCCATTTTTTGTTGCGAAATTTTTTGATAAAAACCATAGAAAAGTTTTTTCATTAAAAGAGACTTTTTTATCGATTGTAATGTTTTTGTTTATTGCATTACCGTGGTATATTGCAGTAATTATAAAAAATCCTGAATTATTAAATTATTTTCTAAAAGTTCAAACTGTTGATAGAGTAGTAACAAATAGATTTCATAGATATAAGCCTTTTTACTTTTTTATATTTGTATTTATTGGTGGTTTTTTGCCATATACATTTTATTTTTTTAATTATTTGAAAAGATTAAGAAGTGTAGATGTTAAGCTTAAAACTCTGTTTATCTATTTTATTGCTCCTTTTATAATTTTTAGTATTGCTAAAAGTAAGCTTGAGACATACATTTTACCAATTATCCCTGTTTCATCAATCATGGCATATTACGGCTACAAAAATTTAAACAAAAATTTGTTTAGATATTTAATCATTGGAATTTTATTTGTAATAGCTTTTGGTATAATGATTTCTGGTTATTTATATCCACCTTTAAATGATTTTAAAAAGACATCTGTTTTATATGGTATTTTGGCAATGTTTACTGTGTCTTTAGCTATAATTAATCTAAAAACAGAAAAATTTCTAAGCTCTGTTGCTTTTTCTATGATTGCTTTTACTTTTATTGTTTATTTGGTTTTACCAGTAATTGGACCAAATATTAAAGGTTACAGACAGATGAGTCTTTATATGAATAAAATAGATCCTAAAAATAAAATTGATGTTTTGGTCTATAAAGGTTTTATACCTTCAATATCTTATTATAGAAACAAATTAGCTATAATAGCCTTTGGTAAAGAAAGAGAGATACAATTTGAAAAGGATAATTTTTATAAAAATTACTATTTAACAAGTTTTAATGAAGTGAAGAGTTTTGTGAATAAAAGAGATGAGTTTTTTTTGGTTACAAGACCAAAATATATTAATGAATTTAAAAGTAAATTTTTGGTAAGTTGTAGTGAAATTTTTAAGCAAAGAAAATATAGTGCTTATTTATGCAAAAGATTAAAGAGGTAGTTTTATTATTATCTTCTGTAGTTTTGCTTATATTATCCACTCCTGGTTTTGATTGCTATTATTTTGCTTTTGTTGCACTGGTGCCATTTTTCTATCTGTTAGAAAGCTTAAATTTGAAAAGATCTATAATTTTTACTTATTTTTTCTCAGTTATTTTATACACCATAACCTTAAGCTGGATTGTAATAACAGTAAGTGATTTTGGAAATGCTCCAAAAATAATAGGCTTTCTTATTCTAATACTATTTGCAAGCTATTTATCAATTTATTGGCTTTTATTTGTATATTTTTATAAAAAAAGGTTAAATATACTTTTTTTGTCAGTTATTTTTGTTGCGCTTGAACTTATTAGGGGTTTTTTATTTACTGGTTTTCCGTGGATTAATTTAGGAATAACACAATACAACAATAACTTATTAATAAAGTTATACAGTATTGTTGGTGAAAATGGTGTATCATTTATTATAATTTTAACGAATTTACTTCTTTATAATTTAATTACTAGTAGAAAATTGATTTATTTATTTAGTGTTATTTGTTTAATTGTTTTTGTATTTATAGTAAATATATCAATTAATTATGATAATAATGGAAAAAAAGTAAATATTGCTGCTATTCAGCCTGCTTACAGCCAAAAAGAAAAATGGAATCCTAATAAAAAAGAAGAGCTTATAAATAAGGTGTTAAATATGTTTAACTCTTTAGAAGATAACTTTGATTTGATTATAATGCCTGAATCAATTTTTCCAACATTCTGCAATGAGGATAAATGGATAATAGATTATTTAAGAAAGAATAAGAAATCTGATGGGGTTATTTTTGGATGTCTAAGATATGAAAAAAAAGAAAAGATAAGGTATTATAATTCTGTATTTTTTATAGATAACGAAACTGTTAATTTTTATGATAAAATACATTTAGTCCCTTTTGGAGAATATTTCCCTTTTAAAAATTTATTAAAACCTATTGAATATTATTTTTTTAAGGATAGTGAGGATTTTAGCGCTGGTAATAAATTTACTGTTTTTAAAAGTAATAATTTAGCTATTGCTACACCTATATGTTATGAATCGGCTTATTCATCTATTGTTAGAAAATTTTTTAAAAAGGGGGCAAACCTTTTTGTTTTTTTATCTAATGATAGCTGGTTTGGAAACTCTAAAGGTAGATATCAGCATTTAGCTATTGATATTATTAGAGCTTTTGAGTTTAATAGAACAATTGTTAGAGGGACACAGTCAGGTATTTCTGCATGTATTGATCCATTTAATAAGAAAGTAGTTTCTTTAGGAATAGATGAAAGTGGGATATTAAAGTGTAGTTTGCCAGTTTTAAAAAAATCAACAGTTTTTTCAAGATATGCTTATATATATCTGTTGTTTTTGTTTTTTATTGGTATTATATTTGAACTTTATAAAAGAAACTTGTTGATAAAATTTATAAAAAAATATAAAAGGTTAAGGAATTAGGAGGTAAATATGTTTGGATTGGGTACACAAGAATTACTTATTATTTTAGTTATTGTTTTAGTTATTTTTGGTGCAGGAAAGTTGCCTCAGATTGGTGAGGGGCTTGGAAAAGCAATTAAAAACTTTAAAAAAGCTGCAAATGAAGCAGAAAATGCTGTGGATATAACTCCAGAAGAGCCAAATAAGCAAGTTGAAGCAAAAGGGGATGAGCAAAAAGACGCTTAACTAAATGGTTGTATTGTCTATTGATATAGGTTTAGGCACTGCTGATTACCTTTTGTATGAAGAGGGGGTAAACCCAGAGAACTTCATAAAATTGATTTTACCTTCTCCCACTAAGCTTTTTTCTAAAAAAATAAGTAATTTTAATGGAGTTTTGACTGTTGGGGGGTATACAATTGGAGGGGGGTTTATCAACAAAAGTTTAAAACGATATTTATCTACGAATAATGTAATTTTGTCTAAAGATGCTGCTAAAACAGTGAGTGATGATTTAAGTGAAGTGATTAATGAAGGTTTCAAAGTTGTAGAGGATATTGTTAATCCGGACATTTTTTTGAAAGAGATTGATTTAGAAATTATAGATTTTATTGAAAAAATGTGTGGTAGTAAAATTGATAAGGTGTTAGTTGCTGCCCAGGATCATGGCTTTGAGAAAGGGAAATCTGATAGAGTTGTTAGAATAGAGTTTCTCAAAAAATTTTTGAAAGATGGTTTATTAAAGGCAAAGTTTGAAAAAACAGTTGTAATTCCCAATAGTTTTTCTAGGTGGAACTCTTTGAAAAAGCAGCTTTTAGATATAGCTATTTTTGATTTTGCAATTTCCGATACATCTGTTGTGGCAAGTCTTGGTGCAGCATTTGATGCTAAGAGTTTTCCTTGTGTGACTGTAGATGTTGGGAATGGACATACTTTTATTGCTTTGATAGATAAAGGTTATAAAATTTCAGCTTTTATAGAGCATCATACCTCAATGTTAAGTAAAGAAAAGATATTATCATACATAGCAGATTTATGTTTATATAAGATAAAGCATGAGGATATTTTTAATGATGGTGGGCATGGTGCACATATTTATTATAAAATAGATGAAATAGACATACAAGATATCCCTATCTATGTTACTGGCCCAAGAAGAAAAGAATTATTTGATAACTATAATGAAAGAGTAAATTTTGTTTCACCATTTGGTGATGTGATGATTACTGGTAATGTTGGATTGTTAATGCAGCAGTCTTTGGTATGAATAAAGTTTATTTTGGAAAATATATAGCGACGAATTCTTATATTCACAATTTTCATGCTTTTCTAAAGTTCTTACTTATATTGTCAATGATATTGTTTATTTCAATTATAAAGAGTGTGGCATTGCTATCGATTTTATTAATTGTTGTTTTAGTTACTGCAAAAATTTCCAAAATAAAAATTAACATTTTAATATCTTATGTAAAACCATTTTTAATTTTATTAATATTTACTTTTTTACTACAGCTTTTTTTTACAATAGATGGACATTTAAAATTTGATATATCAAATCTTAATTATAGTATTTTATATACAATGAGATTTTTAATGATTATATTATTATCAGCTATATTGACAATTACATCATCCCCTTTTGACTTGGTAAGAATAATTTATTTAATGTTAAAACCTCTTAAAGTTTTTAAAGTTAGTGTTGAAGAGCTTGCTATAACATCTGTTCTTGCAATAAGGTTTATCCCTTTAATTTTTGAGGAAGCTGAAAAGATTAAAATTGCACAAAAAATAAGAGGAGAAAATAGAAGTTTTATCCAGAACCTATTTCGTATAGAAGATTTTATAATTCCGCTATTAAATAGGATATTTTATTTTGCAGAGCAAATTAGTATAACCTTGATGTATAAAAGGGATTGGGAGAAGATTTTAAAATTTAATTTTCCAAATAAGAAAGAGTTTTTTTTATTTGTTATGTTAGAAATATTTATTTTAGTAGGTTGTATTTATGTATAAGAAAAAATGTATTGTTGAATATGATGGGACAGATTTTTATGGTTGGCAGCGGCAAAAGCACCTTAGAACTGTGCAGGGTGAAATAGAAACTGCTTTGTCAAAGATATTTAAAAAAGATATAAAAATTGTTGGATCAGGAAGAACTGATACTGGAGTGCATGCAATTGGTCAGGTTTTTCACTTTACTACTGATAGATTTTTAGAAAATAGGTCTATACTTATGGGGTTAAATAGTTTATTACCAAGCGATATTGTAATAAAAGACGTAACTGATGTTGATATCAGTTTTCATGCACAAAAATCAGCTAAAAGTAAGACCTATTTATACAAAATTTTTAATAACCCCATCAGGTCAGCCCTTTATAGGAATAGAGCTTGGTGGATTAAAGATAAAATTGATGAAAATAAATTATATGAATATCTTAAATTTTTTATTGGAGAAAAAGATTTTAGTGCTATGTGCTTGAAAAAAAGTGTGCCGGATAATCCTATTAGAAAGATAAATTTTATTAAAGTGGTAAATAATCGACCCTTTATAGATATTGAGATTAATGCAAACGGTTTTTTGCATAATATGGTTAGGAATATTGTTGGAACTGCAATAGATTTATATTTTCAAAAGGAAGAGCCAGAAAAAATAGAGGAGATAATATCAAGTAAAGATAGAGAAAATGCTGGTCGTACAGCTCCAGCTCATGGACTGTATCTGAAAGAAGTTTTTTATTGAAACTAATTAGCCAGCATGCGGTTTAATAAAAACTAATGTTTCCATCATGACATATCTTTCATACCATTTTTTAAATTCATTATCAATCCATTCTAAATCGAGTTGTGTAAGGCTTGATTTTAGCTGCTCTAATTCTACTTTGTAATTTTTTAGCTCATCTCTTTCGGATATTGTTAAAAATTCATAACAATCACTCATTTCAACTATTTTCTTTTTTAGCTCTAAATATCTTTCTTTCATGTTGCCCTCTTTAAAATTTTTAGAATTATTATAATTAAAACAGTTTAAATTTCAAGTTTTAGAGTTGATTTTTAGTTAAAATAAAGTATAATTTAAATATGAAATTTGATAGTGATGTAATTATTAAAAAGGCAAATAATATACCTCCATTACCGCAAATAGCTGCTCGTGTTTTATCTATTTTAAAAAAGGAAAATTATACTTTATCAGAAATAGTTTATTTAGTTTCAAAAGATTTAGGTTTAACTACTGAAATTTTGAAAATGGCTAATTCTGCTATCTTTTCCCCAAAAGAGGAAATTAAAGATTTGAGACATGCTATTGTTATTTTGGGTGAAAAGAATTTAAAAAACTTATTGATAGCACTTTCTATGAAAAGCTATTTTTATAATGATGAGACAAAGATTGAATTAGCCAGAGGAATTTGGGAACATTCATTATGTGTAGCAATTTTGATGAGGATTTTGGGTAGTTACAAAAATATAGATACTGGAGATGCCTTTTTATTGGGCATTTTACATGATATTGGTAAAGTGATATTTTTATTAACTACACCATTTTATGATGAAATAGTTAATATAACAAAAAAAGGTGGTGTGAATTCCATTGAAATAGAGTCAAATCTTATAGGTTTTAATCATGCAGAAATAGGGGGGTATGTTTTAAGTAAATGGGGTTTACCTGAGCTGTTTTATGAAAAGGTTTATTATCATCATGATATGACAATGTATCAAAAAGATGATATGTTAGCTTTATTAGTGGTGTCAAACTGTTTGATAAATAAACGAAAAATTGGTTTAAATATTTATGACGAAGAATCTTTTAAAATAGCAAATAAAAAGCTTGATTTATCAGAGGATATAATTGATTCTGCAATGATGGATTTTGATGAGATTTATAAAGAAGAAAAAAGTTTATTTGAAGGTAGAATATGAATATTCTAAAAAACGAAAGTGTATTAAACTTTATTAATAATATGTCAACCCCTTTAGTGATTTCCTCTTTAGAAGGGAAAGTATTATATGCCAATGATGAAGCTTTAAATTTATTTAAGATAAAAAAGGGAGATTTGGGAAAAATAAATACTAAAAGTTTTTACTTTAACATTAAAGATAGAGAAAAAATTATAAATTTAATTGAAGAGGAAGGTTTTGTAAAAAATTTTCAAATAAGACTAAAAAAAACTGATGGCTCAAGCTTTTTGGCATTATTATCTGTCTCAAAATATCGCAGTGATGATGATAACTTTGGACTTATATTGACAATTAACGATATTACGGATTTAGTTGAAACCAAAAAAGAGTTGGTTTTATTTAAGGAGATAGTTTACAATTCGCCTCATTTAGTTTTGATAACAAATGAAAATTTTACACCTTTGTATAGAAACAAGTCATTTGATGATATTATCATGGTAAAAGATATAAGTTTTGAAGATTTACCTTTTTTTGAAGATCATAATAAAGTTAAACATAAAATTTTAAATAACCTAAAAGAGAATAAATATTATACAGATACAGTATATTTTACATTAGATAATAACCGATATGTGTTTGCTTATGTTGTCTTTAAAGTTGTTTTTGATGGTAAAGATTATCTTGTTTTTATCTTTAAAGATATAACCTATCAGATTTTATTAGAGGAGGAGCTGGCTAGAAAGGGTAAAATCGAAGCAATCGAAAGGGTTATCAAGATGTTTTCTCATAGGCTCAATGATTCATTGACTGGTATTATGTCTTATACATCTTTAGCTTCAAATGAGGTTAATGATAAAGCAAAAGATTATCTCTTCAAAATTACTGAGATATGTGATGGCATAGCTTCAATGCTTGATAAGATGATGATGTTTATAAAAGTTAAAGATATATCTGGAGAGTTGTTCAAGGTTGATGAAGCAATAGAAGAGTTTTTAGAAGAGTATAATGATATTTTTGTCAAAAGTATATCTTTAGATGTGAATCTAAATTGTAATTATTATGTCAATTTGAATAAAGATATTTTTAAGAATGTTATTTTTAGTATGATTATGAACAGTATTGAGGCTTTAGATGATTCAAAAAAAGATTCAAAGCAAATAGTTATAACTACAAGTATGCAAGAGGAAGATGGCAATAAATTTGCAATAATTGAGCTTTTTGATAATGGTATAGGGATTAAAGAGGAACATTTAGATAAAGTTTTTGATCCATTTTTTAGCACAAAACATGATAAGCATGGTATTGGGTTAGATCTCGCAATGGTTTATGGATATATAAAAAACAATGGAGGTAAAGTAACAGTTGATTCAAAAGAAAATGAGTATACCAAATTTACTATTAAAATACCCATTGTAGAGGTAGTAAACTCGAATAATGAAAACAAGGTAGATAATAAAAAAGCTACTATATTTGTACTTGATGATGAAGAGATTATTACATTATCAATTTCTGAGTTTTTAAAATCTAAGGGGTATGAAGTTGTTGTGGCTAATTCCATTAAAGAGGCTATGAAAACACTTGAAGAGACAAGCTACCCCTACGATTTGATAATTTCTGATATTGTTTTAAACGATGGTAATGGGTATGAGTTTATCAATGCGTATAATAAGAAATTTGGTCTTTGTAAAGTGATTTATATATCAGGTTTCAGCGATATAGAAAATAACCAAATACCAAGTTCGGAACATGTATTCATAAAAAAGCCATTTAAACTTCCTATGTTGTTAGAAAAGGTTGAATATTTACTTGGTAATTAGTATCTATGGTCACTTTCAGCTAAAAGGTATATTATAATTTAATGGAAAAGTGGTCAGTAATAAATCATTATAGAAAAATATTGAATCAAGAAGAAGGATCAATAAAAAAGTTTGGTAAAGTCAAAATTGCTCTGGTTTATCCTAACAAATACGATATAGCTATTCAAAATTTGGGGTTTCAGCATGTTTATAAAAGATTCAATGAAATTGAAGATGTTGTTTGTGAAAGATTTGTGTTGGACTATATTGAAGATAATTTGTCTATTGAGTCTCAAAAGTTTATTAGAGAATTTGATATCATTGCACTATCTATAAATTTTGAAGAGGATATTTTGAGATTTATTCAATTTTTAAATAGTGAAAGAATCCCAGTTTTTAAAGAGGAAAGGGGTGAATTTTATCCTCCAATTATTGCAGGTGGTGCATTGGCATTTATCAACCCAGCAATATTAACAGATATAGTTGATGTAATATTACTTGGAGATATTGATCCAATATTGAATAAAACTAAAGATATTTTTAGAGAGTACTCTAAAAAAGAAGAATTTATAGAGAGGCTGTTAACTTTTGATTTTGCGATTTCAAAGGAAAAGTACCCGGGTAAGATTGCCTTAAGAGAAAAGAATGAGATTATAAGCTCAGTTATTATAACAGGTTTGGGTGAGTTTGCAAATGAATATTTAGTAGAGCTTTCAAGTGGCTGTAAATATAGCTGTAGATTTTGCACAGCTACTTTTGCATATCGCCCTTTTAGAATATTTGATTATAATTTGGTTAAGAAAGATATTGTTCATTATAGATTTTCTGATAATATTGGATTGATTTCTGCAGCATTTGGCGATTTGCCTGGTATTAATCATTTATTAAAAGAATTTATGGATTATAACTTAAAAGTTTCAGTTTCATCTTTAAGGGCGGATACTTTAACAAAAGAAATTATAAGCTCTTTAAAAAGCTTAGGAGTTAGGTCAATAACGATTGCAGAGGAAACCTGTAGCCCAAATCTAAAAAAATTAATAAATAAAGAGATAGATGAAGATACTGTTTTAAGTGTTGCAAATATGATTGCAAAGGAAGGTATAGAAAATCTAAAGCTTTATTATATGATCGGTTTGCCAGGAGAAACTTTAGAGGATGTAGCGTTAATCGTAAAGAGAATCGAAAATATAGCGAAAATATTTTTAAATACTCAAAAAGAGTTTTATAACAGATTGGGAAGAATTAGAGTTTCAATCAATATTTTTATCCCTAAACCAAATACCCCTATGCAGTATTTTGGTATAGACAATAAATCATCTTTGAATAAAAAAATAAATTTATTAAAAAGTGGATTGGGGAAGATACCAAATGTAAAATATGATATAATGAATTATAGTAATGCATTGTTACAAAGTTACTTATCCAGAGCTGAAGATGATATTAGAGAATTTTATAAGAGTTATTTAAATAATAACTTTAGAGTTAAAAAAGCGTTAAAAGATATTGATGCTATGAAAAAGGCTGAGCAGTTTTTTGATGAAAATTATACTTTTATTTGGGAAAAGATGGTAATACCAAATTTTGATAGAGAAATTATTAAAAGAGAGTTTTTAAAGTGCAAAGAGATTCTCAAAAATTATTATTAATTAAACCAAAAAAGTTGTCTTCTCCTTATAAAATTTTTACTACAACGAGATTAGGTGGATATTCTGTAGGAGTTTATAAAAGTTTAAACTTTGGTTATTTTACAGGTGATGATTTAATAAATATTGAGAAAAATTATGAAGCTTTAAAAGATTATACTGGTATTAAGAGGATTATTACTCTTAGACAGATTCATGGATCTAAAGTTGTAGTGGTTGATAAAAATTCAGCATCATTTAAAGAAGGGGATGCGCTTTTTACAAAAGCTCAAGGTGTAGGTTTGGGGATTTTGACTGCTGATTGTTATAGTGTACAGATTGTGAGTAAATCAGGGAGTATAGCAAATTTACATTGTGGTTGGAGATCTGTTTATAATGGAATAATTGTTAATGCCTTAAGGCATTTTCAAGATGAAAAAATATCAAATGTAGTAATTAATGTTGGGATTTGTGAAAAATGTTTTGAAGTAAAGGATGATTTTATAAATTTAACAAAAAAAGTGTTTAATTTAGATAAAAATTTGCGTAAATTAAATGGTTGTTATTTTTTTGATTTAAGAAGTGAGATTGAAGATATTTTTTTAGAAAATGGTATTGAAAAAAATATTATTGAGCATATAAGATGTTGTCCTAAATGTGATGAAAATTTTTACTCCTATAGAAGGGAGAAAGTGACGGGAAGAATGATTAGTATGATAGTGAGGGATTAATGATTTGTAAAAACTTAGAAATTATATGGGAAAAAATTGATAAAGCTGCTAATAAGATAGGTAAAAGTAAAGATGATATTACATTAGTAGCTGTTAGTAAAACATTTCCTGTAGATAAAATAATCGAAGCTTATGAATGTGGTCAGAAAATTTTTGGAGAGAATAGGGTTCAGGAAGCTTTAAAAAAGGTAGAGGTATTAAAAGATAGATACCCTGATATTAAATTTCATTTAATTGGACATTTACAAAGTAATAAAGCGAGGTATTTAAAGAATAATTTTACTCTTATTCACTCTGTAGATAGAATTGAAATAGCAGAGTTAATAAATAAATACGCAAAAAAAAATAATTTGGTTCAAGATATACTAATACAAGTAAACTTAGCTGAAGAGCCTCAAAAATCTGGGGTTTTATTAAATGATTTTGATAAGCTTATGGAAACTGTTTTAAGTTGCGAAAATCTAAAATTGAGGGGATTGATGATGATACCACCATTAGTGGAAGATGCTGAAATGAATAGACCTTTATTTGCAAAAATGTATGAACTTTTTGTTAAAACAAATGACAAATATAATATTAATATGGATTATTTATCGATGGGGATGAGTGATGATTTTGAAATAGCAATTGAAGAGGGTGCTAACATGGTTCGGATAGGTTCTGCTATTTTTGGAAAAAGGGGATAGATATGTGGTTTTTCTCATTTATTATTAAAGCATATATTGTTTTACTGATATTAAGAGGGGTGATGACTAGACAGGAATTATACTTTAACCCTCTTGGTAAATTAGTTGCATCATTTACAGAGCCGATTTTTTCTACTATGTTTAGCAAATATCCACATGAAAAAAGTAAAAAGTTTATACCTTTATTGATATGTGTTTTAACGGTTATACTCGCTTTAGTATTTTGGACAATTAATAAAATTAGTCTTATATATGCTTTAATTGGTGCAATAGATGATATTTTAAGGTTTTTAATGTTGTTTTATATTATTTCTTTAATTTTAGGTAGTGTGTTAAATACATCTTTTCAAGCTTCTGTATATACTACTTTTTTTCACAGAATAGGTTTACCCGTTGTTAAAATAGTAAGAACAATTGTTAATATACCAGGTAATGGTGTTGTAGTTGCAGCAGTAATTTTTATTTTTATCATTTATGTTTTGGCAAATAGTGGTTTGCAAATAGTTTTTAATATTTTAATAGCAAGAGAAATTAATATTGTTACCATATTGTTGGTTAATACAAAATATGGGTTAATGAGTTTAGTAGATTTGTTACAGATTTTAACTTGGCTTATAATTATAAGAGCTTTAATTTCATGGGTAAGTCCTGACCCATACAATCCAATAGTACAATTAATTGTAGCATTAACAGAGCCTGTTATGGGGCCTTTTAGGAGGCTTATCCCACCTATTGGTTTTATTGATATTTCTCCAATTATTTTGATATTTATAATTCAATTTTTAAATATTTTTTTAAAAAGATTATTGGAGTTGATCTTTTAAATGTTAAAGTACAGAATTAGAAATATATTAATAGGTTTTGCTATTTTAATATTTATAACTTCAATTGGGACTTTAGGATATGTGTTAATTGAAAAAGCAAATTTTTTAGACTCTCTATTTATGACTATTATTACTATTTCAACTGTGGGTTATGAAGAGGTATTTCGTTTATCAGATAAAGGGAAATATTTTACAATCTTTTTAATTTTGACTGGTACAGGTACTCTTGCTTATATTGGTACTCAAATATTTGATTTGATAATAGCTGGAGAGTTAAGAAGAACTTTTGGGAGAAAGAGGATGGATAAAAAAATAAGTAAATTAAATGGTCATTATATTATTTGTGGTTATGGTAGAATGGGGAAAATTATAGCCGCTCAATTAAAAGAAAAATCGATACCTTTTGTGATAATCGAAAAGGATGAAAAGTATATTCATGAATTTGATGAAAAGGAGTATTTATATATTATTGGTGATGCTACTAAAGAGGATACTTTAGTTAAAGCAAATATTTTGTATGCAGCGGGCGTTATATCTGTTGTAGAATCTGACGCAGAAAATGTGTATATCACATTGACTGCAAAAGGTTTTAGTAGTGATATAAAAGTATATACAAAAGCAATGGATGCTGAGGCAAGTTCGAAAATGTTTTGGGCAGGTGCTGATAGTGTTATCTCACCTTTTACTACTGGTGCCTTACAGATTGCAAACGCTATTATTAAACCTAATGTTACAGAGTTTTTAGAGTTAGCATTAGGGAAAAATGACTATAATATCGAAGTTGAGGAAATAAAAGTTAAAAAAGGTTCAAAGTTTGATGGTAAAACTATTTTAGAATCAAATATCAGAAAGTTTGGATTGATTGTGATTGCTATAAAAAAGAATGATAAAAACTTTATCTATAATCCAAGTGCAAATGAGGTTTTAGAATCTGATGATGTGCTTATTTGTCTTGGGCGTAGAGAGGATTTTGAAGAACTAAAAAGGTTTTTAAGAGGTTAATATGTGGCTTTTTAGGTTGATTTATTCAATTATTATTATGTTTGTTTTTGTTTTTTTAAGAGACAAGATTGGTGTAGAACTTAATTATGCCGTTGCTTACGGCTTTGGTGTAATTTTGGCAATCAATATTTTAGAAATACTTATAACAGATTTGAAAAGTTTTAGAATTTTAAGCGGTATTGTTGGCGGTATCTTATTTTTAATTATAAGTTATTTGATATTATCTCCGCTGGAATCTTTTGTTACAAGTGAACCTTTAAAATTGGCTATATATTTTGTGGGAACTTACATAGGTATTTTAATTGGTTATAAAAATTATACAATTTTAGAAAATTTGTTATCAAAGATATCGATTGTACCAGTTAAGACAAAGTATGTGAGAATTCCAAAGGTTTTAGATACATCTACTTTGATTGATGGTAGAATTTTAGATATTATTGAAACAGGTTTTATAGAAGGGGAGGTAGTTATTCCAGTATTTGTTCTAAAAGAGCTTCAAAATATTGCCGATTCTCATGAACATCTTAGAAGGCAGAAAGGTAAAAGAGGGCTAAGTATTTTACAGAGATTAAAAGAACAAAAAAAGATCCCTGTGAGGATTGATGAAACTGATTATCAGAATATCGGTACTGTGGATGAAAAGCTTGTTAAATTAGCTAAAAAATTAAAAGGGAAAATAATTACAACTGATCATAATTTATTAAAAGTGGCTGAGATTCAAAATGTAGAAGTTTTAAATATTAATAGTTTAGCGATAGCTTTAAGACAGACTGTACTTCCAGGGGATATTTTGGAAATATATGTTGTAAAAGAGGGTAAAGAGCATAATCAGGGGGTAGGCTATTTGGAAGATGGAACAATGGTAGTAGTGGAAAATGGAAGGCATTTAATTGGCGAGAAGATAAGAGTAGAAGTGACAAGTCTATTACAAACAGAGACAGGCAGAATTATATTTGCAAGGCAAAGATGATTATTGATGCAATTATCCCTGCAGCAGGTGTGGGCAGTAGATTTAATGACAAGATTAAGAAGCAATATTATGAAATAAATGGTAAACCGATATTATATTATACATTAAAGAATCTTTCCATGTCGTTCAAATTTAATAGTTTTATAATTGGATGTAATTTGGATGATAACGAATTTATACTTTCTATATTGAATATGGTTGGACTAAAAAATTATAAACTTGTTAAGGGGGGGAGTGAGCGTTTTTATACAGTTTATAACTGTGCCATAAGTTCTTCAGCAGAATATGTTCTTATTCATGATGCTGTAAGACCATTTATAAATAGTGATATTGTTGATAGATTATTAAAAAGATTAAAAGATTTTGATGCTGTAATATGCGGATTAAAAGTTAGAGACACCTTGAAAATCGTTGAAAATAATAAAATAGTCAAAACAGTTGATAGAGAAAGATATTTTTTAGCTCATACTCCACAGGTTTTTAAGAGAGAAAAGCTAATTAAAGGGTTTGAAAATATTTTTGAGAAGAATATTTTTGTAACTGATGAGGCACAAGTGATGGAAGAGATAGGGGAAAGTGTTGGAATTGTTGAATCTGATATTAGAAATTTAAAAATTACATATTCTGATGATATCTCTTTTATAGATAAATTTCTTTAGATTTAAATATATTTTGACATTGTTTTACTAATTTGGTAAGAATTCACTCTATGTTTGATATAAACAATTTCTTTCAACAATTAAGTATTGCTTTGCTCCCTTTTTTAGCTGCTGTTACTTTTCATGAGGCGTCTCATGGTTATGCAGCATATTTCTTAGGGGATGATACAGCAAAAAGAGCAGGAAGACTGACTTTAAACCCTTTTGCTCATATCGATATTATGGGGTTACTTGTCCTTTTTTTAACGAGATTGTTTGGCTGGGCTAAACCAGTTCCAGTTAATTTTAATATTGTAGCAAGAAAAAAATATGGGATAGCAATTGTTGCGGCTGCAGGTCCTTTAGCAAATTTTATTTTAGCACTAATATCATCAGGCCTTTATCATATATTTGCTAGTATAGAGACATCTAATATTTTGATTAATAAGATATTGGTTCCTCTAACTTTAATGGCAATATATTCTGTTCAAATCAATATAGCATTGGGTATTTTTAATTTGTTACCAATACCACCTTTAGATGGTGGGAGGATATTGCAAGCTTTTTTACCACCTTCAAAACAAATATTTATGATAAAATATGAAAGGTATGGTTTTATACTAATTTTATTATTGTTAATAACAAATGTTGTAGATTATTTTATTTTTCCTGTTATACATTATTTTGTTAAAATATTATTGTAAGAGGGGTAATATGGAAAAAGTATTGAGCGGGATGAGACCAACTGGTAAACTACATATTGGACATTATTTTGGAGCTTTAAAAAACTGGGTTGATTTACAGGAAAAGTATGAATGCTTTTATTTTATTGCGGATTGGCATGCATTAACCACTACTTATGAAAATCCTGAAAATATAGAGGCTTATAGAAGAGATCTTGTATTAGATTGGCTTAGTGTAGGAATTGATCCAGAAAAAAGCACTCTTTTTATCCAGTCCAAAAATTTATATCATGCTGAACTTTTCGTATTATTATCTATGATTACACCTGTAGCATGGTTAGAGAGATGCCCATCATATAAAGAAATTAAAATGGAATTAAAGGATAGGGATTTAAATAACTTGGGTTTTTTGAGTTATCCTTTATTGCAAACGGTGGATATAATACTTTATAGTGCTAAATATGTGCCTGTTGGTATTGATCAATTACCTCATATCGAAATTAGTAGAGAGATTGTGAGAAGATTTCATCATCTATATAATTGTGAAATTTTTGTCGAGCCTGAAGGGTTGTTAACTGAAGTTCCAAAACTTTTAGGAACTGATGGAAGAAAAATGAGTAAATCTTACGGCAATACTATCATGCTTAGTGAAGATTTAAAGAGTGTAGAGAAAAAAATAATGACAATGATTACTGATACAAATAGAAAAAGAAGGAGTGATCCTGGTAATCCAGACATTTGTCCAATTTTTGATTATCATAAGGTTTTTTCTACCGAAGATGAAAAAGCTGAAATAATTGATGGATGTAAAAATGCAAAAATTGGGTGTGTGGATTGTAAAAGGATATTGTTAAAGCATTTAGTGGAATTTTTAACACCTATTCAGGAAAAGAGAAAATATTACGATAATCTAATTTCAGATATTGATGAATTTTTAAAAGATGGGCAACAAAAAGCGAATGAAACTGCTGGAAAGATTATGGAGAGTGTTAGAAAAGCTATGAGAATTTAGTATGAGTGATTTGTTAGAAATTAAACTTGATAATTTTGAAGGTCCTCTAGACTTGTTAATACATCTTATTTACAAGAATGAAATGAATATTTATGATATTTCTATATCTGTCATTGCTGATCAATTTATTAGTGCTATAAATGCAATGGAGGAGATGGATATCGAAGTGGCTTCAGATTTTATTCAAATGGCATCATATTTGGTGTATTTGAAGTCCAAGTTACTTTTGCCTCAAAATGAAGTTATTCAGGATGATATAGATATTGAAGAAGAAAAGTTTTTATTTACACAACGATTGATAGAATACTCCTTTTTTAAAGATGTTGCGGCAATTTTAAGTGAGATGGAGAGTAGATTTAACAAATATATGTCAAGAGAAGAATCTATTTTATTAGAAAAAGATGAAATAGAAACTTATGATGCTTATAAAATTGCAAGATTGTTTTTTGAATTATTAAATAAAGAGGAGAAAAAAGTAATTAAGATAGAAAAGAAAAATATTGATATTAAGGAAGTAATTGAAAAGATTAAATCGATTGTTTTTGAAAAAAATGAGATTTTTTGGAACCATATAATCGAAAATTGTACAAATAAAATGGAAGTTGTTGTGAGTTTTCTGGCTATTTTGGAATTGATTAAATTGAAATTGATTTTAGCTATTCAAGAGAGTAATTTTTCAAATTTTTTGGTGAAAAGGAATGGATGAAAGAAAGGTATTTTTTGCAACACTTTTTTTATCTGGCAAACCAGTAAGTTTAAAAACTTTTAGGCAAATAATGGAACCTGTGAATTTAGAAAATAGGTTGTCTGAATATGTCGAATATTTTAACAATCTCGATTTGGGGATTAAAATTTTGCCTGTAGCTGGTGGTTATCAAATGGTATCGGATGATGATTTACATAGTATTTTGGTAGAAATATTTGGTGAAAAAAATGAAAATTTTTCCAAAGCTACTTTAGAAACTTTGGCAGTTATTGCATATAAACAACCAATAACAAAGGCTGAAATTGAGCAGATAAGGGGTGTAAATAGCACAGCGATTATCAAGAATTTATTAGATAAAGGTTTTATTAAAATTATTGGCAGAAAAGATGTTCCTGGAAGACCATTACTTTATTGTACAACTAATAAATTTTTAGAATACTTTGGTTTATCAGATTTATCAGAATTACCTACATTTAGAGAATGGCAAGAGCTGAAAAAGAGTTAATTAGACTAAATAAATTAATTGCATTAAGTGGGAAATATTCAAGGCGAGATGCAGATAGATTGATTTTGAGTGGATTGGTTACAGTTAATGGTAGTTTAATTACAAATCCTGCTGAGAAATTTACTATTAATGATGAGATAATAGTTGCTGGAGAAAAGCTTCAGTTTAAAAATAAAATTTATATTAAATTTTATAAACCTGTTAATATGTTAACATCTTATGTTAGTTACAAAGGGAAAAAATCGTTAGCTGATGTTCAGTTTTTTAAAGAAAATAAGCTTGGGTATTCGGGAAGGTTAGACTATAAGAGTGAAGGGCTGATTTTATTTACTAACGATGGGGATTTGATTTATAAAATACAACATCCTGCTAATAAAGTGGAAAAAGAGTATATAGTTGTTGTTGATAAGCTGCTAAAAGATAGAGAAGAGAGACTGGTCGAAAAAGGTTTGAAAATTAAAGATTTTAAATATTTACCTTGCAAAATAAAATATTTGGGAAATTATACATATAATATTATTTTGATAGAAGGTAAAAAAAGGGAGATTAGGAATATATTTAAATATTTTGGAATAAATGTTAAAAAATTGGTGAGAATTAGAATTGGGCCTATAAAGCTAAATGGGCTTAAACCAGGAGAATATAAATATTTAACAGATGAAGAATTAAAGGAGTTGAGGCAATGTTTAAATTAAGAGTTATTGATCACTTTGCGAGTGCACATTTTTTAAGAGATTATAATGGTAAATGTGAAAACTTACATGGGCATAATTGGAAAGTAGAGGTTTACTTAGAAGGTAACGAGCTTGATAAAACAGGAATGCTTGTTGATTTTAAGGTAATTAAAAAAGAATTGAAAAACGTTACAGAAGAGTTAGATCATATTTTTTTGAATGAACACGAATATTTTATTAAAGTTAACCCCACAAGTGAAAATATTGCGAAATATATATATGATAGGCTAAAAGTTAAGTTTGGGGATTTAGTGAGCTCTGTTGTTGTTTGGGAAAGTGAAACAGCTGCAGCAGAGTATTATGAAAAATAGTGCCTATATAAAAGAAATATTTTCATCCATACAAGGTGAAGGGAAATATGTAGGTGTAAGACAGATTTTTATACGATTTGCAGGTTGTAATGTAAATTGTAAAAACTGTGATACTGATTATATAGCTAAAAGCTATTTTTACTGTAATAATAAAAGATACAAAAATCCTCTTTCACCTTCAGAGTTAGAAAAGATTATTGATGAAAATTTTAAGCTTAATATGTATCATTCAATAGCTTTAACTGGTGGGGAACCTTTAATCCATAAAGATTTTCTAAAAGAGTTTTTGCCACTTATTAAAAGTAAGGGGGTGAAAATATTTTTAGAAACCAGTGGAATTTTGTTAGATGAAATTTTTGAAGTAGAACAATATATTGATATTATTAGCGTAGATTTAAAAATTTATGAGTCATTTGGAGTGGAGTGTGATTTAAAAGAAATCGGTAAATTGGTTTCTTTGTTAGATAAAGTGTATTTTAAAATTGTAATTAGTGAAAATATAGATTTAGAAAAAATGGATAAAATCTTAAATTATATTAAAGAAATGGGGGTAAAGGAACTATATTTACATTTTATTAATAATAAATTTAATCTAAGGATACTTGATAAAATTTTAGATTTATGTTATTGTTATAACATTATGGGATACTTTATTCCACAAATACATAAACTGGTAGGTATCAAATAATGGGGCTTTTTGGAAATAAGGAATTAACTTTTGGAGATATAAAAAAGATATACTTAAAAGGTAATTTAAAAAAGGCTTTAAAAGAGTGTAAAAAATATTTGGCTAATCATGCAGATGATTATGATGCCTTAAATTTGATTGGTGATATCCAGTATAAACTCGGACAAAAAAATGAAGCATTGAATACCTATAAAAAGCTTATTGATGATTTGGAAAAAGGTAAATATTTAGATAAACTGATTGCTCAGATAAGAAAAGTTTTGAAGTTTTATCCTGATGAATATGATTTATATAGAAAATTGGCTGAGGCATTTGAGAAGAAAAAGCTGAAAGGGGAGCAATTAAGAACCCTAATGTCATTAAGTGATTTATATGAAAAAAATGGTTTTATAGATAAATCAATAGATATACTAAAAGAGATAACAGAAATTGATAGAACAAATTTAAATAATTATGTGAAGGTATTAGAACGGTTAGATAAATTTGGTAAAAGTTTTGAAATATGTAAATTTTTGTTTTCAGCTTTATCTATGGTATATGAGAAATATACTGCTGAAAAATCTGATATAGCTAAAAAGTATTTGTTTGAGTTTTCTGATTATGCATTAAAGCATAAATGTGATTTATCAGAGCTTATCGTGTTTATGGTACCGTTTTTTGAGGAAAGGGAGGAGGATAAAGATAAATTTATTGAGGCTGCAAAATTATATTTGAAAAACGATTTTAATGAAGATTTGTATAGACTTTTTAAAAAATATTACCCAATTGACTCTGATTTAGATTACTATTTAAATTTAAAAGATAAGTATAAAAAAGTGGATATTTACAGTGATCTTGCTGAATATTTCTTAAAAAAGAGCGATAATGATAATTTGAAAAAGCTCATTGATGAAATTAATAACTTACCCGATTATGATTTTAATTTAGATTTTATAAATATTGTGGAGTCTGTTTATCAACAAACTGATGATACAGAACTTTTGGATGGTTTGGTTGTTTTAGCAGGTAAATGTAAAGCAAAGAATTTACAAATAGAAATTTATAAAAAAATGTCAAATATTTACTATGAAAATGGTGAGAATGAAAAGGCTGAGCGCATTATTGATTATATAAATGAACTTGAGCATGGTGTTTTGATAGCTGATAAAGAGAGTGAACCACTTGAAGAAACAACTGATTTTCAATCTTTAGAGGAAAGTGACACCATTGATTTAGAAACAACTAGTTTTGATATTTTGAAAAATGATGTGGAGTTGGATTTAGATATCGATTTAGATACTACTAAATTTGAAGATGATACTTTGTCAAATGAGACAGATATTTCAGCAGATAGTAATTTAGAAGAGAGTTTTGATATTGATTTAGATTTAGTAAATGAGCAAGAAGAAGAAAAAATAATGGAGCTTGCTGAAGATGTATCTATAGTAGAAGAAGAAACGGAGTTTGATGTAACACTTGATGAGTTTGATTTAGAAGATTTTCAATCTGAAACAGAAGAAAAGGTTGCCTATGAGAAATTGGAAGGTGATGAATTAGAAGATATAACAGCTAAAGAAAATGAACAAATAGAACAAATAGAAATAGAAGAGATAGAACCTGAGTTAAAAGAAGAATCATCCTCTGAGGTTTTGAAGTTTTCTGATGAAGAAACAAAAATATTAGAAGCAATGCGTAAAAGTATTGAGGATGTGGTTTCTGAAGATGATTATGAAACTCATTATGACTTAGGCTTAGCTTATTTTGAGTTAGAATTATTTGAAGATGCAATTGAAGAGTTTAAGAAATCTTCTTATGGTGAGAAAAGGTATGAAAGTTTGCATATGTTAGCTGAATGTTATAAAAAGTTAGGTAAAATAGATGAAGCGGCAAATATCCATAAACTTATTATTGCTGATTATGATGATACAGAAAAGATTAAAACTTCTTTATATGAGTTAGCTACTATTTATGAAGAAAAAGGTTATAAAGACACTGCTAAGAACTATTTTGATAAATTGAGTATGTTGGATAAAGATTTTAGAGATGTAAGGGATAAAGTAGATGATAATATGGTTGTTGAAAGTGATCAAACTTCTGTAGGTGAAGAGCAGATAAGTGTTTTAGATGATAAAACAAAAAAGAAGAAAAAGAAAATTTCATTTTTGTAGGTTTAGATGAGTGTTAAGCAATTTTATAATTTAAAAGAATTACCATTTAATAATACACCTGATTTAAAATATTTCTATAAATCTTCAAATCATGTCAAAGCAATGCTTAAACTACATTATTTAATTGAAGAGAGAAAAGGTTTAGGGGTTGTTTTAGGCCCTATTGGTAATGGGAAAACTACCATTGCAAGGCTTTTTTATGAGGAGATAGATCCAGATATATATGAATCAGTATTTATTGTTGTTGTTCACTCTGAAATTTCTTCTGAGTGGTTTCTTAAAAAATTGAGCGTTCAGTTAGGGATTGAGGATATCCCTTCAGAAAAGCCTGAAATGGTTACAAAACTTTTTAAAAAGATTCAAGAATTGAATGATAATGGTAGAAAAGTTGTTGTTTTGATTGATGAAGCTCAAATGCTTACTAAAAAAGAGGTAATGGAAGAGATTCGAGGATTGTTAAATTTTGAGGATGAAAACGGTAAAATGATAAATTTTGTTTTATTTGGTTTGCCAGAGCTTGAGGAAAACCTTAAATTAGATGAGCCATTATTCCAAAGGATAGCAGTAAGGGTGATTTTACAACCTCTAACTTTGGAAGATACAAAGAATTATATCGCTCACAGATTAAAAATAGCTGGTGGGGATGAAAATTTATTTGAAGATGATTCGATACCTATTATATACGAAAATAGTAAAGGGATACCAAGGTTAATTAACACTATTTGTGATAATGCTCTATTTGAAGGGTATCTTAGAAAGTCTCAAAAGATTGGTGTTGATATTGTTAAACAGGTTTGTTTTGATTTAGGCCTGGCTTGATGTTTAAAGATTTAGAACCTAAAAAGAAGCGAATTCTTTATTACACAATAACTTTATTTCTAGTTATATTGTTAAATTATTTTGTTAGTTCTAAGTTGGTTAATTATAATTTCCCTTTGAGCTCAAATATTTCGATTTTTTTATTAATTAATATAAATATTGTACTTCTTTTAGCTTTGCTAATAGTAATTTTTAGAAATTTAGCTAAAATTTTCTTTAACCGTAGACATGGTGTTTTTGGCTCTTCTCTTCAAAGTAAATTAGTTATTTTTTCAATAATTCTGAGTGTTATACCTGTCTCAATAGTTTTTATTTTTTCCATTAATATAATTAATAATAGTATTAATAAGTGGTTTGATAGCCAGGTGGAGCTTGCTTTAAAAAGCTCAGTTGATTTGATGCAAAGGTATCAGAATCAACTTGAGCAGGATTTGGTAGAGCAAACTTTAATACTTTCAAAACTTGTAACCACCAAAGGATTTTTATTGCAAAGGAACTATGGAGAACTAAATGATTTTGTAAACGATTATTTACAAAATAATAGAATTGATGGAGTAGCTGTATTTAATAAAGAAGGTAATAGAATTTTATCAAGCGATAAGAAGTATTACATCAACTTTATAGTGGGTAAAGATATCGTTGATGAAATTGTATCTCAAGCAAAGCAGGTAGCAAAATATGAATTTTTTGGTGAAAATCAACTTTATTGGGTAGGTGCACCAATATCTGCTAAAACTTCTGAGAAGATAACTTTAGGAGCTCTTTTTGTGTATAAAATAGTTCCACCTGATCAAGCTTCTAAGGTTTCTAAAATAATGGATTCATATAGGAATTATAGCCAAATAAAGTTTTTTGCCGAGCCTATTAAAAATTCTTATAAGATACTTCTAATATTGATGACTTTACTAGTGGCGCTGGCAGGGATTTGGGGTAGTATTGTTTTTTCTAAAAATATTACTGAACCTTTAAATGTTTTAGTTGATGCATCAAAGAAGATTTCTTCTGGTAATCTTGATATTAAGCTTGAAGAAGTTGGCGGTTATGAGCTTAGGGTTTTGATTAAATCTTTTAATGAAATGGCGCAAAAACTAAATGAACATACTGAACAGTTAAAAAAGAAAAACATTGAATTGGATAAAATGTACAAACAAGTCTTTAGAGATAGTCAATATATTGATATTATTTTTAAGAATACAAAATCAGCAATTTTTCTGTTTGATGAAAAACTTAAAATTTTAAAGTGTAATGAAAGTGCAGAAAAATTATTGAGTAGTAATTTAGAATGGTGGGATGAAATTATAGAATCTTTAAAAAAGTTTTTTTATCATAGCTCTGATATAACTTTTAATTTCCAAAAAGATTTAAAAATTGACAACGAGATGAAAACATTGTCATTTACTTTTTCTAAAGTCTTCTTAACTCATAATGAGCCGGATAATGTAATTGTATTTATAGATGATATAACAGACATATTGATTGCTAAAAAGTATGAAATATGGAAAGAGATTGCAAGTCGCATTGCTCATGAGATAAAAAATCCTCTAACCCCTATCAAACTCAATGCAGAAAGAGTTTTGAAAAAGTTAAAAGATAATTCAAATGGTTTGTCTGAATCAATATACAAAAGTTTAAAAACTATTATAGATGAAGTTAATGATTTGTACAAAATGATAAATGAGTTTAATGAATTTGCAAGGATGCCAAGTGTAAATAAAAAATATTTTGATATAAGTGAACTCATAAAAGAGGTAATCGATTTCTATACATCTACAGTTTCAAATGTGGAGTTTAAATTTAATCAATCAAATGTAAAATTGATGTATGGGGATGCTTCGCAAATTAAAAGATTACTTCATAATTTAATTCAAAACTCAATTCAAGCTGTGGATAATAAAGCTGTTATAGAATTATCGCTAAATGAGGATAATGAATATTTATATTTATCAATAAGAGATAATGGAAAAGGTATTAGTCCAGAAGATATACAAAAAATATTTTTACCATATTTTAGTAAACGGGAGGGGGGTACAGGTTTAGGTTTATCAATTGTTAAAAAGATTGTTGAAGAACATGATGGTACTATAAAGGTAGAAAGCAAAATTGGAGAGTATTCTATTTTTAAAATAAGATTTGATAAGAGAAAGTGGAGTCAAGTATGAAAGTATTAATTATAGATGATGAAAAAAATATTTGTGAGACTTTAAAAGATATAGTTGAGGATGAAGGGTTTAATGCTGACTTTGCATTAAACTTTAACGATGGATTTAATAAGTTAAAAAATGAACTTTATGACATTTTGTTTTTGGATATATGGCTGCCTGATAAAGATGGGAATGAGGGGCTTATAGAAATTAAAAAATATTTTCCTGATTTAGAAGTAATAATGATAAGTGGTCATGGAAATATTGAAAATGCAGTAGAATCGATTAAACATGGTGCTTATGATTATTTAGAAAAGCCGTTATCGCTTGAAAGAATTCTTCTAATATTAAAGCATTTGAAAGATAAAATATTATTAGAAAGGGATCTTAGAGAGACTAAGCTGGATCTCTTAAAAAAGTATGATTTGATAGGTATTAGTGATCAAATTCAAGCATTGAAAAGAAGGATAGAAAAAATTGCTCCCACAAATGCATGGGTTTTAATAACTGGTGAAAATGGCACTGGAAAAGAGCATGTTGCAAGGCTGATTCATTTACTGAGTAAAAGGTCAAAAAATAGGTTTGTAGAATTAAATTGCTCTGCTGTACCATCAGAATTAATTGAAAGTGAAATGTTTGGCTATGAAAAAGGTGCATTTACAGGAGCTGTTGGTAGGAAAGCTGGTAAATTTGAGCTCGCTGACAAAGGGACACTTTTTTTGGATGAGATAGGTGATATGGATTTGATGATGCAGGCAAAATTATTGAGAGTATTAGAGACTTTTGAATTTAGTAGAATTGGTGGCAACGATGTAATTAGATCAGATTTCAGATTAATATCAGCGACTAATAAAAATATTGAAAAAGAGATAGAAAAGGGGAATTTTCGTAAAGATTTATATTACAGGATAAATGTTGTCCCTATACATGTGCCACCTTTGAGAGAGAGGAAAGTAGATATCCCATTACTGGTAGAGTTTTTTGTTAAGGAGTCTTGTTATAATAATGGCTTTCCTGTCAAAAGGGTGTCTGATGAGTTGATGGAATTGTTTATTAATTATGATTGGCCGGGTAATGTAAGACAGCTTAAAAATACGATAGAGCGTATGGTTGTTTTATCTGATGATGATATTCTCAAAGTTGAAGATGCCCCTGGTTTTTTAAAAGGGGTTAAAAATGATGATCTTGAAATTATTAGTATGGGTTTACCATTAAAGGTAGCTAAGGAATTGTTTGAGAAAAATTATATATTGAAGGTTCTGAAAAGCACGGATTGGAATATATCCAAAGCAGCAAAGGTTTTAAAAATCGAAAGGACTTATTTACATAAGAAAATTAATCACTTTAATTTAAAAAATGATAAATGAGAAGATAGCTTCAATTTTTGAGGAATATGCTGATTATTTAGAGTTAAACAATGATGAAGTTTATAAAATTGCTGCATATAGAAAAGCAGCAAGGGTTATAAAGGGGTTACCTTTTAATCTAAAAGATTATGTTGATAGTGGTAAAAGATTAGAGGATATAAAAGGTGTAGGAAAAGCTATCTCTAAAAAAATATTAGAAATTCTTGAGACTGGCACTTTATCTGCATTAGAAGAAATTAAGAAAAATACCCCAAACATTTTGATTGAAATGACAAAAATACCTGGTCTTGGGCCAAAAAAGGCTTACAGATTGTATAACGAATTAAAAATCAATAGTATAGGCGAGCTAGAATATGCATGTAAAGAAAATAGGCTTTTATTACTTCAGGGGTTTGGCAAAAAATCTCAAGAGAATATCTTAAAAGGGTTAGAGTACTATAAAAAACATAAAGATAAACATCTCTTTTTTGAAGCAGAAATAGTAGCTGATGAGATTAAGAAAAGCTTAAGTCATATAAAAGGGGTTGATAAAGTAGAATTTGCTGGCAGTTTAAGAAGGAAAGTAGAGGTAATCAAAGATATCGATTTTGTCATATTGGTAAATAATTTAATTGCAGAAAATAGTATTATTAACTTTTTAAAAAGCAATAATATAGAAATTATAGAATCTGGAGAAAAATTAATTAGGTTCAACTATAAAAATATCAATGTAGATGTTAGGTTTGCTTCAAAAGAAAATTTTGTAACAATGTTACACCATTTTACTGGTAGTAAAAATCACAACGAAGTGTTGAGAATGAAAGCAAAAAGTTTACGTTTGAAAATAAATGAGTATGGTATTTTTAAAGGTGAGGAAAAGTTAAATATAGATGATGAGCAAGATATTTATAATATTTTAGGCCTTTCATATATTGTCCCTGAATTGAGAGAAGGCTATTATGAGTTTGGAGAAAAATCAATAAATTCTCATAAATTGATTGAACTAAAGGATCTCAAAGGTGTTTTTCATGTTCATACAGTTTGGTCAGATGGTATAATGCAAATTAAGGATTTAATAGAAATTGCTCAAATTTACGGATATGAGTATATTGGGGTTTCTGATCACAGTAAATCATCTCGTATAGCAAATGGCTTAGATGAAAATAGAGCAATAAAACAGATTGAAGCAATTAACCAAGTCAATACTGAGAATAGCAATTTAATTTTAAAGGGGATAGAATGCGATATCCTTGTTGATGGTAGCCTGGATTTTGATGATGATATTTTAAGTAAGTTTGACTTTGTTATAGCAAGTGTTCATTCACATTTTAATATGACAAAAGGGGAAATGACGAAAAGGTTAGTTAAAGCTCTTTCGAATAAACATGTTAATATCTTTGGTCATCCAACAGGAAGACTTTTGCTATCAAGAAATGGCTATGAATTTGATGAAGATGAGATATATCGAGTTTGTAAATATAATAATGTAGTGATTGAATTAAATGCTAACCCTTATAGATTGGACATCGATTGGAGAAAAATGGAATATGTCCATAAGTATGACCTTATGGTGGCTATAAATCCTGATGCACATAATAAACAAGGTTTTAATGACATAATTTATGGGATAAATATTGCTCGTAAAGGTGGATTGGATAGGCGAAAGATTTTAAACTCATATTCTTATGCAAAAGCCATAGAAATCCTTAAAAAATAATATAAATTTAACTATTAACCTAATAATATAATAAAAAATCTTGACAGGTATTTTAAATTTTATTATACATATTTATAATTTCATGATAAATTATTAATAGAGGAAGTCATAGTAAAAGTATCTATGAAAGTTTGACTAGGATATTTGATGATTCCTCTATTATTTATGAAAGTAAGGAGGAAAAGTTGAAAAGGTTATACCCTATATATATTAACAAAAAAAGCCCTTGTTATAGCAAAGACCATCTGGGTAATAGTGGTTGTCCTGCTGAAAATGATATCCCAAGATTTTTGCATTTAGTTTCACTTAGAAGGTTCGAAGAGGCTTTTTATGTTTTAAAGAAAACAAACCCTTTTTCTGGTGGGTGTGGAAGATTTTGTGATCATCCATGTGAGACAGCTTGTAATAGGGCAAAATTTGACATGCCTGTTGATATTAAAGCTTTAGAAAGGTTTGTAGCAGATTGGGGTTATAAAAATGGCTTAAAGCCAATTAAATATGTAAGTGAAAATGTTGGAAAAAATGTAGCAGTTATTGGTTCTGGCCCATCTGGCTTGTCTGTTGCCTATTTTTTGGCTCAATATGGAGTAAATGTCGATGTATTTGAAAGACATAAATCTCCAGGAGGCTTGTTGGTTGAAGGCATTCCAAGGTATAGGTATCCTTTAGATGTGTTTGAAAAGGAGTTGAACTATATATTAGATTTGGGTGTTAAAGTTCATTGTAATGAAAATATTAATAAGTCAAAATTTTATAATTTGGCGAGTGAATATGATGCGGTAGTTATAGCAACAGGTGCACATAAACCATTTAAGTTAAATATTGAAGGTGAAGATTTAGAAAATGTTTTACATGGCATTGAATTTTTAAGAGGGATTAATGTGGATGGTGAAAATCCAATTAAAGAAGGGGAGCAGATTGGTGTTATTGGAGGAGGCTATACAGCATTTGATGTAGCTAGAGTTGCTGTTAGACTAAAAGGTGAACCAACTGTTATTTACAGGAGAACTGTCGCTGAGATGACAGCACATCCAGGTGAGGTTGAAGAATCAAAAAGGGAAGGGGTAAAGTTTGAATTCCTATTACAACCGGTTAAAATAGAAAAAAGTAATAATAATAAATTATTACTTACATGTCAAAAGATGAAGCTTGGGCCAGTAGATGAAAGTGGTAGAAGGAGACCTGTGCCAGTCAAAGGTGAGTATAAAACTTTTGAGTTTGACAAAATTGTTCTTGCTATAGGTGATGAGCCCGATCTTTATTTTGTGGGTGAAAAATTTACAATCGAATTTCCAAAAATTATATGCTCTGATTTACCAGAAGAATTTATTGATAAAATTTTTATTACTGGAGATGCGGCAAGTGGAGCAGTAGAAAGTACAGGGATGGTTGTAAGAGCAGTAGGGCTGGCAAGAAAGACTGCTAAAGAGATATTGAGATATTTAAATATTGAATTTCAAGAAGATAAAAAAAGAGATATTGCATACTATAATACTTTAAATTTGAAATATTTTGAAAAATCTCACCGTTTAATTGAGGAAAAATTAGACTTTAAAGAGAGAAAATATAATTTTAAAGAAATTGTGAAAACGGTTGATGAAGATACAGCGGTATTGTTTGCCAAAAGATGCTTTTTCTGTGGAATATGTATTCAATGCGATTGGTGCTATAGATATTCTGATGGTTCTATTGCAAAACATGAAGTAGATTGGGATCCAAAGCATGATGCCTGTTTTTATACCTTTATAAAAGAAAAAGTTTCAGGTAGCACTTTTAAAAGTGTTGAGGCATGTCCAAGGTCAGCACTCAGTGTAATTGATGAAAATTCTGAAAATTTTGAACATGTGTTAGAGCAGTATAAAAGTTTGGATGAAATAAAAGGGGTTAAAAATGATAAATAGTAAAATTTCTGTTGAAGAATTTTCTGGTGGTGAAAAAGGGCTTCCATTAGGTGCTTGTGGCCTAATTTCTGCTTTTGGTGAATTTAAATTATCACCTCTATTGAAGGCAGCAATGTGTTTACAATATAGAGGTAGAGCAGGTGCTGGCGTCACTTTAAAAGGGATTTATAAAGACAATGATTTTTATGTTTTTCATATAATGTTTCGTAATCAAACTAAAGTAAGAGAATTGGAAAAGGTAATTGAAGAGTGGGGAGTTCATATTTTGGATTCGCAGGATTTAGTGAAAAAGAAATTTTATTTTGAGTATGACTTACCGATTATTAAAAGATATTTTGTTACACCACCAACAAGAGAGGAGATGCTATATAGAGAAAGAATTGATGATGAGTATCGTTATATAAGAAAACATGTCACCCTTTTTAATAAAACATTTATGGATGATGCAAGGATATTTTCTTCATCAAAGGAAAATGGCACATTTTTAACTGCATTTGAGCTTTTGGATACTATCAAAATATATGAATTAGAACAGTATGAGGACTGGTTTTATGATGGTTGTTTAATACATTTGAGATGGCCAACAAGTCAAGGTAGAGGTTTATGGTGGGGGCCTCAGCCAATTTCCTTTGGAGAGGTAGCTGGTATACATAATGGGCATTTATCGAGTGATAAATCTAACGCTATTGCATTAGAGCAATTGGGGATTGATTTACATGTTGGTACAGATTCTGAGGCTATTTTTTTAGAAGTGGATTATCTGTTAAATAATGGTTTTTCAATAGAAGAGATAGAATGGATCTTGTGTAGAAAGTTTCCTCAAGAGATAAGCGAAATGGAAGAAGAAAAAAGGGAAAGGTATTTTCAAGTGGTAAATGATCCATATCTAAGTAGGATGAAAATGAGTGGTCCAGCAACCGCAATTGTACTTGTAAAAGATTATGTTTTAGGATTTACCGATAGAGACCATTTGAGACCTTTTAGCATCGGTTTTAATGATAAGGTTGCTTTTTTGGGTAGTGAGCAGAGAGCTGTAGTTTCTGCAGCATATTTTATGGGTGAACAACTTGACAAAGTTTATGATCCAGCTGCAGGAAAGGTGGTAGCGTTTGAAGTTAAAAATAAAAAATTGAAAAAATTAGTTTATTCATGGAGAATGACAAATGATTAAGAAAGAAATAGTTGTTAAAAAAGCGATAAAATATATTGAGCCTATTGAAACAGGGATTTATGCTAAAGGAGCAAAATATTGGGTTAAGGTTACATCTGAGGAAGAAGAGCCTGGAAGAGGGTGTGTTTTTTGTAGCAGATGTGTTGAGGCTTGTACACATAACTTAAAAAATCCAAATAGTGAGTATGGCGTTTTTAGAATGGAAACAATTTATTATGATGATGCAGGAAATCGTATTTTACCTGAAAATGAAGATAAAGTTCATTTGGTAGAAAAGATTTTATGGATTAATCCTGATGAATGTTGCAATTGTAAAAGATGTGTAAAAATGTGTCCACAAAGAGCAATTAAAGTGTATAAAAACCCTGATTATCATGATATAGGTGTCGAGCTTACTGACTCTACAGTAATAAACAACTGTCTTAGAAGAGCTGAAGGTGATTCAATGCTTAGTAGCGCCCATTTGGGTGCTCAAAAATCAAAACTTTCAAATGATTGGTTAATTGATGCTGCTGAAATATTAAGCCCTCAAAGGGATCATTTGCATGAGTATGCTGGTAAGTTTGACAATATGTATCTTGGGAAAAGGGAGGCAAGATTTAAGTGTAACACACCAATTTTTGATGTTCATATGAGTTATGGTTCTAATAGTCATGAAGCGTTTTTAGCTCGTCTGATTGCAAGTATCAAACTTGGAAGACCTTTTTTTACTGGTGAAGGTTATCTTCATCCGGATATGATGCCTGCCGCTAAATACTGTATTTTACAGTTTGGTTCTGGTGGCTATGGGCCTTGGGTTGAGTTGGATAAGTTTGCTGGATTTTCTATGAAATATGGGCAGGATGCAAAAAAGGGTAAAGGTGGTAGATTACAGGCTAAAAAAAATGATATTGAAATTGCTCTTTTAAGATGTGTTGAAGCATTAAGGAATTTAACTGCACCTAATCCTCAGCACCTTCAATATTCCATAGAAGAGTTACCTATGCGCGTTGAATCGTTAAGAGCTCTATTGGGTGATGATAAGCTTATTGGAGCAGATGTTTATGGAACTGCATGGAATTTTAAAGAGATTGTTGTTGCTCTTGCTAAAGCTGGTTTTGATTATATTACTGTTAAAGCTGGGGATGGTTCTACTGGTGCTGCACATTTAGTGGATTTGCAAAATAGAGGTTTAAATGTTGTTTATTTAACACATATAGCTGATCTTGCTTTAAGAGAAGAGGGGCTTAGAGAGCAGGTATCTATTATTGCTGAAGGTGGAGTTCTTGATAGCTTTCATGCTTTTCTTGTTCTTCTCGCTGGAGCTGATTTTGTTGGGATGGGGATGAGAACATTGCACCCATTAGGATGTACACTCTGTCAAAGGTGTCATACTGGTCAATGTGCGTGGGGGATAACATCAAGACAATATGGGGATAGAATTGATCCTGGTGTTGCTGCAGAAGGTATAGTGAATATGATAAAATCTTTTCAAAAGGATTTAGAAGGGTTAGCGGCTGGTTTGGGTATGAGTTCTCATGCTGATGTTGTGGGTGCTAGAAGGTTTAGATATCATGGCAGTGATCCATTACTTTTTGAAACTTTTGGAAAATCTGAAATATTTAAGCAGTTGCCAAGGGTTTCAACAAAAGAGAGAAAGCATAAAGTATTTAAAACATATAAAATGGTTTATGATGAGAATAAAGATTTGATTGAAGAAATATTGAGTAAAATAGAGAATGATTATTTATATATTGATGTTGGAGTTTTTGAGATTGATAGTAGAACTTTAAATTTAATTATGAAGAAAGCAGTGGAAAAAGGGGTAAAAAGATTTTTCTTAGATAATGTTGTTGGGCAAAGACTTATTGGAACGGGGGTTAATTGCGAAGAGATCACTGTTAGAGGTTTAGTTGGTAATCATGCATTTGCTTTTGTTAAAGATGTAAAGATAAATGTAATTCCAAATAAAAATCATAAAACTTACATACCTGCAAATGCGCATGTTGGTGTTGCTAACACTTCTAATCCAAAAGAGATTAATATTGCTGGTGAGGTTGGCGATTTATTTGCTGCATATTCTGTAAGTGGTAAATTTAGAGTTGCTAAAAGTGGTGGAGTTAGGAATTTATTGTTAATGAAAGCTGGATTGCCAAAAGAATGGGCAGAGCTTGATCTTTCTAAATATAAGGATTGGGATAAGGAAAGTATTTTAGATGAGTTATTATTAAGATATCAAAAAAGAAGAAGTTTAAGGAAAAAGATGAGTTGGAATCAGTTTTTAAAAACTTTTGAAAAACGCTTGAGTGAAAGAAAACCACCTGTGGCTATATATGGAGTAGGTTCAGAAAAGGGGATGGGGGATTATTTTATGGAGTATGCTCAGGGTGGTATTGGAATAGTTTTAAATGTAGTAGATTTGGATAACCCAATGGGGTATTATATTTGTAGTGGAATGACGGCTGGTGCTGCTTATATTAGGGGAAATATAAAAGAAAATCAGCTTGGGGTAGGTGTTGTGAAAATTGATTATTTAACTGATGAAGATAAAGTATTCTTAAGTAATGAAATAGATGAGTTTATAAATACCTTTAAAGATGTGGATATAGACCCTGATTATAATGAAAAATTGAAAAAGTTTGCAGAAAGATTTTATAAAGATAAAGAATCTATATTTAGTGATTTTGTAAAAATTATTCCTGTTACGAGTTAGAAGTGAGCAATTTTAGTTGTGCTATATTAGCTGGAGGGCAAAGTAGAAGATTTGGAAGTGATAAAACTTTAGCAAAGATTAATAATAAGTCATTTACGCAGATTTTAGCTGAAAATCTGTCTGAAATTTCGGATGATGTACTAATTATTAGTAAAGATTCAACTAAATTTGATTTTGAAGTAAAAAATTGTAGATTTTTAAATGATGAGTATGAACAACAATGCCCATTAGTAGGTATAATAACTGGTTTAAAAAATAGTAAATATGATACTTTGTTTGTCATTTCTGCTGATTCCCCTTTTGCTAATAAAGAATTAATTAAAAACTTATTTAGTTTTATTGATGGTTATGAAGTACTATTGCCTGTGATAAAAAGTAAAATTTATACTTTATTTGGTTTTTATACTAAAAATTCATTAAAAGTATTAGAGGAATATTTAAATAATGGTATTTTTAGATTATTGGATGTATATAAGGATTTGAATGTATTATATTTTGATAATTTAGAGTTTTTTTACAAATATGATAAAGAGTTGTATAGTTTTTTAAATATTAATACCAGAGAGGATTATGAAAGAGCAAAGGTTATTGCCAAAAAGGGTTGCTTGGAAATATGAGGTAGAAAGATTCTATATTGAAAACAATTCCTTTATTAAAGAAGAAAAATATTTGATAAAGGAGGAAAAATATACCATTTTTGTTAATGGCAGAAAGTTTACATCGGTAATGCTTATTCCACAATATGAGAAAGAGTTTCTGTTTGGCTTTTTATATACATCAAAAATAATTAATAGTATAGATGATATAAAAAGTTTTCGAATGTGTGATAATAAAAATTTTTATGTTTATTTAAATGATTTAGATTTTGAGTTTCAAGATGAAAAGTGGACTGTTACATCAGGTTGTGGTGGAGGCAAGGTTTTGGAGAAGGTTTATAAAGGTTTTGAAAGGGTTGAGATAGATATTAAAGTTACACCTCAAAAAGTTTTGGAAATGTACAAGAAATTAGAAGCTGATTCAGAGCTTCATTCTTATACAAGATGTGTGCATAAGGCTTACTTTTTTTGTAGTGATGGGTTTGAATTTACCTGTGAGGATGTTGGAAGGCATAATACGATAGATAAAGTGATTGGTGCTGTTTTATTAAATGAAAGAACTTTTGATGGGGTTATTTTAACAACTGGAAGACTGACTTCAGAGATGATGCTAAAATGTGCAAGAGCTAAAATACCGATAGTTGTATCAAGGACAGCTCCAAGCAAACTGGGGTTAGAGATTGCAAAAAAAACTAATATAACAATGATAGGGATAACTTCTTCAAGGGGGTTTGTTGTTTTTAATGGAATTGAAAGAATTATAAAATAAAGGGGTAATTACTTACCCCCTTTTTTAGCTAAAATTTAACCTCTACTTCACTTTCCCATAAACCATGAATATTACAATAACTTACAGCTACTAATTTTCCAGGTTGGTTAAGTTTAACTTTGAATAGTGCAGAAGGTTCGGTAAATGCAGGGCCTTTGTTTGCACCTTCTGTGGATTCACCATGAGCAGTAAATTCTGCTCTACCCAAGTTATAAACATTACCATTTTCTGGTTTGAAATAAAGTGCAATCCACCCTATAAAATGCTCTGTAGTGTTTGGATGAGCAATCTCTTTACCTACAGAAACATTTACAACAAACTCTTTACCTGCTTCAATTTTTTCTGGTAATTCAATTACAGGAACATGCTTTTCACTTTTGAAATCTGCAGATTTAACAAATTCACCTATTGCCATAATTTTCCCTCCTTTAAAAATTCTATATTATAATATTTAGAATTGTTTTAATTTTGTCAAGATAAATTATACAAATTTTGTCTTATTTTTTTATTATTTGATACTTATACACTTTATGTTTATGTTCACTGTATGTTTTACTAAAATGATGCTTTCCGTTTTTGTCAGCGACAAAATATAAATAATCAGTTTTTGCTGGGTACATTACTGATTTTAAAGCACTAATGGATGGGTTGCAAATTGGTGTGGGTGGTAATCCTCTATAAATGTATGTGTTATAAGGGTTATTTTTATCTAATAAATGTTTTTTTTGTAGGTTTCCATTGAATTGATGAAAGATTCCATAGATGACGGTTGGGTCAGATTGTAGTGGCATACCTTTTTTTATTCTATTGTAAAATACTGATGCTATTATAGGGTATTCTTCTTCTAAATATGTTTCTTTCTGTATAATTGAAGCTAATATTAAACCTTTATAAAAATCTAAACCATTTTTTTTGACTTCGATTTCAAAGTTTTTTGGTAAGTTTTTAAAAAACTCATTAATCATTTTTTTTACAATATTTTCAACAGGTTCGTTCATGCTAAAAAAGTAGGTTTCTGGATATAAAAAACCTTCTAATGAAATGTAGTTTTTACCAGTTAATTTTCTAATTACAGTTTTGTTTGTGATATAATTTATAAAATCATCATATTTTACAATTTTTAATTTATCTAATAGGTTACCAATTTGGAATATATTAAAGCCTTCTGGAATAGTTATTTTGATTTTAAATGTATGACCATTTCTGATATCTTCTAAAATTGATTTAATATTTTTATTATTAAATTTATAAAAACCGTATTTTCTATTTTTACCAAATTTGTAAACAAGTAGTAAATAATTTTTGAAAAAGGGTGGAGTGTTTAAATATTTAAAAAGTTTATTATATGTTTGTGATACGGATTCGTTTTTATCAATTCTAAGCTCTAATGTTAAGTAGTTATTATTTATGAAATTTTCGCATTTATAAATCCAATAGGATAATAAAAATACTATAATAAAAAGGATAATAACTAATAATGTAAAAAATTGTAAGAGCTTGTTTAATTTATAATTCATTAAACTATTTACAGCTTCTAATTAAGTCGACAAACCTTCTAAAAAGATATATGGCATCATGTGGCCCTGGCCCGTTTTCGGGATGATATTGTACAGCAAACACAGGTTTTGTTTTATGTCTAACCCCTTCAACAGTTTTATCATTTAGGTTAATATGAGTGACTTCCACAACATCTGATAATGAATCGATATCAACAGCAAAGCAGTGATTTTGTGCAGTTATTTCTACTTTCTTTGTTTCTAAATCCATAACTGGTTGATTTCCGCCATGATGTCCAAATTTTAATTTATAAGTTTTGCCACCAAGAGCTAAAGATAGAATTTGATTACCAAGACAGATACCAAATACAGGGTATTTTTCTATTGCTTTTTGTGCTAACTCTATTCCATATTTTATTGGTTCTGGATCTCCAGGACCGTTTGAAAGAAAGATACCGTCAGGATTAAGATTTTCAATATCTTCAAACTTAGAGTTTGCTGGAACGACAGTGACTTTACAACCATTATCTACGAAATACCTTAAGATATTTCTTTTTATACCAAAATCTATGGCAACAATATGTAAATCAAATTTCTCAGGTTTATAAAAACCTTTTCCTAATATCCAACTACCTTCAGTCCATTCATAAGTTTTTTTTGTAGTTACAAACTGAACAAGATCTTTACCTACAATAGAAGGGATGTTTTTAGCTTTTTCTTTGAGGTAATCTATATCATCTGTTTCTGTTGAAATTATAGCATTCATTGAACCTCTTTCTCTAATGTGCTTAACAAGTTTGCGTGTATCTACCCCTTCAATACCTATAATATCATATTTTTTTAAAAAATCCCCCAGAGAAGAAGTTGCTCTATAGTTTGAATAAGTTTTAGAATACTCTTTAACTATAAATGCTGAGACATAAGGCTTATCTGATTCAAAATCTTCTTCATTGACACCATAGTTTCCTATCAGAGGATATGTCATGCAAACCATTTGTCCATAATAGGATGGATCAGTTAATATTTCTTGGTAACCTGTCATTGATGTATTGAAAACAACTTCCCCTTCCACTTCACCGTCTGCACCGAAGCTTATACCTTCAAATACGGTTCCATCTTCTAATACTAAATATGCTGTTTTCATTAATCCTCCATCAAAGTTTTTAAATGTATAGTTTAATTATTTTTATTTTTCAATCTATAAAGATAGTAAAATGTTGAATATTGCTCCATTCCTGTAAATGCTAAAATTTATTTCATCATAAAAGTTATTTATTATTATTTCATTTAGAACTTCTAAATTGGTTATCTCCTTATCATTTACTTTTAATATTACATCACCTCGTTTTACATAGGCTGGTATATTACTTTTTTTAACAACAATATATTCCCTTTTTTTTACAAATTCCAATCCATATAATTCTTTAAATATTTTTAAACCGTAATTTTCTGGATAGCTTGTGAGCAGTAATTTAGTTTTGTAAAAATCATTTTTTCTCTTAATAACTAATTTAATTGTAGAATTTGGCGGATAACTTCTTAATATATAATTAACCCCTTTTTTTGAAGATACTGGTATATCTTCTATAGAGTATAAAATGTCTCCTCTTTTAATACCACTTTTTCTGGCGTTACTATTTTTTTCCACACTACTTATTATTAGATTACCATCATTATCTTCTTCAAATAAAATTCCTAAAAAGCCTCTTCTTATTTTTTTATATTTAATTATTTCTGGTTTAATTCTTTTTAATACATTTATTGGTGTGGAAAAACCAATCCCTTGAGCTTCTCTATAAATAGCAGAATTAATCCCTATCACTTCTGCATCTAAATTTATAAGAGGACCACCGCTATTACCTGGATTTATCAACGCATCTGTTTGAATAAAAATAGAAAATCCGTTATCTGATTTTATTATTCTTTTAGTATTGCTAATTACACCTGTTGTAACCGAGTTACTTAATCCGTAAGGGTTCCCCATTGCAATAACTGTTTCACCCAAATATAAATTATCGCTATTACCTAATTTCGCACTTGGAAATATTTTATTAGCTTTTATTTTGAGTAATGCGATATCTAAGAGCTTATCACCACCAATTAATTCTGCTTCATATTGTTCGTTATCGTAAGGGATTATAAATATTTTATTGGCAGCTTCTATAACATGATAATTTGTAACAATAATATTATCATCGACAAAAAAACCAGACCCAAGGCTTTGAGTTTTATATGTTCTTTCAAAGCCAAAAAAGTCATCAAAAAATGGGTCATTAAAAAAAGGGTTAAAGCTTTTTTTGATAATCTTTTCCGTACGAATATTTACTACAGACTTTTCAATTCTTTGAATTGCTAAAACAACATCATTTATCCTATGGGAAGCAAAGGTGTTTAAAGATATGAAAATTATAAATAGAAAAGCAAGAATGTATCGCATAAATCACCCTCATACAAAATTTCAGTATTTTTGTCAATAATAGTGAGACTTCTAAAACCTTTATTTTTATTTTGAAACAAATCACAATTAATAAGATTATTACTTTCAGTGGTTGTTATAGTTTTTATGATTTTATAGAAACCTTTTTTCTTTTTAAGGCTAAAATTTACAGGTATTTTTATTAAAAGATTTTTTTCAGATATCCCTCTTAAAAGGAAGCCGATAAATAATTCGGTACATACAATTGCAGATTGTGGATTACCTGGTATTATAAAAATCGGTTTATTGTTTAATGTTGCAAGCTTAAATGTTTTGCCTGGACTTGCATTTATATTATTTATTAATATGTTACCATTAAGTGAATTTATAATGTCTAAGATTAAATCAGCTTTACTTAATCCTGTTCCACCGATAGTTATTAATAAATCATACTCGTTTATAGTAGATTGAATTTTAGTTTTAATAGAATGAAAATCATCCTTTTCTATACCCAAATATGTGATTTCTGTATCAAAATTCTTTAAAAATGTAGATATCATGTAATAGTTACTGTTTAAAGTGTTGTTAGGATCTGCAAATAGCTCGGTTAATTCTGATCCTGTTGAAATTATTCCGATTTTAATAGGTTTATAAACTTCAACACTGTTTATTCTTAATGTGGCTAAAAGTTCTATGATTCTGTGATCAATTATTTCATCTTTATTTATAATTTTTTCCCCTTTTTTTATTATTGATTCTTTGGGTTGAATAAAAGTATTTTTTTGCTTTTCTAAGTAAAGTTTTTCATTAATTGTTTTACTGTTTTCAACTGGAACAACCATATCAATGTTGTGTAAAAGTTTTGTTCCTGTTGCAACTTTATATGCTTCATTTGGCAATAAATTCACTTTAGTTTGTTCTCCAGCAAATATTTCATCAATAACGGCAAACGGTTTTGAAAAATCACTTTCATTAGAGTTTATAGCATAGCCATCCATTTTAGATAGATTGAATTCAGGTATAGATCTTGGAGCGATTATATCTTTACAAACTGTTTTACCAAAAGCATTTTCAATACTAATTAATTGTGTATTTCGTTTAATTTTTAATGAATTAATAATTTTAAAAGCTTCGTATAAATCTGTGAATCTATTCATCTTTTATACTAATTTTGATATCTTTTGCATTTTCACACCCTTTTAGTGATCTAATCATTGATGATATAGTTGATGATACGATATCGGCTACGAAGTCTTTCATAGGTATCGGATTACCATCAACTACTAATCTAATTTTGCGCTTTTTGCTTTCTATATAGTGTTCAATTAAAAAATCAGCTATTTCCTCTGGTTTGTTTAAATCAAAAATATTTTTAATATTTTTTAATTCAGGGTTTTCTGGCTCATCAGTTGCAACGCCAATTAGTGTGGGGTTATTTTTACATAATAATTCCTGCGAATGCTCTTTTCTGAATACCTCAATTTTTGGTTTATTTGCGCTTTTAAAACCTTCTGTTAATATCAAATCTATATCGTTATCCAGTTTGAATATTAGTTCGTCTATTGAGAGCTCATGATCTACATCAGAAATTATAGCATACTGCCATGGGGATGAAATAATTACAGAATATGCTCCAGACTGTTTATGTCTGTATGTATCTTTCCCCTCTTTATCTATATCAAATCCATGAACATCATGTTTAATCGTAGCTACTTTATAATTTTTACTTTTGAAAATTTTTAATAATTTTTCAATTAAAGTGGTTTTACCACAGTCTGATGAGCCCACAATTGATATTACTGGTATCATGTCAAAACTCCTAAAATTTTTTTCTATATTAAACCAATAAATTTTATACATCAATAAAATTGTTTTATTATTACAATTATGTTATAATAATAAAAAATTAAAAAAATAAAGGGTATAGAGATGGCTAAAAAAATAGGTGAATTACTAGTTGAGAAAGGTGCTATAACTAAAGAGCAGTTAGAAATAGCCTTAAAAAGGCAGTCAATTACAGGTGAAAAATTAGGTCATATTTTGGTAAAGTTAGGTTTTGTTGATGAAGAGAAGTTTTATAAGCTTTTAGCAGAACAGTTTAATATTAATAAGTTTGATAAAGATGAATTTATAATCACAAAAGAAGCTCAAAACTGTCTTTCACTAAAAACTGTAGTAGAAAATGAGATTATCCCTTTAGAAAAAAAGGAAAATAAGTTATTTATAGGGTTTTCAAATTTTACAATATTAAATTTAATTAAAGACTTTGAGTTTGAATCAGGGTGTAAAGTATACCCTTTTCTTATGCCTGATAATATGGTAAAAAAGATTATAATAGATTTTCAGAATTTCCCTTATGGTTTGAAGGACTATAAATACAAAAGCTTGAAAAAATATTTGATAGAAAAATATAATACTTTTGATGTAGATTTGGGTAAAGTCGCTGTATTAATAGATGAACTTGAACAAAACTATACTCAAATAATTTTCACAGATGGTGAGCAGCCATTCTTAAAGAAAAACAGTGCTATTTTTAAAGTTGATTATAAATTAATTAAGCACACTGATATATTGAATTTTATAAAATTATATCTGTCAGAGGGGTTAAGGAAGAAGTTGGTTGAAGATAATAATATAAAAATCAATCTAAACATTTATAATAAAACATTTTTATGCTCGATTTTAAAGCAAAGAGGGAAATATAATGTAATATTAAGTCCTGTAAGTAAACATATCCCTGATATTGTGAGTTATGATATTGAACAGCCTTTATTTAGAGATTTAATATCTATGCGTGGTGGTTTGTATTTAATAGCAGCACCTCATGGCCATGGAAAATCGACTTTTATGAGCTCTATTGCAAGTCATTTCAGTAAGAATTTAAATACAACAATAATATATATTGATGAGTTTATAATGTATAGGTTTGAGAGTGATTATTCTTACATTATGCAGATTGAGCTAGGAAGTGATGCTGAAAATTTAAAAGATGCTTTATTATTAGATAAGGTAATTAATTCAAATATAATTTTTATAGGTTTGTTGAATAACTTAGAAGAATTTGTAAATATTTTACAATTAGCTGAGGCAGGTAAAAAAGTTTTTATAAGTTTAGAAACCCCTGATATTACCAGTGCCATTAGTTATATTAATTCCTTAATTGAAAAAACAAAAGATTATTCAATAAGGGAGAGGTTTGCAAACGTTTTAAGGGTATGCTTGGCTCAAAGGTTAGTTAATTTAAGAAACAGTATAAAAAAATTGTATATTTATGAATATATGAGAATGAATTTAAAGGTTAAAAGGCTTATTGTTGAAAATGCTATATCACAAATTAATTCACAAGTAAAAGGATCATCTGATTATATCCCTTTGGAGAAAAAGTTTGCCGATTTAATAAAAGAAGGAGTGCTTGAAAAAGATGATATTTTTAATTATTCTTTAAATTATGATATTTTAAAAACATATATTAACTTGTGAGAGGGGGTATGGAAAATATAAAAGTAGATATTAATTATTCTTTAAAAAAATTTTTAAATTCTGGTTTGACTGAAAGCGATATTGAAAATTATAAATCCAAAGCACAAAATGGCTTGCTTAAGCTAATTCAGTTGCATTCAAATGGTGAAGTAGGTTTTCCCGATGTGGTTAACCAAAATATCTCCGAGATTAAAGATTTTGCTAAAAAAACATTAGGAAAATATAATGATCTGATTGTAATTGGCATTGGTGGTTCATCATTAGGTATAGAAGCTGTTTGTGAAGCTTTGTTACCTTATGGTTACAACGCCTTAAGCTATTCGGAAAGAGGGTGTTTTCCTAGGATTTGGGTTTTAGATAATGTTGATCCTTTTAAGAAAAAATCGATACTCAGGCATTGTAAAGCTGAAGATACATTGGTTTGTGTAATTTCGAAGTCTGGTTCTACAGTAGAGACTATTTTTAATTTTGTCTATGTTTATAACTGGTTAAAAGAAAATTTGAGAAAGAATTTAAATGAACATTTAATATTTATTACAGATCCTGAAAAAGGTTTTTTGAAGAAATTTGGTAATGAAAACAAAATAAAGATGTTTGATATTCCAAAAAATATTGGTGGTAGATTTTCTGTTTTTACACCTGTTGGCCTTTTACCTTTTGCTCTTCTTGGAATTGAAATTGATAGACTTTTGGCTGGAGCTAAAAATTTTATCGATGAAGGTATTAATAAATGTTTATTATTATCTGCAATTTACATGTATTTTATTGAAAACAGTAAAAATATAAATGTTGTAATGCCTTACACTTCTAGATTAGGCAAGTTTGTAGAATGGTTTTGCCAGCTTTGGGCAGAAAGCTTAGGAAAAGCTGCTAATAACAAAGGTGAAACTGTAAATTTTGGCACAACACCTCTTAAGTCTATAGGTTCTGTTGATCAACATTCACTGTTGCAGTTATTTAAAGAGGGACCAAATGATAAGCATTTTACATTTATTGAGGTTTTAAATCATCAATTTGATAATAAATGTGTTGATGTATTTGATGATAGTTTAAGTTATTTTAAAAATGTTTCATTAGGACAGCTGATTAATTATGAGTTGCATTCGACGGAATTGGTTTTAAGAAAAGCTGGTAGGCCTTCCATTAAGATTATTATGGATTTAATTGATGAATATAACATTGGTTATTTAATGATGATGTATATGTATATTGTAAGTATCATAGGATTGGCAAATGATATCAATCCATTTGATCAACCTGGGGTTGAAGAAGGTAAAAAATACACAAATGCTTTACTTGGCCGAAAAGAGTTTATAGATTTTAAAAAGGATTTTGAGCAGGAATATCTTAAATTAGATGAATACATTATTTGAAAAGTTTTTGTATGAACAATGTAGGTTTTTAGAAGGCAAAAAGGTAATAGTAGCTTTTTCAGGTGGTAAAGACTCTGTTTCTTTACTGTACTTTTTAGCTAACAATAAGTGTTTATTGAAAATATCTGATATTGTTGCTTGTCATATAAATCATCAGTTAAGAAAAAATAGTGACAGAGACGAAAAGTTTGCTTTGGGTTTTTGCAAAAAATTAGGTTTAAAGATATATGTTTTTAAAATTGATGTTTATGAATATGCAAAAAAGTATAATTTGAGTATTGAAGATGCTGCGAGAAATTTAAGATATAATAGATTAAACGAATTATTAGAAAACTTAGGTTTTGATTATATTCTAACCGCTCATCATAGAGATGATTTAATAGAAAATTTTTTTATAAGAGTTTTTAGGGGAACACCTCTTTATAATTTAGGTGGATTTAATTTAGAAAGCAGTAATGTTAAAAGGCCTATGTTGGATATAGACAGAAATTTAATAGATGAGTTTGTAAATTATTACAAATTAGATTTTATGGTTGATGAAAGTAATTATGATGATAGGTTTCTCAGAAATTGGGTTAGAAATAAGTTAATGTCAGAAATAGCAAATTACAATAAAGGCTTTTTTAAAAATATTATTAGACTTATTGATGAGTCAAAAGAGCTAAAATCTTTTTTAGATAGTAAAATTAATGTTCATATTTTAGAAAATTTTGATGATTTTAAATTTTTTTTATTAGATGATTTTTTAAAGTTAACTGATTATGAAAAAAAGTATTTTTTGATGTCATTGTTAAATAAATATTTCAAGGTAGAAAAAAGACATATAAACTCTATAATTGATATATTTAATTACAAAGAGTCAAAAAGGGTAATACTGCCTTTAGGCTTTGTTTTTGAAAAATCTTATAAATACTGTTATCTTTATAAAAAATATTACTTGAAGAATTTTGAAATTATAAAAGATTCAAGAACTTTTAAAGTGCAAATACCTCATTTAAATAAATGTGTTGTATTCAAAAGGGGATTAAAAAACAAAAGTTTGTTAATTAGGAATAGGCGTAAGGGTGATAGGTTTTTGGGTAAAAAATTAAAGGATATTTTTATTGATAAAAAAATTGATTTAGTTATAAGAGATACTTCTGTGTTAGTTGAAGAAAATGGAAATATTTTATGGGTTGAAAATATATCTAAAAATGATGATATTGAAATAAAATATATAAAAGGTGGGGAAAATGATTAGTAATTATAAGTTAGAGACATTTATAACTAGGGATGAGATTGAGTCAAAAGTAAAAGAATTAGGTGAGAAGATTACAGAAGATTTTAAAGGTGAAGAGTTATTTTTGGTGGGAGTTTTAAAAGGGTCATGGATTTTTATGGCAGATTTGGTTAGAAATATCGATTTACCTTTAGAGGTTAGCTTTATTTCTGTATCAAGCTATGTGGGGCAAACTACAAAGTCATCAGGTGTTGTAAGATTACTTTGTGATATAGATAAGCCCCTAAATGATAGAAATGTTATTCTTGTTGAAGATATTGTGGATACTGGTCTTACTTTGAGTTATTTAAAGAAATTGCTTGAAGTCAGGAATCCAAAATCTTTTAAGATATGTGCATTGCTTGATAAACCAGAAAGAAGGATTGCTGAAATTTCGGCAGATTATGTTGGATTTACAATACCTGATGAGTTTGTTGTGGGGTATGGTTTGGACTACAATGGATATTTTAGAAATCTAAAAGATATTTCTATTTTAAAATTATTATAAAATACTGTTAGGGAGTGAAAATGAAAAATAATTTTTACAAGAATTTAATGCTTTGGATGGTAATTGCATTGATGATGGTAGTTATGTTTAATTTTTTCAATACAGGTCAAGGACTAAGTAAAAAATTATCATATTCTGACTTTATCAATAAAGTTCAAGAAAATAAAGTTAAGGTAGTTATTATAAAACAGAATCATATAACTGGGGAGATGACTGATGGAACACAATTTGAAACATATTATCCCACTGATGATGAGCTTGTAAAAATTTTAAGAGAACATAAAGTTCAAATATATGCAAAACCGCCTGATCAAAATCCTTGGTATGTACAGGTATTAATTTCTTGGCTGCCAATGATTATATTGATTGGTATCTGGATCTTTTTCATGAAGCAGATGCAGGGTGCAGGTGAGAAAGCTTTTTCTTTTGGTAAAAGTAGGGCAAAGTTATTAACTCAAGATCAGCAAAAGGTTACTTTTAAAGATGTGGCAGGTGTAGAAGAAGCAAAGGAAGAGTTACAAGAGATAATTGAGTTTTTAAAAGACCCGCATAAATTTCAGAGATTGGGTGGGAAAATTCCAAAAGGGGTTTTATTAGTTGGTCCTCCTGGAACAGGTAAGACATTGTTAGCAAAAGCTGTGGCTGGAGAAGCAGGAGTACCTTTTTTTAGCATATCTGGTTCTGATTTTGTTGAAATGTTTGTTGGTGTAGGTGCAGCAAGAGTTCGTGATCTGTTTGAACAAGGGAAAAAACATGCTCCATGTATTATTTTTATAGATGAAATTGATGCGGTTGGTAGGCATAGAGGAGCAGGTCTTGGTGGAGGCCATGATGAAAGAGAACAAACGCTTAATCAACTGTTGGTAGAGATGGATGGTTTTGAATCAAATGAAGGTGTTATACTTATTGCAGCAACTAATAGACCGGATGTCCTTGATCCTGCATTATTAAGACCAGGTAGATTTGATAGACAAGTTGTAGTTCCAAGACCTGATGTAAATGGTCGTTATGAAATTTTGAAAGTGCATACTAAAAAAGTTCCATTGGCTGATGATGTTGATTTAGAAATCCTGGCAAAAAGTACACCAGGTTTTTCTGGTGCTGATTTATCTAATTTAGTAAACGAAGCTGCCCTTATTGCTGCAAGGAAAAATAAAGATAAAGTTTATATGGAAGATTTTGAAGAAGCAAAGGATAAGGTTTTAATGGGTAAAGAGAGAAGAAGTATGAGTATTAGTGAAGAAGAGAAAAAGGTTACTGCTTATCATGAGGCTGGACATGCAATTGTTGCTAAGTTTATACCTGGAGCTGACCCTGTTCATAAAGTTAGTATTATTCCTCGAGGGATGGCATTAGGTGTTACTCAACAACTACCCCAAGATGACAGACATATGTACAGTAAAGAATATTTAGAGGGGATGATCAGCGTATTGATGGGTGGTAGAGCTGCAGAAGAGATAGTATTTAATAGATTTACTACTGGGGCAGGAAATGATATAGAACGAGCAACTGATATAGCAAGGAAAATGGTTTGTAGCTGGGGTATGAGTGAAAAATTAGGACCGCTTGCATTGGGTAAAAAAGATGAAGCAGTTTTCTTAGGTAAAGAGATTGTCTCTGCTAGAGAGTTTAGTGAAAAAACAGCCATTATGATAGATGAAGAAATAAAATCGATTGTAATGAATAATTATAAGAGATCATTAAATATTCTTAAAGAAAATATAGATATTTTACATGCAACGGCAAAGCTTCTTTTAGAAAAAGAAACAATAGATGGCAAAGAATTGGATGAGATAATTAAAAGCTTTAAGGATAAAAATGATAGTAGTGATGATGGTGGTAATATTGATATAGAAAAGAGGGATAATATAGAAGATGTTTAAATTTTATCAGATAAATAATGATAAAGATAGATTATTGTATGAATTAAAGAAAATTGGTGTAGATAATTATGCTTTATCTTTATATGAAAAGGGTGAAATTTATTGTATTAAAGTATTAGACTTATCCCCTGGACAAGCTAATATTTTAAAACAGGAAGCTCTTTCGCTTGGTGGAGATGTGGCAGTAGCTAAAGGATCTATTAATTGTAAAGTAGAGAAAACCGATGCTTTGGTATTGTTAAATAAAAAATCTCTTAAGAAGTTTATAAAAAAATTAAAAGTTCAACCTTTTAATTTAAAAGTATTAGCTGATGAATTAGGTGAATACTTAAATCTAAATGATACAAATATCTTAGTAGCTAGAGATAAAAATATTTATTTAGATGAGCCTCAAATTGTAGGTATTTTAAATACAACCCCAGATTCTTTTAGTGATGGGGGGTGCTTTACAGATAATGATTCTATTGAGAGAAGATTGGAGTATTTTTTAGAAAACGATGTGAAGATTGTAGATATTGGTGGAGAATCAACTAGGCCTGGGTCTTTGCCTATTTCAGCTTCAGAGGAGATTAGTAGGATCAAATATGCTCTTAGTAAAGCTTTGGAAAAAGATTTTATAGTTTCTATTGATACATACAAATCTGCAGTTGCAGATTTTGCATTAAAAGAAGGAGCCCATATTATTAATGATATTAGTGGCTTTACTTTTGATGATAAAATGGTGGAAGTTTGTAGTAGATATAATGCTGCGGTATGTCTTATGCATATTAAAGGTACTCCAAAAGATATGCAAAATAATCCACAATATACAAATATATTAGAGGAGATAAAATTATTTTTACTAAATTCAGCTAAAAAAGCTATGGATTTTGGAATTAGAAAAAATAGTATTATTTTGGATCCTGGTTTTGGGTTTGGTAAGACTTTGAAAGATAATTATATAATTTTAAAATACTTAGAAGAATTTAAGATGCTTGGGTATCATTTATTAGTTGGCGTATCAAGAAAATCTATGATAGGTAACATTATTGATAAACCACCAGTTGAAAGGGATATTGCAACTAAAGCTATCGAGTTTTTAGCAATTACAAAAGGTGCCGATTTTATTAGAACTCATGATATAAAAACTGCAAAGGATATTGTAAAAATAGGAAAATATTATAAAGGGATTAGTTTAGATGCTTGAGATTTTGAGAGATTTTTCAATTATTGATTTGATTGATATTACAATTATTAGCTTTGTAATTTATCGTCTTTTGTTGCTTATTAAAGGGACTAGAGCATTTAGTATGTTTTTTGGTATCGTTTTTCTGTTGATTTTTTCTGTAATTTCCAAATTCTTAGGGCTAAAAGCTACAAGTTGGATGTTGAGTAATTTCTCTGGTTACTTATTTTTGACTATTATTATTTTGTTTCAACCTGAAATCAGAAGGGCTTTAGCGGTATTGGGTGAAACTGGTATTTTTGGTAATTTTGCTCAAAAAAGGGTTGCTGTTGTAGATGAAATTGTAAAAGCTTGCACTATTCTTGCAAATAGACAAATAGGGGCTTTAATAGTTATAGAAAGAAATACAGATTTGACTCATTATGTCCAAAGCATGCAAAAGGTTGATTCAGTTGTAACAAAGGAGATACTTTTAAGTATATTTATCCCATATTCACCTTTACATGATGGTGCGGTGGTTATCAAAGATGACCGTATCGTGTATGCAAGTGCTATTTTGCCTTTGACAAAAAGAGAGGATATAGATAAGTCATTTGGGACTAGACATAGAGCTGCTTTAGGAATTAGTGAAGAAACTGATGCAATAAGTATAGTAGTTAGCGAAGAAAGGGGAACAATTGCTGTAGCAGCAAATGGAAGAATTTCTACTGAGTTGGATGCTGATATGTTGAAAAATACATTAGTTTCATTGTTAGGGATAAATGATGAATCTAATTCTTAAAAATTTAGAATTGAAAATAATTAGCGTTATTATGGCTTTATTTTTTTGGTTTATAGTTGTTACTTCAGATTATAAAGAGGCCTCCTATGATGTTCCTATAGTCTTAGAAAATCTAAATAAAGGGTTAATTGCTGTATATGATACGAATTTGGTAAGAGTAACTGTGAAAGGGCCAGATTATATTTTAAAAAATATTAAATTTAGTGATTTAAAAGTAAGAGTAAATGCTGATTTACTGAAATATGGTAAAAATAGATATATAATTTCCAATCAGGATGTGTCAACTCCAAAAGGGGTTGAAATAGTAAATTTAGATCCTCGTGTTATCGTGATTACAATAGACAAATTAGTTGAGAAACAATTGAAGGTGGTGCCTGTTTTTATTGGATCGCCAAAATTAGGCTATAAAGTTAAAAATATAAAGGTTTATCCTAATACTGTCAAAGTAAAGGGTGCTGAAAATAGTATAAAAGATATGAAGACAATAGAAACATTACCTATCGATTTAAATAATAAATTTAGAGATTTGACTTATAATATTGCTATCAGGAAAGTTCCAGGTTTAATGGAGGTTGAACCTGCTTATATTGATGTCGTAGTTAAATTTATGGAAGATATTGTAACCAAAAAGATAAATTTGCCAGTATCTATAATAAATAAAACTGATTATAATGCAGATCTCCTTGATAATGAAGTTAGTGTAGAAATTAAAGGGAGGAAAGATTTATTAGAAGATGATAGAATTTCTGAGATTATTAAAGTGTATGTGGACTTATCTGATATTAAATCTCAGGGTAGGTTTTTATTACCTGTAAAATACGATGTGCCTGAAAAAGTTACTGTATTAAGAATTAAGCCTTCGAAAGTTAGAGTAGAGGTGAAAAAGTGAGAAAATATTTTGGAACAGATGGGATTAGGGGAAGAGCCAATGTTTTTCCTATGATTTCGGATTTTGCGTTAAAATTAGGGAAGGCTATTGCTACAATTTTTAAAAATGGTGGTAAAAAACATCTAATAGTTATAGGTAAAGATACAAGAATATCTGGCTATATGTTTGAAAATGCTATTGTTTCTGGGATATGTTCAATGGGTGTTGATGCTGTTTTGTTGGGTGTTTTACCAACACCAGCTATAGCATTTATTACAAAGAGTTTGAGGGCAGATGCAGGGGTTGTTATTTCTGCATCACATAACCCATACTATGATAATGGGATCAAGTTTTTTGGACCTGATGGTTATAAATTAAGTGATGATTTGGAATTAAAAATAGAAGAATTAGTTGAAAAGAATAATTTCAATCTTTCACCAACAAATATTGGTAAAGCATACAGAATTGAAACAGCAATTGGTAGATATGTGGAGTATGTGAAATCTACTTTTGATAAAGATATAGATTTAAAAGGGTTAAAGATTGTTATTGATTGCGCTAATGGTGCAACTTATAAGGTAGCTCCTATGGCTTTTTCTGAATTAGGCGCTGATGTGATTGTGATAAATGATAAGCCGAATGGTTACAACATAAATGATGGGTGCGGTGCAGTAAATCCTGAACAATTACAGGGTGAAGTGATTAAACATAAAGCTGATTTGGGGATAAGCTTTGATGGTGATGGTGATAGAGTTATTTTTGTTGATGAAAAAGGGGAAATAGTAGATGGAGATTATATACTTGGTATATGTGCTGACTTTATGAATGAGATTGGGAGCTTAAAAAATTCGACAATAGTTGCTACTGTGATGAGTAATCTTGGTTTTGAGAATTCACTTCTTAACAGAGGTATTAAAATGATTAGAAGCCAAGTAGGCGATAGATATGTATTGGAAGAAATGTTGAAAGGTGGATATAATCTAGGTGGAGAACAATCAGGACATATAATTTTTAGTGATTATAATACTACGGGGGACGGTTTAATTAGTGCATTACAACTTTTAAAAGTGCTTGTTAGAAAAGGGGATTCTTTAAATAATATAAAAAAGTTTATTGAAGTTTATCCTCAAAAGTTAAAAAATCTACCTGTTGATGAAAAAGTTCCATTTGAAAGGTTAACGAAGCTACAAAAAATAATTAGAGATATAGAAAATGAGTTGAAAAACTCTGGAAGAGTTTTAGTGAGATACTCAGGGACTGAAAATAAGCTCAGAGTCATGGTAGAAGCAGAATTTGAAGATAAAATTGATGAATATATTGATAAAATTTGTGAAGTTGCTATTGAAGATATAAACAAAAACAAATCTAGAAATTAGATTTTGTGGAGGGAAAGTTTAATGATTAAATTAGGAGTTAATGTAGATCATGTGGCTACTGTTAGACAAGCAAGATTATCTATTGAGCCAGATCCTGTTAGAGCCGCAGTTTTGGCAGAGCTAGGTGGTGCTGATGGTATAACCATTCATCTAAGAGAAGATAGAAGACATATTCAAGATAGAGATTTATTTCTACTAAAAGAGACAGTAAAAACAAGACTTAACCTTGAAATGGCATGTAATGAAGATGTTATAAATATAGCTTTAAAGGTTAAGCCTGATATGTGCACTCTTGTTCCTGAGAAAAGACAGGAACTGACTACAGAAGGCGGTTTAGATGTTATAGAAAACTTTAATTTAGTAAAAGATACTGTTTCTAGATTGATGGATGCTGGCATAGAGGTTTCTATTTTTATAGATCCAGATGAATCTCAGCTTGAAAAAGCAACATATACTGGTGCGAAATTTGTAGAACTTCATACAGGTGCTTATGCTGATGCAAAAGGTGGCGAAAAAATCAAGGAGCTTAAGAGATTAAAGTCTGCTGCTAAAATAGCAAAAGAGCTTGGATTTATTGTGAATGCAGGTCATGGATTGGATTATTATAATATTATTGATATTGTTAAAATTAAAGAAATTTATGAGGTAAATATTGGACATTCTATAATTGCTAGGTCAATTTATGTAGGTATAAAAGAAGCTGTTAGAGAGATGAAAGATTTAATATGTAAGCACTCATTAGAGTGTAAAAAATGATTGGTTGTGATATTATAGAAATTGAAAGGTTAAAAAAAAGTTATATTAAATACGGAGAAAAGTTTTTAGATAAGATTTTATCTACAAAGGAAAAAAAGATATTTTTTACAAAACATTTAAATAAATATAGTTTTTTAGCTGGCAGATTTGCAGCGAAGGAAGCTGTGATAAAATGTCTGGATAAAACAATAATTTCTTATAATAAAATTGAAATTTTAAATGATAAATCTGGAAAACCGTTTATTGTTATTGATAATTCTGTAAGAGATGATCTAAAATTATCAATTTCTCATTCAAGAGATTATGCAATGGCTGTTTGTTTGAAAATTTGAGAGGTTTTTATGGCTACTGTTATTATACCTGCGAGATACGATTCAATAAGGTTACCTGGTAAACCCCTGATAAAAATTAATGGTGTAAGTATGATAAATAGGGTTGCATCAAGATGTCTTAAGTCAAAAGCTGATAGAGTGATTGTTGTTACAGATGATCTTAGGATTTTGGAAGAGTGTGAAAAGATAGAAGGTTTAGAATGTGTAATGAGTGATAAAGATATTAAAACGGGAAGTGATAGGGTTGCAAAAGTTGCTAAGTTTATAAAAGATGATGTAATTATTAATGTTCAGGGGGATGAACCATTTATTGATCCAAAATTAGTAGATAATTTAATTGAAGTTTTGACAAATGAAAAAGATTTGGATATGGTAACTGCTTGTTGTGAAGTTTCGTTAGAAGAAGTGGATAATCCAAATGTTGTTAAGGTTGTTACAGATAATGAAGGTTATGCTTTGTATTTTTCAAGGCAATTGATACCTTTTGTAAGGGATGATGCTAAAAGTATTAAATATAAAAAACATATTGGAGTTTATGGTTTTAGGAGAGATTTTTTGTTTAAATTTACTGAAATGTGCGAAGGGGAATTAGAAAGATTAGAAAAGCTTGAACAATTAAGAGTTTTAGAAAATGGTGGAAAAATAAAGGTAATTTTGACTAATTATAAACCTTTTTCTGTTGATACTATGGAGGATGCAATTAAAGCTGAAGAAATTGCAAAGGAGATTGATAATGGCTAAATTTATTTTTGTAACAGGTGGAGTTTTGTCATCTTTGGGAAAAGGGATAACTGCTGCTTCGATTGGTACACTTTTAGAAAGCAGGGGTTATAAGGTTTTAATTAAAAAGTTTGATCCCTATTTGAATGTTGATCCTGGTACTATGAGCCCTTTTCAGCATGGTGAAGTGTATGTAACTGACGATGGGGCTGAAACTGATTTGGATTTAGGTCATTATGAGAGGTTTTTATCTACTCCTACAACAAGAGAATGTAATATAACAACTGGTAAAATTTATTATAATGTAATTAATAAGGAAAGAAGAGGAGATTACTTAGGTGCAACTGTTCAAGTAATCCCTCATGTTACTGATGAAATAAAAAACAGTATTTTTAAGCTATCTGAACAGTATGATATTGTAATAACTGAAATAGGTGGTACTGTTGGGGATATTGAAAGTTTACCATTTTTAGAAGCGATAAGGCAGATGAAGTATGATTTGGATGAAAATGATGTAGTTTATATTCATGTTACACTTGTACCGTACATAAAAAGTGCTGGTGAATTAAAAACGAAACCTACACAACATTCAGTAAAAGAGCTAAGGGAAATAGGTATTCAACCAGATATTTTAGTATGTAGATCAGAATATCCTTTAGATGAATCTATCAGGAAAAAGATTGCTTTATTCTGTAATGTTTCTAAAAATGCGGTAATTAATGCTATAGATGCATCCACGATATATGAAGTTCCATTGCTTTTACATAAAGAGGGTATAGATAAAATAGTATTAGAAAAATTAAAATTGGAGAAAAGGGATATTGATCTTTCAGACTGGGAAAATGTGGTTTATAGATTAAAAAATCCGGAAGATACTGTGACTATTGGTGTAGTAGGAAAATATATAAATCTTAAAGATGCTTATATCAGTTTGAATGAAGCATTGGTTCATGGTGGTATAGCAAATAAGTTGAAAGTTGAGATTAAATGGATTGATGCTGAAGATTTAGAGCATGGAAATTTAAGCAAGTATTTAGATGATGTTGATGGGATATTAGTACCAGGTGGTTTTGGGGAAAGAGGGGTTGAAGGTAAGATAAATGCTGTTAATTATGCTCGGAATAAAGATATCCCATTTTTTGGTATATGTCTTGGGATGCAGTGTGCTGTTATTGAATTTGCAAGAAATGTGATGAAGTATGAAAGTGCTAATAGTGTTGAGTTTGATCCAAAAACACCATATCCTGTAATAGATTTCATGCAGGAACAAAAGAATATAAAACAGCTTGGCGGGACAATGAGGCTTGGAGCTTATAAGTGCCAGATAACTGAAGATTCATTGGCTTACAAAGCATATCAAAAAGATGTAATTTATGAAAGACATAGACACAGACTTGAGTTTAATAATGAATTTTTAGATGATTTTAAAAAAGCTGGCTTACATATATCTGGTATAAATCCAGATAGAAATTTGGTGGAAATTATTGAGTTAAAGGCACATAGGTGGTTTTTGGGGTGCCAGTTTCATCCTGAGTTTAAATCAAGACCATTATATCCCCATCCTCTTTTTAGAGATTTTATAAAAGCTGCTTATAATTTTAAGCTTGAGAAAAAGGATGTATCTCAGGAGAAAGAATGTTAATAATTGCTGGACCTTGTGTTTATGAAAATGATGAAATTGCTTTTAAAACTTGTGAATTTTTAAAGAATTTATGCAGTAAGTATGGTTTTGAATATGTTTATAAAACTTCTTATGATAAAGCAAATAGAAGTTCTATAACATCTTATAGAGGACCAGGTATTGAAAAAGGGGTCTCTTTTTTTGAAAGATTGAAAAAAGAGTTTGAAGTAAAAATATTGACAGATTTTCATTCTGAACAAGAGGCATACTTAATAAAAGATTATGTGGATATTTTACAGGTACCAGCTTTTTTATGTCGCCAAACAGATATTTTAAAAGCTGCTGCTTTAAGTGGAAAAATTGTGAATGTAAAAAAAGGTCAATTTATGGCTCCGTGGGATATGAAAAATGTTGTTGATAAATTAAAATATTTTAATGCAAAAGATATTATGATTACGGAAAGAGGGTACAGTTTTGGTTATAATAATTTAGTAGTTGATTTTAGGAGCTTTCCAATAATGAAAGAGTTTTGTGATACTGTAATTTTTGATGTTACTCATTCTGTTCAACTGCCTGGTGGTAAAGGGGCTGCATCTGGTGGAGAAAGGAGATTTGCTCCATATTTAGCAAGAGGGGCTGTTGCATGTGGTGTAGATGGGTTATTTTTAGAGGTTCACCCTGATCCTGATTCTGCCTTGTGTGATGGGCCAAATATGTTAGATTTTAAAATGACAGAGGAATTATTTGAACAGGTAAAAAAAATACAGGATGCATTATGGATTTAAAAGAGGTAGCAAAGAAAGCTTTAAAAATAGAAGCTGATGCGATTTATAATCTAATCGATAGGATTAATGATCAGTTTTTAAAAGCAGTAGATATTATTTATAATTGTAAAGGTCGTTTGGTAGTAACTGGAATGGGAAAATCAGGTCTAATTGGTAAGAAGATAGCTTCTACTTTTGCATCTACAGGGACACCTTCACTTTTTTTACACCCTGCAGAAGGGGTTCATGGTGATTTAGGGATGATTGTAAAAGATGATGTAGTATTAGCAATATCAAATAGTGGAGAAACTGATGAAATTGTTTCAATACTACCTATTATTAAAAGATTAGGTGTGCCTTTGATTTCAATTGTTGGTAGAGTTAATTCTACTTTAGCAAAAAAAAGTGATTGTGTTTTGGATGCATCAGTTGAAAAAGAGGCTTGCCCTTTAAATTTGGCTCCAACAGCCAGTACAACAGCTGCTTTGGCTTTAGGGGATGCTTTAGCAATAGCTTTATTAGAAAAGAGAGGGTTTAAAGAAGAGGATTTTGCACTATTTCACCCTTCTGGAAGTCTCGGTAAAAGATTACTTTTAAAAGTATCTGATATTTACCATACTGGCTCAAAAGTTCCTATCGTAAAAGATAGAGCTACGGTTACTGATGCTATTTTAGAGATGAGTTCAAAAGGATTTGGTTGTACAGCTATAGTGAATGATGATGGTGTTTTAGTGGGTATTTTAACAGATGGTGATCTGAGGAGAGGTTTAGAAAAGTTTAAAGATTTATTTATAAGAAATGTTATGGAAATAGCATCAAAAAATCCTAAAACAATTGAAGAGGATGCTTTAGCAGCGAAGGCATTACAATTGATGGAGAAGCATTCTATAACAACTTTACTCATAGTTGACGAAAATAAAAGGCCTTATGGGATAATACATTTGCACGATATATTAAAGGCAGGAATTGTATGATAAAATACATTTTTTTAGATGTTGATGGTGTATTGACAGATGGTGCTATTATTTATAGTGAAAAGTATGGTGAGATTAAAAACTTTCATGTAAGGGATGGGTTAGGGATTAAGTTAGCTCAAAGGCTTGGTTATAAAATTTTAATATTAACAGGAAGAGAATCAAAGATTACAGAGATGAGATGTAAGGAATTGGGTATAGAAGATATTTTTCAGGGAGTTATGAATAAAGTAGAAGTGTATGAAAAACTAAAAGAGAAATATGGTTTTGATGATAGTGAAGCTGCTTATATAGGTGATGATTTAAATGATTTAAGCCTTTTAAAGAGAGTTAGTTTTTCAGCAACGGTTAATGATGCTCCAGATTATATTAAAAATGAGGTAGATTATATTGCGCCTGTAGCAGGTGGAAGGGGGGCTGTAAGATATTTTATTGAGGAAATTATTAAGAGAAATAGACAGTGGCAAGAAGTTTTAAAATTATATTAATATTTATTTTTGTTCTCTTTCTTTTAGTACTTTTGATTAATTCTTATTTTAAAAGTAAAATAAAATTTAATGATTTAAATATTAAAAAAGATATTATAAGTGTGCAAAATTTTGAGCTATCTAAAAGATTTTCTGAAGGTGAATATTACAAACTTACTGCTGATGAAGCAATTTATAGTAAAAATAACAAATTAGTTAACCTAAAAAATTGCAAATTAATCTATCATAAAGAAAGTAACGATATAATTTTAAATGCTAATAGTTGTGAATATGTTCTTGATAAAAAGCTGCTTGTAAGAGGAGATATTAATGTTTTGTTCAATGGTTATACTTTATTTACTAAGGATAAAGATGCTATAGGGGAATATTCGTTAGAAAGTAAAACTTTAAAATTGGAAGGAAATATTGTAATAAAAGATAAATTCAATTATATTACGGCGAAAAGATTAAAATACTATTATGATAAAAATTTATTGTTATTCAAAGATAATGTAGAGGTTAATTATGAAATTAGTTTTTAGATTTATATCTATTTTTTTATTATTTAGTTGTTTAGGGTTTGCTGAAAATAGAGTTCAGATAACTTCAAATGAGCTTACTTATGATGTAAATAAAAGAATATCGATCTTCAAAGGTGATGTTGATGCTATTTATGATAATTCCACTATTAAAAGTGATTTAATGTATGTGTATTTAGATGATTTGAATAAGCCAAGTAAGATAGTTTGTAAAGGGAATGTAAAAATTATAAAAGATAATATGACTGCTTTGGCAGATAATGCAGTTTTTGATATAAAAGAGGACATTTTAGTATTGGAAGGGGATGTCAAAATTTGGCAAAATAAAAATTACTTGGAAGGTGATAAAGTCACTTATTATAATAAAGAGAAAAGGGTTGAAGTTAAGAATAATGATAAGGGGAAAGTAAAAATTATTTTTATCCCAGAAAATAATCAGAATTAGAGTAAATATGTTAGAAGTTTTGAATTTAAAGAAGCGATATAAGAAAAGATTTGTGGTCGATGGAGTTAGTCTTCATTTATCTAAAGGTGAAGTAGTTGGGTTGTTAGGACCAAATGGAGCTGGCAAAACCACAACATTTTATATGATAGTTGGTATTATCAGGGCTGATGAAGGTGTAATTCGTTTTAATGAAGAGGATATAACTGATTTACCAATTTATAAAAGAGCATCGTTGGGTATCGGTTATTTACCTCAGGAGATTTCTGTATTTCGTAACTTGACTGTGTATGAAAATATTTATGCTGCAATGGAGTTTAAATTTAAAGATAAAAAGCTAATAGAAGAGAGAACAGAGAGATTAATAGATGAGTTTGGTTTACAACATGTTAGAGATACAATCGGATATGCTTTAAGTGGTGGTGAAAAAAGGAGAGTTGAAATTGCTCGTTGTTTATCGATAGAGCCAGAAATTATCTTACTGGATGAACCTTTTGCTGGGATTGATCCTATTTCTGTTCAAGAGATACAAAAAATGATTGCTAAATTAAAAGAAATGAATATTGGTATTTTGATTACTGATCACAATGTAAGAGAAACTTTACAGATTACTGATAGGGCTTATATTATGTATGAAGGGAAGATATTAACACATGGTGATCCAGATACAATTATTAAAGATGATAAAGTCAGAAAGACTTATTTGGGTGAAGGGTATTCAATATAGATGAATAAAATAGATATAACATTAAAAACAAAATTATCTCAAAAGTTATTAATTACCCCTCAAATGAAACAATCTTTGAATATACTACAATTACCAATCATGGAGCTAAATCAGGAGTTGAACACAATTTTAGAGAATAATCCTGTTTTAGAAGAGGTAAATGTAAAAGAGGATATGGATAATTATAATGATACAGAGATAGATAACTATATAAAAGAATTACAAAAAGTAGAGTGGGAATCATTTTTTAATGAAGATGATTATAAAATATATATAGCTGATGATAGTGAAGATATTAATTTTGAAAAATTTGTTAGTAAAAAGCCAGATTTGTATAGTCATTTACTCTTTCAGCTTAAAATTTCAGGATTGAAAGATGATGAATACAGAATTGGGGAATTTATTATTGGTAATCTAACAGAGAATGGTTATTTTAGATTGGATATAGATGAAGCATCTGAAAATTTAGGGGTTGATAAAGATAAGTTTTTAAAAGTATTGAAGAAAGTCCAAGAATTTGAGCCATCCGGCATAGCTGCAAGGGATTTAAAGGAATGTTTGCTTATTCAACTTAAAGATTTTGAAATATTAGAAATTGATTTTTATTTTATTACTCGCTTGTTAGAAGATTTTGAGTTAGAATTAATCGAGGGAAAATATGATAAAATCATAGATAAGCTTGATATTGATGAGGATTATTTAAAATTTTTATTAAGTATTGTTAGAAAATTAGATCCTAAGCCTGGGTTGAAATTTTCAGAAAATACTCAATATATAATTCCTGATGTGTATGTATATAAGACAAGAGATGGTCTAGAGGTTAAGTTAAATGAAGAGCATACACCATCAATTAAATTAAACAGTTATTATCTTAAGATATTAAAAAGTAATTCATTGGATGAAAAGACAAAGTCGTATATTGAGGATAAAATAAAGAATGCATTATGGGTTATCAAAAGCTTAAATCAGAGAAAGAAAGCCATTTTAAAAGTTGCGGAATTTATAGTGAACCATCAGAAAGATTTCTTTTTAAATGGGGATACAAAGTTAAAACCTTTAAAATTAAAAGAAGTGTCTGATGCTACTGGTCTTCATGAATCTACTGTCAGTAGGGTAACATCCAATAAATATTTAGCTTGTGAGTATGGGGTTTTTGAAATAAAGACTTTTTTTGTAAAAGGGATTGAAACAGGTGAGGGAACTATTAGTATTGAAGAGATTAAAAATCAAATTAAAGAAATTATAGACAATGAAGATAAAAAGAAGCCGTTAAGTGATGAAAAAATTGTGGAAATTTTATCAAAAAAAGGTATAAAAGTTGCTAGAAGAACTGTTGCAAAATATAGAGATGAATTAGGTATACCATCATCTAGTAAAAGAAAAAATAAATAGGAGGTCTTATGAATATTCAAATTACTGCAAGAAATCTTGAGTTGACTGATGCAATTAGGAGTTATGTAGAAAAAAAAGTATCAAAAATAAAAAGGTATTTTGATCAGATTATAGATGTTCATGTTTTATTAGAAATTCAAAAAAATGTTCATATCGCTGAAATATTAGTAGATGCTAAAGGGGTGTTTTTAAAAGGGCTTGAAAAGTCTGAAGATTTATATGCATCAATTGATCTTGCTGTAGATAAAATTGAAAAGCAGCTTGTTAAATATAAAGAAAAGCTTAAAAATAAGAAATTTATGGAATCAACACCTGATACATCGCTTAGATTAAATGTTATTGATTCAGAGTCTATCGATTCAAATCCAAAAACTATTATTAGTAAACAGATACCTGCAAAACCTATGACTATTGACGAAGCTGTTATGCAGATGGAACTATTAAATAAAAACTTTTTTGTTTTTAGAAATGCTGATACAGGTGAAGTAAATGTTGTTTATCAAAGGGATGATGGTAATATAGGTTTAATAGAACCATAATAGGTAGTAAAATGAAAATATATGATTATATCGATGAAAAAAATATTATTTTTATTGATAAAAATTATAATAAGGATGAACTTTTAAAATTTTTTGCTAAAAAATTTAAAGAGCTTTATTCAGAGTTAGATGAAGAAGAAATTTATAAAGCCTTATATGAAAGGGAAATATTAAGTTCTACAGCAGTGGGGGAAGAAGTTGCTATCCCCCATGCTAAAATAAATAACTTAGATGATTTAAAAATCTTAATTGCTTTATCTGATAATGGATTGGATTTTGATGCAGTAGATGATTTACCCGTTAGACTATTTTTTGTAGTTATTGCTCCTTCAAGTAAGATGCAGTTACATTTGAAAGCTCTTGCAAGAATTTCAAGATTAATAAAAATGACCGATTTTAAAGAGAAAGTTTTGAAATGTAATAATCCGTCTGATGCTTTAGAAGTTTTAAAAGAAGAGGAAGATAAATTGTAATGAGTTCTATACCAGTTTCTGAGCTACTTGCTCCTGAGGCTGAAAATCTAAAATTAAAACTAATTTATGGTAAAAGAAAAGTATTTGAAAAATTTATTGATAATCACCGCATACAAAAACCTGGCCTTGCATTAGCAGGATTTACCGATCATATCCACAAAGGAAGAGTACAGATTTTAGGAAATACAGAAATTTCCTATTTAAATGCTTTAGATGAAAAGAAGAAATATGATGCAATAACTGGCTTATGTAAAAAGGATATTTCATGTATAGTAGTTACTAAAAATCAACATATTCCAAAAGTAGTAATTGATGCATGCAAAGAGTACGGTATCCCTTTATTTAAAACTCCATTAAAAAGCTCAATTGCGATAAATGAAATATCTTCATATTTAGAGGAAAAGTTAGCACCCACTACGAATATGCACGGAGTACTGGTAGATGTTCATGGTGTTGGGGTGCTTATTCTTGGTAGAAGTGGTATTGGAAAAAGTGAGTGTGCATTGGAGTTGGTTAAAAGAGGCCATAGGCTTGTAGCCGATGATGTAGTCATAATAAAGAAAAAACAAGATTTTCTTGTAGGGTTTGGTGATGATTTGTTAGTTAATCATTTAGAAGTTAGAGGGTTAGGTATTTTAAATATCAAAGAGATGTATGGTATTGGTGCAATAAGGCTTAGGAAAAGGGTTGAGTTAGTTGTTAATCTTATAGATTGGAATAAAGATGGTGATTATGACAGGTTAGGTATTGATAAAAAAGTTTTTACTATTTTAGATGTGGATCTACCTCTTGTAAATATTCCTGTTTCTCCAGGAAGAAATATTGCTATCATTATAGAGGCTGCAGCTAAAAATCATTTGTTAAAATTAATGGGCTTTGATGCTGCAGTAGAATTTAATAATAAGCTAAATAAAGTTTTAGAGGCAAAAAAAGAGGCTTTACTAAAAAATATTTTCCTTAAAAAAGGGGTTGAATGAATAGAGATTATTCTGTTGTTATTATTACTGGTTTGTCTGGAGCTGGTAAATCTACAGCGGCAAAGGCTTTAGAAGATCTAGGATTTTACACAATAGATAATTTACCTATATTTTTGGGTGAAAAGTTTTTTCAGTTTGCTTTCGATTTTAATGTTGAAATACCAAAAGTTGCTTTAGTAATAGATGTTAGAAATAAAGATTTTAATAATGCGTTTAGTTTTATCAAAGGTTTGAAAGATAATTATAATGCTCAAATTCTATTTTTGGAAGCAGATAATGAGGTAATATTAAATCGCTTTAAAGAAACAAGGAGAAAACACCCTTTAGGGGATGATTTGTTATTTGCTATTGATAAAGAAAAGGAATTATTAAATAAGATTAAAGATTTGGCAGATATTGTGATAGACACTAGTAAATTAAATATAAATGAACTTTCTAATAAAATATATGATATTTTTTCAAAATTTTTTGAAACAAACTTTACAGTTATAATTCAATCTTTTGGCTTTAAATATGGGATACCATCTGAATCAGATTTGGTTTTTGATGTTAGATTTTTAAAAAATCCACATTATAATGATGAACTTAGACCATTAACAGGTCGGGATGAAAAAGTCAAAGATTTTGTATTTAAGGATAAAAGAGCTAAAAAATTTCTTGTTAAGTTAAAGTCTTTATTGAACTTTTTGATACCTAATTATATTAAAGAAGGTAAGAAGTTTTTGACAATTTCAATTGGATGTACTGGAGGTAAACACCGTTCTGTTGTTATTGCGGAATTTATATATGAATATATTAAAGATAAGACTGACATAAATGTTAAATTAAAACACAGAGATATGGAAAGGTGATAAGATGATTGGAGTTGTTTTATTAACACATGGTTCTTTAGGACTGGCTTTACTAAAAACAGCAGAAATGATATTGGGTAAAAAGGATCGGGTTGAGATCTTGCCAGTTCAAAGTGGTTCTTCTTTAAATGATATAGCTGAAGTTTTAGAGGAATATATTATAAAATATAAAGATTCTGGACTTTTAATTCTTACTGATATGTTTGGTGGTAGTCCTACAAATATTGCTATGGCTTATATGAATGAAGATAAAGTGGATGTAGTTACTGGTGTTAACTTACCTATGTTAATCAAAGTGTTAACGTTAAGGGAAGAAGTAAACGATGTGACGGAGATTGCAAAAAAAGTTGTAGAAAGAGGCAAAGATAGTATAAAAAGACCTGGTGATTTATTAAATGGGTAAAAGAGTTATTTTTAGAGTTGATGATAGATTAATTCATGGGCAAGTTATAGAGGGCTGGATTAAATATTATAAAATACCAAGTGTTATAATTGTTAGTGATATTATAGCAAAAGATACTCTCAAAAAAACAATATATTCTAGTATAACTCCAGAAAATGTTAGTTTAGAATTTATGAACCTTGAGGGATTTAAGAAAAAATTTAATTTTAAAAATATAAAGAAATCCTTACTTGTTTTGTTTGAAGATGTACAATCTTTGTACAATGTTAAGGAACTATTAAATGATGATATTTATATAAATATTGGGTGTGTTGCTAATAGAAAGCATAAAATAGAGGTTAGTGATACTGTTTTTCTAACTAAAGACGAAATTAGAATGCTATGTGAATTACGAAAAAATTATATGATATATATAAAAAAATTACCTTGGGAAACAAGTGTTGATATTTTGAACTTTGATGAGATTGTATGATTAAGTATTTGATAATATTTCTTTTATCAGGTTTGATTTCGGTTGATAGGAATTCTGCATTAAATATTATGATATCAAGACCTATTTTTATATCAATGTTAATAGGGATAATGTTTGATAATTTTTATTTATTGTTACTTGTAGGGATATTATTTGAGTTAATAGGGTTAATAGATTTACCTGTGGGGACGCATATACCTAGAGATGATTCTTTTATGACTTATGTTACATGCTTGGTATTTTCTCATGTTAATGTAGATAATATTTTTAAGGTATTTTTACTTTTGTTACTGGTAGTTGTTTTTTCTTATCCTGCAACATTTACAGAGTCTATTGTTAGAAAATTAAATCAAGGTTTGTATTTGAAAAATAGATTGAAAGGTTATAGATTTCCCATAACTAAAGTTATTACTTGGGGGATAATGATTTCTTATTTTAGAGGTGTAATAGTATACAACATTTTGTTTTTTTTACTATATTACATCTACATACAAGTTATTAATATTAAATTAAACTTTATATTTAATGAAAATATTACAGAATATTTGATACTACTTATATGTTTTGTTTCTGGTTATTTAATAAGATTTTTGAATTTAAAAAGTATAATTAAATATTTAGTATTTATATTTGGTGTAATGTCTGCTTGGTATTTGATATGAAGTTGAAGAAAATAAAAAGATTATTGAAAAGTTTGTTATTGCAAGGGAATTGGAATTACGAGAATATGCAAGGTACAGGATTTGCTTTTATGCTGGATGAGATAAATAGGGAAGAATCATTTAATATCCCTGATAGTGTTATAAAAAGAGAGTTGACTTATTTTAATACACACCCATTTTTGTTGATGTTTGTTGTAGGCGTATGGTTTAGAGAATTTTTAGATAAAGGGGATCCTGATCAGTATAAGAAAATATATTCATCTGCTTTTGGAGCTCTTGGAGATAGTTTTTTTTGGCATGCTTTAAGACCTACATCTTTTGTTATTGCTGTTTTGTTTTCTTTTTACAACCCTTTTATAGCGTTAATTTTATATTTATTTTTCTTTAATTTTTTTCATTTTTATTTTCTTTATAATGGGTTTGATATAGGTTTTCAATACGGAAAAGAGACAATTAAGTGGTTTAATAAAATACTTTTTAATAGATGGTCAGAGTATTTTGATGCTATCACATCATTTCTTTTAGGATTTATATTAGTTATGATAATTCATAAAAACGGCTTTGATGGGAATATAAGTATATATGCTTCAGGCATATCCTTGTTTTTGTTGGGCACATTTTTGGCAAAAAAGATTGATTTGATATACAGTTTTGTGGCTATTATGTTTTTTGTTTTCCTTTTCAAAGTTACTGTTGGGGTGTAGTATGGCTGGGAAAAAAGAGATTGAAGTGGAAATTGTGAATGAATTGGGGATGCATGCGAGAGCTGCTGCTGCATTTGTAAAAGAAGCTGGTAAATATATTTCTGATGTGTTTATAGAAAAAGATGGGATGGAAGTAAATGGTAAAAGTATTATGGGTATTTTAATGCTTGCAGCTCCAAAAGGTTCTAAAATAAAAATAAAAGCGATAGGGGATGATGCAGATGATGCTTTAAATGCTTTAAGTAGCTTGGTAAAAAATAAATTTGGAGAAGATAAGTGATTGTTTTAAAAGGTATTGCTGCAAGTGAAGGTATAGCTGTTGGGAAAGCATTTTTCATTAATAAAAAACATGTAAAGGTTAACAAAATAAGAATTTCTGATGATAAAATAGCTTTTGAGATCAGGAAATTTAAAGATGCTATAAAAAAAGCAGAAGAATATATAAAACATATTAAAGATATAAGTTTACAAGATTTAGGTGAAGAACATTCGTTTATTTTCGATGTATATTTACTTTTATTAAAAGATGATATGTTAATAGGTGAAACTGAAAGAGTTATAAAGAATGAAAAAGTAAATGCAGAGTATGCCTTGTTAAAAGTTTCTAAAAAATTGATAGAGATTTTTGAAAAGACTGAAGATCCATATATTAAGGAAAAGAAAAACGATGTAAAACATATCGTAAATAAAATCATTAAATTTATGACAAATGATGGGTTTATTTTTAAAGAAACTTTTGGAGAATCGAGGATAGCTATTGCACATGATCTATCCCCATCTGAATTGGTTAGTTTGTTAAAGCAAAATATAGTGGCTTTTGCAACAGATTTGGGTAGTAAAATATCTCATACTTCTATTATAGCAAGGGCAATGGGTATTCCAGCTGTTGTAGGTTTGGAAAAGATAACTGATAATATTATCTCTGAAGAAGAGATGGTTATAATTGATGGTTTTAAAGGGGTGGTGATTATCTCACCAAATTCAGAAGTTCTTAATGATTATTTAGAAAAGGAAAAGAAGTATAAAGAATATATAAATGAATTGCAAAAATTAAAAAATCTTGATGTAAAAACTAAAGATGGTGAAATAATAAATATATTTTCAAATGTTGAAATTAATGAGGAAATAGAAATTTCAAATGATTACAATGCCCAAGGTATTGGCCTTTATAGAACTGAATTTATTTATCTTGAAAAAGGGGATGTGTCAGAAGATGAACAATTTTTAATATTAAAAGACGCAGTACTTAAGAATAAAGGGAAGCCTATTACTATTAGAACATTTGATTTAGGTGGTGAAAAATTAGCAAACTTATTACCTCATCCTGACGAACAAAATCCTGCAATGGGTCTGAGAGCTATTAGATATTCTTTAAGATTTAAAGATATGTTTAAAACTCAAATAAAGGCTATTTTAAGGGCAGCTGTTTTTGGAGATGTCAGGATAATGTTTCCTATGGTATCTGGGGTAGAAGAGATTAGACAGGCTAAATCGATAGTAAAAGAATGTGAAGAAGATTTAAAGAGAGAGAAAAAGGAGTTCAGATCCAATATCCCACTTGGTGTTATGGTTGAACTTCCTTCACTTGCCTTAATTACACATTTAATTAATAAAGAGGTAGATTTCTTTAGTGTTGGTACAAACGATCTTATTCAGTATACGATAGGTATAGATAGAAATAATGAGTATGTTGCTTATTTGTACAGACCTACACATCCAGCTGTATTAACTTTATTAAGAAAAATTTTGAAAGATGCTCAAAAAGCTGGTATAGAGGTTACTGTTTGTGGTGAAATGGCTGGGGATCCAAAGTATATACCAGTTTTATTAGGTTTGGGGTATAGAAATTTAAGTATGTCACCTTCAGCTATTTTAAAAGCTAAAATGATGATTAGTAAAATTGAAATAGAAAAATGTGAAAAACTAATTACAAGTTTAAAAAGGTGTAAGTTGGCTAGAAATGCTGAGGAAAAACTTGATAAATTTGTAAACAAATATGCATCAGATGTGTTTTTTCATTAAAACATATCTTTTTTTGTAATATTTTAACCAATCACCAGATGGTATTTTTTTGTACATACTTAAATTTTTTAGAAAACTGTTATTTGCAGTATATATCCAAAATTTTAGGTTATTTTTTTCCATTTGTACTCTTTTGTATGGAGTATAATCTGAATTTATATCTTCATATTCATCTAAGTGAGGAATTAAATTTGAAGGAACTTTAAATATATCACCAATTACCACACCAGTATTCTCTGGAACATATACTGGGTATTTATCATCGGATAAATATAACGATCCAGGTAGAGATATAGAAGTTATATATTTAGCATTTTTTAAAATTATTGTAGAAATAGGGCACCCAAAGCGAAGGGTGCCGTAAAAGAAAAAATATTCATACATAATTATTGTAATGATGGGTTAATTTCTATTTTTGCATCACTTTTTAGTTTTGCAATATAATTATTTAAAGCTTCATCTTGTTTAATTGAAAGTATAAAGTTTTTAATTTCTTCTTTATCTTCATTGGTTATTTTTGTAAAATCAGGTTCTTTAACATCTACAACTTCTATGATATATACTTTATCTGCAATAACGAACGGTTTTTCTAATAATTTCCCATTATTATTAAAAATATTTTTGGAAAGTTCTTCATTTGCACCAATATCTGGTATAGGCTCTATCCTTTTAAAATATGGTGATGTAGTTACAGCTAACTTATTTTTGTTTGATATTTCTTCAATATTTTTAGAATTTTTGATCATTTCAGTAGCTTTATTATAAGCAATTTCGGTGGCTTTATCATTTATATAATCTTGTAATATTTCATTTTTTATTTTATCAAAATTTGGAATGTATGATTTTTGTCTATCTTCTAATTCAAAAATATATTTAATACCATTAATATCAATTATATTGGTAATTTCAGCTAATTCTAATTTAAAGAGTTTAGTTTTTAAATTAATATCATTATCAACAGGTGGTACACTATCAAATAGTGAAAAATACTCTGTTTCATAAACAGGTAAATCTTTGTTCTCTTTTAAATAAGCCGTTATATTTGATGCTCTCAGGATATCTCTGTAAATATTTAGAACATATTCATTAAAAATGGATTTTGCTTTCAACTCTTTTAGTTTATCGATTATTTTTTGTTTAGCTTCAGCCAATGTAAGTTTTTTTTCAGGTTTGTGATCATAAACCTTGATTATATGATAACCATATTTTGTTTTAACAATATTAGACATTTCGTTAACCTTTAATTTAAAAGCTGCTTCCTCAAAATCTTTTATCATTTCCCCTTTTGTAAAATAGCCAAGATCACCCCCATTTTTTGCTGATGGATCATCAGAATATTTTTTAGCTAAATCTTCAAACTTAGCACCAGATTTAAGTTCTTTTAAAATCTTTTCGATTTTTTCTTTGGCTTTTTTTACTTCATTTTCGTTATCCCAGTTATTAACCTTAACAAGAATATGCTTAGCAGCAACTTTTTCTTTATCTACAAATTCATTAGCATGCTGAATATAGTATTTTTCTATTTCTTCGTCTGATATATTTATATCTTTATTAAAGTTTTTAGGATCTATTTTGACATACTTAACTTTTATTTTTTCTGGGACTCTATAATCCTCTTTATTTTTTTCAAAATAACTTTTAAGGTCATTATCATTATATTTGACATATTTTTTATACAAATCAGGATTTAATTTAACATATTTAATTTTTGCCTGTTTATTTCTAAAAGTATACTCTTTTTTAATTTCATTTTCGTTTATTGAGACACTCTTAGTAATAATATCTTTTACCTTTTGAACTAATATATCAGCTCTAATAGACCTTTCAAATTGTGCTGGGGTTAATCCATTTAACCTTAAGATTTCTACATATCTTTGCGTATCAAATTGCCCATTAGTTTGAAATGATGGGACTTGTTTTATTTCATTAAAAACTTCAACATCAGACACGAAAACACCTAATCTGTTTGCTTCTTCTAATAAAAGATATTTTTCTATTATACTGTCTATGACTTGTTTATTAATATTTGATGTTGTTGGTAAATTATCACCTAAAAGGGTTTTAAGAGTGTTTGTAAACTTTTCATACTCTTGTTGATATTCATTAAAACTAATTTCAAAATTATTGACCTTTATAGCGTAATTTTTTTGATTAGCTCTATTTCCACCTACTCCCCAAACTAAGAATATAGTACCTATGAATGCTGCAATTACAAGCCAGAGAAAAATAGCCAAGATTTTTTTTTGGTTTCTAAACATTCTTAGCATAATCAAACCCCTTTAACACAATAGTTTAAGAGGCTCGACAGGGACACTCCGGCACACAGGAAACCACGCTACCGTTGCTCCCTTCCGGGCCTGGCGGGGTTCACGCAGCTCCTGTTGCAGAGGCCCCATCGAGCCATTCTGAAACGGAGAGGGAGGGATTCGAACCCTCGGTACCGCTTTTGGCGGTACACACGATTTCCAATCGTGCTCCTTCGGCCAGCTCGGACACCTCTCCAATATGGCAGATTGTCTCTATAGCTTAAAAAACAAACTCTGTCAATAAATCATATGAATTTTTGAACTTTTAGATTATAATAATATCTTAAGATGTGTAAAGGGAGGCTAATGTGTCAGATAAGAGTGTTGTTAACGCAATTCTTAAAGGTGATACGCAATCTTATGAACTGTTGATAATAAAGTATCAGAGGCAACTATTTAATACTGTAATTTCATTGGTTAAAGATCCAGATGTTGCTGATGATCTAGTTCAAGAATCTTTTTTGAAAGCGTTTGAAAAACTTGATACTTTAAGGGATAAATCACAATTTTTCCCTTGGCTTAAAAGAATAGCAATAAATTTAGCTTTAGGATATTTGAATAAAAATAAAAGAAATGTTGATATGAATGCTGACTGGAATGAAGATGGAGAAGAAAAAACGGATTATTTTGAAAGTATTGCTGATGAAGGTGATCCTGAAGAGTTCTTATTAAAAGAAGAATTAAGAAGGTATGTGAGAAAGTTTGTTGAATCATTACCTGATAGACTGAGAGTGGTTGTTATTTTACGAGAGGTGGAAGATATGAGTTATGAAGAGATAGCTGAAACTTTAAACATACCAATTGGTACTGTTAGATCCAGACTTTTCAATGCAAGACAAATTATAAAAGATAGACTTATAAATCAGGGGTTAGCAGATGGATTGTATAAAATATCGTAAAATGATTTCATCTTATGTAGATAATGAACTTGATGAATTTGAAGTTGATAATGTTTTAGTACATTTAAAAGAATGTAGTAGTTGCAAAGTTTTTTATGAAAATCTTTTAATATTAAAAGATGAAGTAAAAAATTCATATATGGAGAATAATTACGATTACGATTGTTTGAATGATGTTATGACTAAACTAAATCGTAATGTAGTACATTATAAAAATAAAAAGGTTGGTAAAATATTTATTGCAGTAGCTGCAATTTTTCTCATTGCAATATCTTTACTGCTATTTAATAAATCACAAAATTCTAATGAAATGGCTTCCGATTATAAACTTGAAAAATATGTTGCTGAACATTTAGAGAAATATAGGCCAGTTGATTTAAATAGAATTACTAATGTTAATTATGATAAATAAGTCTAAAATTTTATATATAGTTTTTTTGTTCTTATTACTCTCTTATTCTTATTCATTTTCATTTGAAGAAATCGAAGGGGTTTATATAAAAATTGCTTTAGATGAAAATAGATATTTACAATTGGATCTTGAGAAGAAAAACCCCCATAATAGATATTTATCACATACTGTATCAAGCTTGATAAAATCTACCTTTTCTATTAAATCAATATCTACTGAATATTATTCTGAAAAGGTTTCGACCGTTAAAAATAATCATATTGAAATAAAAATTTATCATTTTGATCCAATTTTTAATGACAGGTTTAAACATATTTTATGGATTTATGAGGATGGTAGATTATACAAACAAGAAGTTTATGATTTAAGCGATAAGCTACTTTATTCCTATGAGTTTAAAACAAATAATGTTAAAAAGATTCCACCAAAAAGTGAAATAAATGGTGGTTTTTATTTTTATAAAGGGTTTAAGTTGGTTTATTCGGGGAAAAATAATGAGGATGAAAATCAACTCCTTTTTAGTGATGGGCTAAATAATTTTTCGGTGTTTTGGAAAAAGCATCTTTGTGATTTTACCCCTTTAAGGAGGATTATTTTTGGTAATTATATGTTAAGAAAATGTATTGATGATTTTTTGGTTACAGTTGTTGGGACTATCCCATATTTTGAGATGGAAAAAGTTGTTAAATATTTAATAAAAAAGGAGGTTATTAAATGAAACGGTTATTTATGATTTCTATGGTAATTGTTCTTTATGCGGCAAACCTTTTTGCTTATTTTGGCGCTCCAGATTCGTTTGTGGATGTAGTAAAGAAAACAAGGGATGGAGTAGTTAATATTAGTACAACAAAAATAGTAAAAAGAAAAGGTTTCCCATATTTTTTTAATGATGATTTTTTTAGGAGGTTTTTTGGAGATGATTTTAAGCGTTTTCAAGAAGAACCTAGAGAATATAAATCTAAATCATTGGGTTCTGGATTTGTGATTGATAAAGAGGGTTATATTGTTACTAATAATCATGTTATTGATGGTGCAGATGAAATTGTTGTCAAATTGGCTGATAAGAAAGAGTTTAAGGCTAAAGTTGTTGGGAAAGATCCTCTAACCGATCTGGCTTTGTTAAAGATTGATCCAAAAGATGAGGATCTTAAACCATTGCCTCTTGGAGATTCAAATAAGACAGAAGTAGGGGAATGGGTTGTTGCAATAGGTAACCCATTTGGTTTGGAGTGGACAGTGACAGCTGGGATAATCAGTGCAAAAGGTAGGGTATTAGGTGAAGGTCCTTACGATAATTTTATGCAAACGGATGCTTCAATTAATCCTGGAAACAGTGGTGGGCCATTAGTGAATATGAAAGGTGAGGTAGTTGGTATAAATACAGCAATAATACCTTCTGGACAGGGTCTTGGATTTGCAATACCTGTAAATATGTTAAAAGAGCTTTTACCAAAGCTTAAGCAGGGGGAAGTTAAAAGAGGGTGGCTTGGTGTAACAGTACAACCTTTAGATGAAAAGTTGGCTAAATCATTTGGTCTTGATAAAAATGAAGGTGCATTAATTGCTGATGTTATCAAAGGTGATCCAGCTGATAGAGCAGGAATTAAGGCAGGAGATATTGTAATTGCTGTCGATGATGAGCCTGTTAAAGATAGTAGAGACTTAGTTATGATTATAGGTAAACATAATCCTGGGGATAAGGTTGTATTAACTATAATTCGTGATGGTAAAATTTTGAAAAAATCTGTTGTGTTAGGTGAAAGGAAAGATGGACAAGTAGCTGAAGGTGGTGGTTTAAGAGAAGGTAAAATTGTCGTCAATGATTTGAATGAAAATGAATTGAAAGATTATGGGATCAATGGTGGAGTAAAAGTTGTGGATGTTGATCCAAGCTCAAATGCTTATGAGGCTGGTCTTAGAAAAGGTGATATTATTGTATGGATAAATAGACACAAAATTAAAGATAGTGAAGAGTTTTATAAATACTATGATAAAATAAAGAAAGATGAAATTGTTGCTTTAAAAGTAATAACTAGAATGGGGAGCAAATTTATCGCATTTAACAAAGATGAATAATTTGATGATAAATTTTAATTAAATATAAAGCAGGGGTTAACCCTGCTTTTTTTATTTACAAAAAAATTAAAAAATTAGAATGTTGGTGGATGATTAACCCAAATTACTTCTGTAACTGTATCACCAGGATTTCGCCACCCATGAGGAATATTCGATTTATAAATAGCCGAATCACCTTCTTTTAGATGGAAAATCTCTTCGCCTACTGTAATCTCCAGTTCACCTTTTAGAACAATTACAAACTCTTCGCCATTATGAGAATGTAACTCTTTTCCACTATATGCATTTGGCTCAAGGTACATATATAAAGCTTCTAAGTCAGTATCTGAAAATTGGGGGCGTAATAATTCGTAAGTAACTTTTGATTTTGGATTTACTAATTTATTTCGTTCCTCTTTTTTAACTACTACTCTTTGATAGCGAGAAGGGTGATCAAAAAAGTGCATTATACTTATTTCTAAAGCATCAGCTATCTTTTTTAAAGAAGATACGGTTGGAGAGACTAAATCTCTTTCTACTTGTGATAAAAATCCTAGTGAACAACCAGATAATTTACTAAGTTGTCTTAATGTTAGTTTTTTCCTTTGTCTTAGTTCCTGAATCTTCTTACCTATTGTCATAAGTTCAATATATAAAACAAAAAGAATAAATGTCAAGCGATATTAAAGTAAACTAAAATTAGTTTAAATATGCTAAAAGATGTGTGTTTAGTTAAATTATAATATTAGTATGTAATTAAATCAAATTTGCTTTAAATTAAATAAAAGTAGGATTTGAGTTAAGCATGATTAAACAATAGTTTAAAAATTAATTGACAATTTGTTAAATATAAAATAAATTACGGTTCACAATTTTAAACTGATAAAAACAAGAAGGAGGATGTATGAAGAAGTTATTACTGTTAGTATTAAGCTTTGTTGTATTGTTATCTTTTGGTGTTTTTGCAAAGCATCATGAGTTAGTAATTGGAGTTGTAGGACCTGAGACAGGTAATTTGGCTGTCTATGGTGTTAAGACACTTGATGGTGTTATGTTGGCTGTTGATGAAATTAATGCTGTAGGTGGTGTTAATGGTAAGAGGATTAAAGTTGTTCACTATGATGATAGGGGAGATAAGGCTGAGGCAGCAGCAGCTACTCAAAGGCTCATTAATAGAGATAAAGTTTGTGCTATTATTGGAGAGCCAACTTCTGGAGCTACATTTGTTATAGGACCTATAGCTAACAGAGCTAAAGTTGTATTAATTTCTGCTGGTGCAACAGCTAAAGGTGTAACAGATGGTAAACCATTTGTTTTCAGGGATACTTTGTTAGATTCAGATGGTGCTCCTGCAACATTAAAGTTTATTATGGATAAATTTGGTTGGAAAAATTTTGCTTTAATAACTTCTGTGAACAATGATTACAGTGTAGGTTTATCAGCTATTTTTAAAGATGCAGCTAAGAAATATGGAGCAAATATAGTTGTTGAACAGACTATATCAGATGGAGATACAGATTTTTCTGCTCAGATTACTGCTATAAAGCCTCATAATCCTGATGCAATTATATTTACTGGTTATTATCCAGAGGGTTCATTGATTATGTTAGAAGCTAGAAAACAAGGGCTTAAAGCACCTATGGTTGGTGGTGATGGTTTACTTGCACCTGATTTATGGAAAGTTGGTGGCGATGCTGTTTTAGGTTCTATTGTTTATGCTGGTTTTTCTCCACAAGCTAAAGCTGAAAATGTTCAAAATTTTGTAAGGAAAATGGCTGAAAGAGGAAAAGAAGCTGACATGTTCTCAGCTCAAGGTTATGATGCAGTTTATCTTCTTGTAAACGCTATGAAAAAAGCTGGTGTTACAGATTGTACAAATGTTAAACAGAGAATTGCTATGAGAGATGCTCTTGCAGCTACTAAAGACTTTATGGGTGTAAGTGGTAAGATGAGTTTTGATGAAGAAGGTAACGCTAAAAAGGTTCCTTTTATACAAATGGTTGATAAGAAAGACGGAAAGTATTACTTTAAATTACTCAACGAGTAAAAATCCTATAATAAACAAAAATAGCCGCCAATGGCGGCTATTTCTTTGTTAGGAGGTTTTCATTGTTAGAGATAATTATTAAACAATTGTTAAATGGTTTGACTGTTGGGAGTGTTTATGCTCTCATTGCTTTAGGATACACAATGGTTTATGGAATAATAAAACTGATTAATTTTGCTCATGGCGATATTTATATGGTTGGAGCATTTTTGGGTCTAATCGCAGCGACTTTATTAGTTAAGAACTTTGTGGTAGTTTTAGTATTTGCGATGATGGGTTGTGCTATTCTTGGAGTTTTAGTAGAGAAAGTAGCTTATAAACCTTTGAGAAACTCCTCAAGGATATCAGCATTAATTAGCGCTATTGGTGCATCCATAATAATTTCTAATACAGTTGTATTGATAAATGGACCTCAGCGTGAAGCATATCCAAAACTTTTCCCTAATATTAGCTTTATGATTGGTGGTATATCAATTTCTCTTTTACAGGTATTTATAATAGTGATTTCAATTGCTCTTATGTATGGGCTTTACTATATAGTTCATAATACTAAAATGGGTATAGCCATGAGGGCTGTGTCCCAAAATTTAAATGCAGCTAGATTAATGGGGATAAATCCAGATAAGATAATTAGTTTTACTTTTGCTTTAGGTTCTTCTTTAGCAGCAGCTGCTGGTGTCCTTGTTGGGACATATTACACTGCAATTGACCCCATGATGGGTTTACTTTTTGGTCTTAAAGCATTTGTAGCTGCAGTGTTGGGTGGAATTGGTAGTATCCCTGGTGCAATGTTTGGAGGAATTGTGTTAGGGTTAGCAGAGGTGCTTGGGGTTGCATTTATTTCACCATCATTTAGAGATGCAATAGCATTTGGAATTTTAATATTCATATTAATTGTTAAACCAACTGGTCTGTTTGGTTCAACAGCTAAAGAGAAGGTATAAGAGGGGATATGATGGATTTTTTAAGCTTTTTAGAAAATGATTATTTCTTACAAATTGCTACAATGACCTGTATAAATATTGTAATTGTTTTAGGATTAAATTTAATTACAGGTGTTACTGGACAGCTTTCGTTAGGGCATGCAGCATTTATGAGTTTGGGTGCATACTGTTCAGCATTGTTAGCTTTAAAATTAAATATGCCATTTTGGGTTTGTTTATCAGCTGGAACAGCTTTTGCAGGTATAATGGGTGCTTTGCTTGGGATACCTATTTTAAGGCTAAGAGGAGATTATTTGGCAATAGCTACATTAGGTTTTGGTGAGATAGTTAGAGTGGTGATTTTAAATACGCCCTTTGCTGGTAAAGCGTTAGGTTTGTATGCTATTCCACAATATACAACATTTTTTGTTGCATTACTTGCCGTAATTTTAGGAATAATATTTATGTATCGGTTTGAAAATTCAAGACACGGCCTTGCTTTAAGAAGTATAAGAGAGGATGAAATAGCTGCTGAAATGATGGGTGTAGATATTGCTAAGTATAAGATTTTAGCCTTTGCAGTTGGATCTGCTTTTGCTGGTCTTGGTGGTTCTCTTTATGCTCATTTCTTAACATACATAAATCCAAACGATTTTGGTTTTATGAAGTCGATAGAGCAGCTTTGTATGATTGTTTTAGGTGGTATGGGTAGTATAACTGGTGCTGCAGCAGGAGCAGTTGTTCTTAGTACTGTCCCAGAATTGTTGAGGTTTGCATCTGAGTATAGAATGGTCACATACGGAATTGTATTAATAGTTATGATGATATTTAGACCTCAAGGTTTATTTGGAAAAATAAGAGTCAACGTGTAGGTGTGATTATGAGTGAAGTAATTTTAGAACTAAAAAATGTTTGTATGTATTTTGGAGGGTTAAAAGCAGTAGATGATGTCAGTTTTGATGTTAAAAAGGGTGAGATAATGAGCCTTATTGGCCCTAATGGGGCTGGTAAGACCACTATCTTTAATGTAATTACAGGGGTTTATGTACCTACAAGCGGTGAAATATGGTTTAAGAATACACTTTTGAACAAGTATAAGCCGCATCAGATAACTAAAATGGGGATTGCTAGAACATTTCAAAATATCAGACTTTTTAAACAATTAACCGTATTAGAAAATATTATACTTGCAATGCATTGTAGGAGAAAAATTGGTGTCATTCAATCCGTATTGAGGCTTCCTAGTTATCATAGTGAACTGAAAAAAACTATTAAAAAAGCTGAGGAATATTTAGATTATATGGGTTTATTAGGTAAAAAAGATGAGAAAGCAGAAAACCTCCCTTATGGTGAGCAGAGAAAGTTAGAAATAACAAGAGCTCTTGCAACTGGTGCTGAACTACTACTTTTGGATGAGCCAGCTGCTGGTATGAACCCTCAAGAAACAGCTAACTTAATGGAATTAATTGAAAAAATAAGAAATGAACTAGATAAAACCATATTTTTAATAGAGCATGATATGAAATTAGTTATGGGTATATCTGATAGGATAGTTGTTTTAGACTATGGGAAGAAAATTGCAGAAGGGCTTCCTCATGAGATAAGAAATAATAAAAAGGTTATTGAAGCTTATTTAGGAAAAGAGGTGGCTAATGCTACAACTTGATAAAGTACATACAAAATATGGTCATATTGAAGCATTAAAAGGGATAAGTTTACATATAAAAGAGGGTGAAATTGTCACAATAATTGGTGCTAATGGAGCAGGAAAGACTACTACATTAAACACAATTTCTGGTATTTTAAAACCTGCTGCAGGAAAAATAAAATTTTTAAATGAAGATATTACAAATCTTACTGCTGATAAGATTGTTGCTAAGGGTATTGTTCAGGTTCCTGAAGGTAGGCAGATTTTTTCTAACTTAACAGTTTATGAAAATTTGCTTATGGGCGCTTATTTAAGAAAAGATAAAGTTGAAATAGAAAATGATTTAGAAAGAGTATATGAGCTATTTCCAAGGCTTAAAGAAAGAAGAAATCAGCTTGGTGGGACCCTCTCAGGTGGTGAACAGCAGATGCTTGCTATTGGAAGAGCTTTAATGAGCAAACCAGTGTTATTATTATTAGATGAGCCAAGTCTTGGTTTAGCGCCAATAATTGTGGAAAATATTTTTGAAATTATTAAAGAGATAAATTCTCAGGGTACTACTATTTTGCTCGTAGAGCAGAATGCTCATTTGGCATTGTCTATTGCTGACAGAGGATATGTGATGGAAACCGGTAATATTATTATGGAAGATGATGCTAAGGCATTATTGAATAATGAAGAAGTAAAAAAAGCTTATCTTGGTATGTAAAGCCTGTTTTTGACAGGCTTATTTTTTTTATTTTTTAATGTTCAAAATATTGAAATTTATTTTTTATTTTGATATAATGAACTAAAACTTTTAGAGAGGTGAAATATGTTTCTGTTTAATAATAGTATCGTAAAAATTCCATACCCAGAAAATGAACCAGTTTATAGTTATGCTCCAGGCACAAAAGAGCGTGAATTATTAAAGAATGCAATTAATGAGCTTAGAAATCAAAAAATTGAAATCCCTCTTATAATTGGTGGTAAAGAGGTCAGAACTGGAAAGCTTGGAAAAGTTGTATGTCCTCATGATCATAATCATGTATTAGCAGAATATCATATGGCAGGCGAAAATGAGGTCAAAATGGCTATTGAAGCTGCTCTTGAAGCTTGGAAAGAATGGCAAAAATATAGATGGGAAGAGCGTGCAGCTATATTTTTAAAAGCAGCTGAATTACTTGCTGGTAAGTATAGATATATACTAAATGCAGCTACTATGCTTTCTGTTAGTAAAAATGTTTTTCAAGCTGAAATAGATTCTGCTTGTGAATTAATCGATTTCTGGAGATTCAACACTTACTTCATGCAACAAATTTACACTGATCAACCTCCATATTCACCAAAACCAACTTGGAATTATGTACAGCATAGACCATTAGAAGGTTTTATTTTTGCTGTAACGCCATTTAATTTTACTTCAATTGGAGGTAACTTACCAACAGCACCTGCTATTATGGGTAATGTTGTTGTGTGGAAGCCAGCATCTACTGCTGTTTATGCCCCATATTTTATTATGAAATTATTGAAAGAAGCTGGTTTACCTGATGGTGTTATAAACTTTATTCCTGGTTCAGGTTCCACTGTAGGTAATGTTGTTTTAAGAGATCCTAATTTAGCTGGTATTCATTTTACAGGGAGTACAGAAGTTTTTCAAAATATGTGGAAGATTGTGGGTGAAAATATAAAAAATTATAAATATTATCCAAGAATTGTTGGTGAGACTGGTGGTAAAGACTTTGTATTTGCCCATAATAGTGCAAATATTAAAAAGTTAGTTACAGCTCTTGTAAGGGGAGCTTATGAATATCAAGGTCAAAAATGTTCTGCCGCTTCAAGGGCATACATTCCTAAATCTATATGGAAAGATGTTAAAGAAATGATGATTGAAGAAATCAAGTCTATTAAGATTGGTGGTCCAGAAGATTTTTCTAACTTTTTCAATGCAGTGATAGATGAAAGTGCTTTTGAAAGTATAAAATCTTATATCGATTATGCTAAAAATTCTAATGAAGCTGAAATCCTTGTTGGTGGTGGCTGTGATAAATCTGTCGGATATTTCATTGAGCCAACTTTGGTTGAAACAACCAATCCAAAATTTAAACTTATGGAAGAAGAGATTTTTGGCCCTGTGTTGACAGTTTATGTATATGACGATGATAAGTATGAAGAGACTTTGGAGTTATGTAATAATACATCACCTTATGGATTAACTGGTGCTATTTTTGGTGAAGATAGAAAAGCTATAAGTATTGCATTGGAAAAATTGGAATATGCTGCTGGTAATTTTTATGTAAATGATAAACCTACTGGTGCTGTAGTTGGTCAACAGCCTTTTGGTGGTAGTAGAGCTTCTGGTACAAACGATAAAGCAGGTAGTTATTTGAATTTGATAAGATGGGTAACACCAAGAACAGTAAAAGAGAATTTTGATGCTCCTGAGAATTATAGATACCCATTTATGGCTGAGGAGTAAAAAATGGGACTTTTGAATTTTTTAATATCTAAATCGATTATGTATATACCAGGCCCAATTGTGGGCCTGTTTGCTAAAAGCTATATTGCAGGTCCAGAATTATACGATGCTGTTAGAGTTACTCACGAACTAAATAATAAAAATATGATGGCAACCATTGACATATTAGGTGAGTTTATAAGCACTAAAGATGAGGCTAAGTATTATAAAGAAAGGTGTATAGAAATTTTGGATACTATTGATAAGGAAGGGCTTGATGCTAATTTATCCTTAAAGCCTACTCAAATGGGACTACTTTTGGATAAAGAGTTTGCTTTTGAAAATATTAGAGAAATAGTGGCTCATGCAAAATCATTAAATAATTTTGTTAGAATAGATATGGAAGATACCAAATGTACAGATGATACACTAGAATTCTACAGAAGATTGAGAGAAGAGTTCCCAGGGCATGTTGGTACAGTATTACAGTCATATTTAAGAAGAACTCCAGATGATATTATAAAACTATCTGATGGCCCAATGAATTTTAGATTGTGTAAAGGTATATACAATGAACCAAGAAAATTAGCTTACAAAGATCCATATATTATAAATAGAAACTTTACTTATTCGCTTGAGCTTTTGTTGAAAAATAAGGCATATGTAGGTATAGCTACCCATGATGAAAAGCTTGTATTTGAGGCTCTTAGATTGATAGAAAAGTATGGATATGATAAAAATCAGTATGAATTTCAAATGCTTTTAGGTGTTGATGAGGAATTAAGGGAAATTATTGTTTCTGCTGGGCACAGATTGAGAGTATATGTTCCTTTTGGAAAAGATTGGTTGCCTTATTCAAGAAGGAGATTAAAGGAAAACCCAAATATTGGTAGACATGCTTTAAGACAACTTTTTGGTCTTCATGGCAACAAAATATAAAGAGATGCTATTAAGCATCTCTTTTATCTAAAAATAGTTAGGATAAAATTTAATACTAGACCTGTGATAAAACCATCAAAGAAAGCCCAAATTAAGCCAAATATTATACCTGAAATTGTTTTGTCGTTATAACCAAGATACACAATTTTGGCATATTTTATTATTTTAATACTTATTTTATTTTTATTGTAAATATTTATTAAGCAAAAAAATATTACATAAGAAAAAGCAAATAAAAATGCAAGCTTTGTACTCATACTATATTTAGTTCTGTGCCTTCAATATGTAAAAAAGCTTGATCTCTACCACTATTTTTGGCTTTGTATAACATATCATCAGCACATTTAATGATTTCATTGTCACTTTTATATTTTTTAGTAAACAGACAACAGCCTATACTTATTGTAAATTTGATAACAGTATCATTGTGTTTATATTCAAAATTTCTAACATTATTCAAAAGTTTTGAAATTATTAATGAAAGATTTTCTGCTGGTGTGTTTGGTATAAGACATAGGAATTCTTCTCCGCCAAATCTTCCTATAATATCTGTTTTTCTTAAAGTATCCTTTAATATTTTTGCTAAACTTATTAATATATTATCTCCTATGTCATGGCCATAAGTATCATTTATCTTTTTAAAGTGGTCTATATCTAAAATTATAACTGAGAAAGGGGTGAGATATCTTTTATAATTTTCTATCAAGATATTGAGCTGTTGAATAATAAATCTCCTGTTGTAAAGACCTGTTAGGGGATCAGTAGTAGCTTTTTCAAAGAGCTCTTTATTAATTTGGTCTAATTCATCATTTAATTTTTTTACTTTGTAATTATTTATAATTTTTAAAAGTAATTCTTCTGTTGAATAAGGTTTAATAATATAATCGTCAGCTCCTATTATCATTAGTGTTCTCAAAAGTGAATTTTCTCTTGCTGATGTTTGGATAAGGATTCTCGTATTTTTTAACTCAGGAAATTTTCTAATTGCCTTTGTAACTTCGATACCGTCCATCTCATCCATATAGACATCTAAAATACAAATATCTGGTTTGTTATGGGGTAAGGTTTGTATAAACTCTCTTGGATTTTCAAATAAAAAATATTTGGATTTGGTCTGTTTTAATACATTTTCTATAAAGTAGAGTTGTGTTTTGCTATCATCGATAGCAGCTATAAAAGAGTTGGATAAATCAATGTTTGAATATAATTCAATAATATGATTGATCTCATCTATTATATTTTCATCTATATGATCCCTTGTTAAAATGTCTAAAATTCCATAAGAGTAAACATCATATTTGGATATTGTTTTGGGATCTGAAGTTATAAGTAAAATTGGTATTAATATATCATTGATTTTGATTAATTCTGCTAATTTGAAAGCATTGCCATCGGATAATTCGAAACCAGAAATTAGAATATCAGCTGAATTCTTTTTTAAATAATCTATAGTTTCAGCTATTGAAGAGAAAGATATTATATCAAATGTATCAGCAAGTATTTTTTCTAAAAGAATTCTTGACACTTTAGAAGCGTCTGCTATAAGTATCTTTTTCATCATAATAAAAATATAATTTTTACAAACATATTAGTATATTTATGATAAATAATCAATATTTTTGGAGGATTAAATGAGTATAAGGGTAAGATTTGCACCAAGTCCAACTGGTCATATTCATGTAGGTAATGCAAGGACAGCTTTATTTAATTATTTATTTGCTAAAAACATGGGAGGAAAGTTTATATTAAGGATAGAAGATACCGATTTGGAGAGATCTACTGTAGAAAGTGAAAATTTAATTTATGAGGATTTAAAATGGTTAGGTTTAGACTGGGACGAAGGTCCAATTAAAGGTGGGGAGTTTGGCCCATATCGACAGACAGAACGATTTGATATTTACAAAAAATATGTTGATAAACTTTTAGAAGAAGGAAAAGCGTATAAGTGTTTCTGCAGTAAAGAAGAGCTTGAAGTGATGAAAGAAAAAGCATTAAAAGAAGGGAAACCCCCAAGATATAACGGTAAATGTAGGAATTTAACAGAGGAGCAGATTCAACAGTTAGAAAATAAAGGGTTAAAACCATCTATTAGATTTAAGGTTGAACAAGAAGAAGTTGAAGTGAATGATATTATAAGGGGAAATATTACTTTTAAAACTGATGCTTTTGGAGATTTTATAATAGTAAGACCGGATGGAACACCTGTATATAATTTTGTTGTTGTTATAGATGATGCTTTGATGAAGATTTCTCATGTAATTAGAGGGGATGATCATCTAAGCAATACGCCTAAACAAGTTTTAATATATAATGCGTTAGGTTTTGAAATACCAAATTTTGCACATATACCAATGATTTTGGGCCCTGACCATTCAAAATTGAGTAAAAGGCATGGGGATACAAGTGTCAATCAATTTCGTGAAAAGGGTTATTTACCCGAAGCTCTTTTTAATTATTTGGCATTGCTTTCTTGGTCTCATCCTGAGGAGAAAGAAATTTTGTCGAAGGAAGAGCTAATTAAGAGTTTTACACTAGATAGAGTTTCAAAAAGTGCTGCAGTATTTGATTTTGAAAAATTGAAGTGGATGAATGGAATTTATATAAGAAATAAAGATTTGGTTGAGCTTACCAAATTATGTATCCCATATTTAATTAATTCTGGTTTAGTTAGTAATGATTATATTCAAGAGAATTTTGAAAAATTAGTAAAGATGGTGGAATCTATAAGAGATAATTTAGAAGTTTTATCAGAAGTGTCAGATTATTTGAAAGTATACTTCTGTATGAATACAGATTTTGATGATTCAGCTAAGGAAATTTTAGGATATGATACAACAAAATCTGTGTTAGTGTCTTTTAAAAATTTTGTTGAAAATATAGATGAATTAAATGAGGATAATTATAAAATAGCTATAAAAGAAGTTCAAAAGGAAGTAAAAGTTAAAGGGAAAAAATTGTTTATGGCTATAAGAGTAGGTGTTTCTGGAACTACTAAGGGGCCAGAGTTAGATAAATTGGTTGTAAACCTTGGTAAAGAAGAGGTTATAAAGAGAATTAATCAAGTTTTAAATTTAATGGGAGAATAGATGTTTACTGTTGGAATTATTGGAAGGCCTAATGTAGGAAAGTCCACGCTTTTTAATAGATTTGCTGGTAAAAGAATAGCTATTGTGGACGATATCCCTGGTGTTACAAGGGATAGAATTGAGCATATAGTAGAATGGGAAGGCAAAAAGTTTAAAGTTATTGATACATGCGGTTACGATTTGAGAGAAGAACTTTTGAAAAAAGAGATGATAAAGCAGTTTTATGCTTCACTAGAAGAGGCCGATTTCTTTATTTTGCTCGTGGATGCAAAAGAGGGGGTGCACCCTCTTGATGAGATAGTTTGTAACATTTTGAGAGAAAAAGGGAAAAATTTTATAGTAGCAGTTAACAAAGTTGATAATGATAAATTAGAAGCTTTTATTGCTGATTTTTATCAACTGGGTGTAGATGAAATTATCCCGATTAGTGCTACTCATGGTAGAAATATAGATATGATTTTAGATAAAATATTAGAAAATTACCATGAGAAAGATGATGTTGATTTAGACTATGGTGAAAGTGTTAAAATTGTTGTTGTTGGCAGACCAAATGTTGGTAAATCAAGTTTAATAAACAGTTGGCTTGGAGATGAAAGACTAATTGTAACGCCAATTCCTGGAACAACAAGAGATAGTGTAGATGTATTTTTTAACTTTAATTCACAGCAATATGTATTAATAGATACTGCTGGGATAAGAAAAAAGTCTGTTATGTTTAAAGATAGGATTGAAAAATATGGTTATTATAGGAGTTATGATTCTATCCAAAGGGCAGACATCGCTGTAGGTGTTATAGATGCTACAGAAGGTGTGACTGAAAAAGATGTAAAGATAATAGCTGATGCTTATGAAGCTGGAAGACCAGTAATAATTGCTGTCAATAAGTGGGATGCTGTAAAAAAGGATGAAAAGATTGGGAATAAATTTAAAAGTGATATAAACGAGAAGTTTAAATTTTTAAATAATCCACCAGTAGTTTTTGTCTCAGCATTAACAGGGAAAAATATTTTTAAAATTTTTGATGCTGTGAATGAGCTTTATAAGGAGTACACTAAGCGTATTCAAACATCAAAACTTAACAAACTTTTAGAAGAGGTACAGTATTTACATCAGCCACCGGTGGTAAGAAATAGAAGGGTGAAATTTTATTATATGACGCAAGTGGATATAAAACCACCACATTTTGTAATTTTTGTAAATTATCCAGAGGCTGTTCATTTTTCTTATAAAAGATTTATTGTAAACCAAATTCGAGAAAACTTCGGTTTTAAGGGTGTCCCTTTAGTGGTAAGTTATAGAAAAAGAGGGGAAGAGAATTAATTCATCAATTTTCGTTATCGATAATCAATCTTGCTCCTTTTTTAAATGTAAAGTATGACCAACCCCATTGTAGCATTACGAAAAGTCTATTTTTAAAACCTGTTAGATATAAAATATGAACAAAAATCCATGTAAACCATGCAATAAAGCCAGATAATTTAATATTTTTTATTTCAGCTATTGCTTTACTTTTACCAATTGTTGCAAGCTGCCCTTTATCAAAATATTTAAAGGGTTCCCTTTTTTTGTTTTTTAAATCATTCAGAATTTGCTTAGCTGCATGTTTTCCTTGTTGCATAGCGACGGGAGCAATTCCAGGTAGAGGTGTGCCATTTTGCTCAAAATTTGTAATATCTCCGCAGATAAAAATTTCAGGATAGTTTGGTAAGCTTAAATCTGCGTTGACTTTAATTCTACCTGATTTATCTTTTTCTCCAGGAATTTTTTGAGATAATTTATTAGCTTTTATACCTGCTGCCCAAATGACTGTAGCAGCTTCAATAAACTCATTACCTATGTTTACTCCCTTTTCATTTATTTCTGTAACTAAACTATTTGTCCATACCTGAACACCAAGTGATTCTAAATCTCTTGTTGCTTTGGTACTTAGCTTTTCATCAAAAGATGGTAATATCCTTTTACCTGCTTCAATTAAAATGATTCTTGAAAGCCTTGGGTCAATATTTCTAAAGTCTTTGGCCAGAGTGATTCTTGTCATTTCGCCGATTGCTCCAGCCAATTCGACACCAGTTGGGCCACCACCTATAATTATAAAAGTAAGAAATTTCTTTTTTTCGTTTTCAGATTTTGCTTTTTCAGCCATTTCAAAGGCATTAAGTATTTTGTTTCTTAAGATTTGAGCATCTTTTAGCGTTTTTATTGTTGGGGCATAGTTCTTCCATTGTGTATTTCCAAAATAATTTTCTTCTGCACCAGCTGCAATTATTAGGTAGTCATACTTAATTTTATCTGATTTGGTTATTACATGTCTATTTTCAAGGTCAAAATCTACTACCACATCTTTTAAAACAGTAATATTTTTTTTCCTACTAAAAATACTCCTGATGGGATAGGCAATATCAGCTTCGTTTAGCCCTGCAGTTGCTACTTGATATAGTAAAGGTTGAAATAGGTGATGATTTTTTCTATCAATAATAACAATTTCTATTTCTTTGTTTTTAGAAAGGGTTTTTGCAGCATTTAACCCAGCAAAACCAGCCCCGATAATAACAATCTTTTTTTTCACTATTTACCCTCAAACTTTTTTGAGGGTTATAATTTAGAATGAATATAAATTCAAGTAATTTTTAAAAAAACCTGACGGTAATACCCGTCAGGCCTGTAATTTTTTTTGTATTTTAAAGACAAATTTTTTCTTCGTTTTTTTGCTTCCATTCTGCATCAACAACAGCAATCGCAGCCATGTTTACTATCTCATTTACTTCACTACCTCTTTGTAATACATGCACAGATTTGCAAAATCCTTGAAGGATTGGTCCAATCGCTATCCCGTTACCCAATCTATAAAGAAGTTTGTAGGCGATATTACCTGCTTCTAAGTTAGGGAAGATTAAAATGTTTGCATCCCCTTTAATTTCAGAGAAAGGGAATGCTTCTTCAGCTATTGGTGGATATGTTGCTGTGTCAGCTTGCATATCACCATCAATTGTTAAATTAGGATATCTTTCTTTTACAATTTTCATTGCTTCTGCTACTTTAATTGTTCTTGGAATTCTCACACTACCAAAGTTTGAAAAGCTAAGCATTGCTATTTTAGGCTCAATACCAAATTTTTCTGCAGTTTCAGCTGATTGAATGGCAATTTGAGCTAACTGTTCAGCATCTGGATCAATATTTACAGTAGTATCAGCACATAAGACCAATCTGTTTTTAAAAACCATAAAGTATGAACCTGATGGAACTGTATAACCTTTTTGTAAACTCATTGTTTCTAATATCGGTCTTATGGAATCACCATAACTTCTTGAGTAGCCAGTGAGCATACAATCAGCTTCGCCGTTTAATACCATCATAGCTCCATAGTAGTTATAAACTTTTGAAAGTCTTCTTTTTGCCTCTATTAATGTCATACCTTTTCTTTGCCTCATCTGGAATAATTGATTTGCATACTCTTCAAGTTTATCAGATTTTGCTGGTTCGATTATCTCACAGCCAGAAAGGTTTATGTTGTATTTACTAGAAAGTTCCAAGATATTTTCTTTATTTCCAAGTAAAATAGGTGTTCCAAACCCTTCTTCAACAATCTTTTGAGCTGCTCTAAGAACCTTTTCAAAATCGCCTTCAGGTAATACAATTCGTTTAGGTGTTTGTTTTGCAATATGAATAATTTCTCTGGTAAATTCCTTAGCAAAGGATAATCTTGACTCTAAATAATCTTTATATTTTTCAAAATCTGTAATTGGTTTTCTCGCAACCCCTGTGTCCATAGCTGCTTTTGCAACAGCAGGTGCTACCCATGTAAGGACTCTTGGGTCAAAAGGTTTCGGTATTATATAATCCTTACCAAACTCAATCCTTTCTTCTCCATAAGCTTTACAAACATTTTCTGGTACATCTTCTTTTGCTAATGCTGCCAGAGCTTTTACTGCTGCGATTTTCATCTCTTCGTTGATCTCTTTTGCCCTTACATCAAGAGCACCTCTGAAAATAAAAGGGAAACCTAAAACATTGTTTACCTGGTTAGGATAGTCTGACCTACCAGTTGCCATTATTGCATCACCTCTTACTTCTGCTACTTCCTCTGGTGTAATTTCTGGATCAGGGTTTGCCATAGCCATAATTATAGGATTTCTGTTCATCAATTTTACCATCTTTTTAGTTACAGCACCTTTAACAGATAGCCCCATAAATACATCAGCACCATCCATTGCCTCTTCTAAAGTTCGTTTATCGGTTTCAATAGCAAACTCTTCTTTATATTTATTCATCCCTTCTTTTCTACCTTTATAGATTACCCCTTTGGTATCACACATAATAATATTTTCTTTTTTTGCACCCAAAGAAATTAATAATTTTCCAATTGCAATCCCTGCAGCACCAGCTCCATTTATGATTATCTTTATTTCTTCAATTTTTTTATTAACAAGTTCGAGAGCATTTAGTAGAGCAGCAGCTGCAATAATTGCGGTTCCGTGCTGATCGTCATGAAAAACAGGGATAGACAGTCTCTTTTTTAATTCTTCTTCTATGTAAAAACAATCAGGTGCTTTTATATCTTCTAAATTAATCCCACCAAAAGTAGGTTCTAAAAGCTCGCATACTTTAATAACATCATCTGGATTTTGCGAATTAACTTCAATATCAAAAACATCAACATCAGCAAATCGTTTAAATAGAACACCTTTACCTTCCATTACAGGTTTGCCTGCTAATGCACCAATATTTCCAAGCCCTAATACAGCAGTACCATTTGAAACTACTGCAACCAAATTACCTTTGGCAGTGTATTCAAAAGCAAGATCAGGATTCTTTTCGATCTCTTCACAAGGTATTGCTACGCCTGGAGTGTACGCTAAAGATAAATCCCTTTGTGTAAAGCATGGTTTGGTGGGAACTACTTCAATTTTACCAGGTCTGGCACCTGCATGATATTCTAATGCTTCTTCTTTTGTTATTTTTGGTTTCTTACCCATTTCTACCTCCATTAAACTATATTGCATTTATTTAAAAACTGAGTAAACTATAAATCAACATAAAAAGATTGTAAATAGTAAAAATAAATTATTTATGAGGAGGAATTCATTATTATGAATATTAATAATAAAGTTAAGGAAGTAATAGAAAAAATCGATATTACATATTTAAAAGCGGATATTATAACTAGTATTGTTCATAAATATATTAATTTATGTAAAAGGTATGGTTTCTATGGATTATGTTTACCTATGGAAAAAATAATTGAAAATTATAAAGAAATAGAAAAAATACAATCAAAAATAGTTACTGTTATAGGTTTTCCATTTGGTTATAATAATACTGATTATAAAATAAAAGAAATTGCCTATATAAAAAATTTTTGTATAGATGAATATGATATAGTTATGAATGTGTCAAAATTTTTAGAAAAAGACTATAAATATGTTGAAGAAGAGTTAACAAAAATTAGAAAGTTTACAAAAAATAAAACTATTAAAGTAATAATCGAGGCATGTTATTTAAATAAAAGACAAATTTTAGATGCAGTAAGTTTATTAATAAACTGTGGTATTGATTTTGTAAAAACAAGCACTGGTTTTGGAGCTTCTGGTGCAAGGTTGGAAGATATAGAATTGATAAAAAATGCATTTGGTGATAAAATTATGATTAAGGCATCTGGTGGAATAAAAACATTTGAGCAGGCTGTTATGTTTATAAATGCTGGAGCAGATCGTTTAGGGATGAGTAACGTTGATGATATCATAGAAAAATATGAAAGTTCATAATTATTTTAAACATTATTTAATTGTAGAAGAGTCACTATCAGATAATACTATTGATGCATATATTAGAGATGTCGAGCAGTACATTAGCTATTTAGGTGAAAAAAAACTAAAGGTTGATGATAATACATCTATTTTAAATTATATTAAATATCTGGTTAAATGTGGGTATACTATTGAATCAATTTTAAGAAAGTTGTCAAGTATATCTACATATTATGATTTTCTAATTAAAGAGAAGAAGATAGATAAAAACCCTGTATTAGCTATTGATAAGCCAAAAAAATGGTTTAAGTTGCCAGAGTTTTTAAATGAAGAAGAAGTGGATAAGATTTTGAGATGTATTGATAAAAATACACCTATTGGTGTTAGAGACTATATTATGATATTATTGCTTTATACTTCTGGCCTCAGAATTAGTGAGTTGGTAAATATAGAGCTAACTAATTGTGATTTTAAAAGGGGGATAATTAGAGTAAAAGGGAAGGGTGGAAAAGAGCGATATGTACCTATTCATAAAAAAATATTAGATTTACTTGATAATTATCTTGAAGTAAGACATAATTATTTTGTAAAGGGTAGTGATAGTGGGTATCTGTTTTTGAATAGATATGGTAAAAAATTAAGTAGGGTATATTGCTGGGGTATTGTGAAAAAGTACGCAGAATTAGCTGGGATTAAAAAAAATGTTTCACCACATGTTTTTAGACATACATTTGCTACTCACCTTTTGAAAAATGGTGCGGATTTAAGAGTAATTCAGATGTTGTTGGGACATTCATCTATTTTGACAACTGAAATTTATACACAGCTTGATGATGATTCATTAAGGAATAGTCTTATTAGTTATCATCCAAGGTTTGAGAGGTAGAATTGAAGTTAGTGGTTACACATGTAAATCCTGATTTTGACGCATTTGCAAGTGCTTATGCAGCCTTAAAAATATACAATGCAGATTATATAGTTTATACGAGTGGTTTTGATGAATCTATAAGAAAGTTTATAAAAGATTATAAACTGGACGATATACCATTAAAACATCTTAATGATGTTGAAAACGAAAAAATTGAGGTTTTAATTATTACTGATTGTAAGATTTCAGAAAGATTAGGGGAAGCATCAAAGCTTTTAAAAAATGCAAAAAAAATTATTATTTACGACCATCATCCAGTTAGTGGAAGGGATATTAATGCTGATGAAGAATACATTTTTAATTTTGGATCCACTTCTACTATCATTACGGAGAGGATTAAGGTAAATGAGTTTGAAATTGACAATGTTACTGCCACATTACTCTTATTAGGCATTTATGAAGATACAGGGTTTCTCTCTTATAGTAATACAACTCCAAGAGATCTTTATGCTAGTGCTTTTTTACTAGAAAATGGGGCAGATTTAAATGCATTGCAATTATATATTCAAAGAGATTTGAGTAAATCACATATTTTAATATTAAATCAGCTCTTGCAAAATCTTACTGTTTTTAGAATTGCTTCTTACAGTATAGGCGTATCTTATGCAAGCTATAATGAGTATGTAGCTGATGTGGCAATACTTGCTAACAAGCTAATGGATGTAGAAGGGTTGGATGCTTGCATTTTGTTGGTTAGAATTGAAGATAGAGTCTTATTTGTAGGTAGAAGTAATGTTGAAGATATTGATGTGAGTAAGATAGCGGAAGGTTTCAAAGGTGGTGGTCATCCTTATGCTGCTAGTGCAATTATTAAGGATATGACCTTGCAAGAATCTTTGGAGAAGCTGAAATATTTAATTAAAGAGAATATAAAACCGATAAAATTTGCAAAGGATTTTATGACTTCTCCTGTTAAGTATATTGATGCAGATAGTAAGTTTGAAGAAGCTATGGAAATATTTATGAAATATAACCTTAATACGATGCCAGTTCTCAAAAATGGCAAGACTGTGGGTTTGATCTCAAGAAAAGATATATTAAAAGGGATGCAACATGGTTTAAAAGGGGAAAAAGTTGGTTCAATAATGCAGACAGAGTTTTATACAGTAAAGCCTCATACGCCATTTTCTGTTGTGGAAGATATAATACTAGAAAAAAGGCAAAAGCTTGTTCCTGTGGAAGATGATGGTAATCTTATTGGTGTAATAACAAGGACTGATTTTCTAAGAGCTATGGCAGAGATGAATAAAACACCAAAATATATGTTAGGTAGAATTACAAATATAGACAGTAAAAGGTTTAAAAATGTTAAGCATTTGATGAAAGATAGATTACCTGAAAAAATCTTTAATCTGCTTTTAGAGATTGGTAAATTAGCTGAAGAAATGGGAATGAATGCTTATGTTGTTGGTGGATTTGTAAGAGATTTAATAATGAAAATTGAAAATTTAGATCTAGATGTTGTAGTTGAAGGGGATGCAGTAGTTTTGGCAAAAAAATTTGCTAAGATTAAAAATGCTAAAGTCTCTGCTCACTATAAATTTAAAACTGCAGTAGTTATTTTACCAGATGATTTTAGAATCGATTTTGCAACAGCCAGGACAGAGTATTATGACTTTCCTGCTGCAGCCCCAGAAGTGGAGGATTCTTCAATTAAAATAGATTTGTATCGAAGAGATTTTACAATCAATACGATGGCAATCAAACTAAATAGTTCTGATTTTGGAGCTTTAATAGATTACTTTGGAGCTCAGTCTGATATAAAGGATAGAAAAATAAGGGTGTTGCATAATTTGAGTTTTGTAGATGACCCTTCAAGAATTTTTAGAGCTATCAGATTTGCTGTCAGGTATAATTTTGAAATTGGTCCACATACTGAAAGGTTGCTTAAGCATGCTGTAAATCTTCAGTTAATAAATAGAATTGTAGGTCAAAGACTTTTTTTAGAATTAAAATATATTCTTAGTGAAAAAGATTACTTAAAGGCTTTGGATTTAATGAAAAAATATGAAATTTTGAAATTTTTAGGTGAAAATCTTAATTATTCTAACGATAAAATTGATGACTTTAAGTATCTTGAAAAGTTGCTTAATTGGTATACGGTACAAGTTGAAAATAATATAGAAATTTGGTTACCTCGTTTCGCTTTGCTGTTTCATTCTATTAAGAGATCTGGTTTGTTAAAATTGTTAGAAAGATTTGAATTGAGTTATAATTACAAAAAATATTTATTAACACAGATATTTAGGTCAAGAAATGCAGCTATTAGACTTAGGAAAAATAAAAATCTTGTTAATTCCTTTGTTTATAATACATTAAAAGAGATAGATGATGAGTTTATATTATATTTGGGTGCTATTGTTGGTGAAAAATATGAGTCAATTATTAAGAATTATTTTACAAAACTACAAAATGTAAAACTTGAAATTAATGGAGACACATTAAAACAGATGGGGTATAAACCATCGAAAGACTTTAAATATGTATTAGATAAACTTTTAGATTTGAAATTAGATGGTATTATTAATAATAAAGAAGAAGAGATAGTTTATGCTAAAAAAATTTTTGAGGAGTTGAGTAGTGGAAGAAACGATGGAGATTAAAAAGGTAATATCAGTTGAAGAGCAGGTTGTTCCTATTATTTTGGGGACTAATGATGATAATTTAAAGCTCATAAAGAAAAGATTAGATGTGAAAATTTCAGTTAGAGGTTCAGAGTTTACGATTATAGGTGATTATGAAAATGTAGAAAAAACTACAAAGCTTTTGGATCATTTAAAACATGTTGCTTTTGTTAGGGATTTGAATATCAATGATGTTAGGGATGCCATAAATATGATTAATTCTGATAAAAATGAAGATGTATCTGCAGTTTTAAGTGACCATATAAAAGTGGCTGGGTTTATAAAATCTGTAGTTCCAAAAACAAAGGGGCAGCATGAATATATAAATGCAATCAGGAATTATGATATAGTTTTTGGGATTGGTCCTGCAGGTACTGGTAAAACTTTTCTTGCTATGGCAATGGCTATAAACCTATATCTTAATAAAGTTGTTAATAGAATTATTTTAACAAGGCCTGCTGTGGAGGCAGGAGAAAGATTAGGGTTTTTACCTGGTGATATTGAGGATAAGATTACACCTTATTTAAGACCATTATATGATGCTTTATACAGTATGTTGAGTATTGATAAAGCTGCAAGATTGATTGAAAAAGGTGTTATTGAGCTTGCTCCTTTAGCTTTTATGAGAGGTAGGACATTAAATGATTCATTTATAATTTTAGATGAGGCTCAAAATACTACCGTTGAGCAGATGAAAATGTTTTTAACAAGGCTTGGATTTAATTCGAAAGCGGTAATTACAGGGGATATAACTCAAATAGATTTGCCAAAGGAGAAACAGTCTGGTTTAGTAGTTGTGAAGAAAATTTTGAAGGATGTTAAGGGGATAAAATTTATAGAGTTTTCTGATAAAGATGTGGTAAGGCACCCTTTGGTTCAAAAGATTATAAAAGCTTATGAAAAATATGAAGTGGAAGGTGGAAAAATATGAAAGATGATTTAGAAATAGATTTGCTGATTACTAACGAAACTAATTATAATATAGATGAAAAAGTTTTTTATGAAACAACAAAATTGGTTTTAAAAGAAGTGATTTACCCTTTAAACAGGGCAGAGATATCTATATTATTAAATAATGATGAAAAAATGAAAAAACTAAATAAGGAATATAGGGATAAAGATTATCCAACAGATGTGCTATCTTTCCCAATGAATGAGGGTATTATTCAAGATGATATGCTTGGAGATATTGTTATAAATCTTGATAAAGTTAAAGAATATAGTCTTGAAAATGATATCCCCTTTTTAAGGGAACTTGTTTTTCAATATATTCATGGTTTATTGCACTTGTTGGGTTATGACCATGAAAAAGGGGATGAAGAGGAAAAATTAATGTTTGATTTGCAAGAAAAAATTTTGCATAAAGCTATTAATTACGGTTTGTGTGAATGAGATGAAGTCTGATAGTTGGTGGAAATCTCTTGGCTATGCTATAGAAGGTGTTATTTACGCCGTTCGTAAAGAAAGAAATCTTAGAATACATATCATTCTTGCTGTTTTAGTTCTTTTTGTAGCACTATTTTTCAAGTTGAAGTCTTGGGAATATATTATCCTTGCTATTACAATATCACTAGTTATTGCAGCTGAGCTTTTTAATACAGCAATAGAGTACATTATTGATTTTATTTGTAAGGAAAAGTGTAACGAAGTTAAGCATATAAAAGATGTGGCAGCAGGAGCGGTATTAACAACGGCTTTTGGAGCTATTTTTGTAGGTTATTTTGTACTTTTTGATAAAATTAAAGAGTATACAAGTTTTGCTCTTAAAAGATTACCAGATTTACCCTCCCATTTGGCTGTTATGTCATTAGTTATAACTGTGCTATTGGTGGTAATACTAAAGGCAATTTTTGGCAAGGGTGAACCATTACATGGGGGGATGCCTTCTGGTCATGCAGCTGTAGCTTTTTCAATACTTGTTTCTACAATATATATCACTAAAAATATTACAGAGATAATTCTTGTTTTTTTACTTGCTATACTTGTAAGTCAATCAAGGGTTCAACTTGGTATTCATAATAAAAAAGAGGTTATTATAGGTGGTCTATTAGGTAGTGTTACTACCTATTTGTTGTATAATATATTTTTAGGAGGGTAAAAGTTGGATATAAGTATTAATTTAGAGTTATTTTTAGTTTTTATCTGTTTGATTTTTTCTGGTTTTTTTTCTGCTAGTGAAACTGCTTTGACTTCATTAAGTGAATTGAAGGTTAAGCATTTATTAGAAGAAAAGGGGAAGAAAGCAAAGGATTTAGAGCTATGGTTAATGCATCCAAATAAGGTTCTTAATACAATTTTGATAGGTAACAATATCGTTAATATATTTGGTTCTATAGTTGCTGCTGATGTAGCGGAAAAATATTTTGGAAATAGTCAGATAGCTCTAACAACAGGTGTTATGACATTTCTTGTGTTAATTTTTGGAGAAATTACTCCTAAGACTTTCGCAAAGCATAATGCTGAAATAATATCCATTCTTTTTATGAAGCTGTTAAAAGTATTTTATAGATTATTTTATCCTATTACTTATGTATTGAATCTTTTTGTTAAATTAATGATTAAAATTATGGGTGGGAAATTAGATAATGATAGACCAAAAATTACTGAAGATGAAATAGAGTTTTTAATAAATGTTGGTGAAGAAGAGGGTGTGTTAGAAAATCAAAAAAAAGAGATGTTGCATAATATATTTGAAATTAGTGAAACATTGGTAAAAGAAATTATGGTTCCTAGGACTGAAATGGTTGCGATTAGGGTTGATCAAACTCTTGATGAAATATTGGATATAGTTATTGATTCTGAATATTCCAGAATCCCTGTTTATGAAGGAAGGATGGATAATATTGTTGGTATTTTATATACTAAAGATTTGATTAAAGAATTAAGAAAAGATAGGAATAATTTTAACTTGAAATCGATTCTTAGAAAACCGTATTTTGTTCCTGAAACAAAAAAAATTGATAATCTATTAAGAGAGTTTCAAGCAAATCATATTCATTTAGCTATAGTCATTGACGAGTATGGAGGTGTTGCTGGTCTTGTAACCTTGGAAGATGTTATTGAAGAAATTGTTGGAGAGATTAGAGATGAGTTTGATAAAGAGGAGGAAGACAAATTAGTTCAAATAAGTGAAAATGTTTTTATTGTAGATCCTTTATTAGATATAGATGATTTTTGTGAATATTTTAAAATAGAAAAGGATGAGAGTATGAAAGAATATGAAACTGTTGGTGGTTTAATATACTTTTTATCAGGTAAAATTCCAGAAATTGGTGAAGAATATGTGTTTAAGAACTTTAAATTTAAAATTTTGGAAAAATCTGGTAAAAAGTTAGATAAGCTTGAGTTAACGATATTAGGAGAAGATAGTGAGAAAAAAATATAAATCTGGTTTTGTTTCAATAATTGGTAGGCCAAATGTAGGTAAATCAACTTTATTAAATAATCTATTAGGGGAAAAAGTAAGTATTATATCTAACAAACCTAATACTACCAGAACGAATATAAATGGGGTAAAAACTGGCGCTAATTATCAAATAATTTTTATTGATACACCAGGAATACATGATGCTAAAGATAAAATAAATAGGTTAATGGTTCAAAATGCTATAGATAGCTTAGGTATGGTAGATATAGTTTATTTAATGGTTGAACCTGATGAATTTATAGGAAAAGAGATGCTTTTTATTTTGAATTTACTCAAAGAATATAAAGGGGTAAAATATTTATTAGTTAATAAAGTGGACAAATTTACCAAATCAAAAGCCTTAAAAGTGGCTAATAAAATATTTAGTTATACTGAATTTAAATATGTTTTACCTATATCTGCCTTGAAAGGCATAAATATTGATAAGCTTGTGGAATTAACAGTAACTGATTTACCAGAAGGGGATAAAATTTTTGATGATGATTACATAACAAATGTTCCTGAAAAACTGTTAATAGCAGAATTTGTTAGAGAGCAGGTTTTCAAAATATTAAAGGAAGAAGTTCCTTATGATACAGTTGTTGAATGTGAGTTAGTGGAAGATAGAAGTGAAGATTTGCTTTATGCTGCATGTTCAATTATTTTATCTAAAGAATCGCAAAAACCCATTGTTATAGGAAAGCAAGGTAGAACTATAAAAGAGATTGGAAAGAGGAGTAGAGAAAATTTGGAGAAATTTTTTGGTGTAAAGGTTTTTCTTGATTTGTGGGTTAAAGTTGTTAATAATTGGCAAGATAAAGATGAATATTTAAAGATCCAAGGGATTTTATAATGTTGACTTCAGCGTTAAGAGTAAAATTAGAAACTGTTAAAAAGTTAATAAGGAAAAATGCAAAAAGTAGCCTTCAAAGAGTATTGGATAAACTTCATCCTGCAGATATTGCTGTTATTATAAAAAATTTAAATGAACTTGATCGTAAAAAAATCTGGGAATGTATTGATGATAAATCAAAAATTGCAAGTATTATATTAGAATTAGAGGATTCGCAGTTATTAGAGTTTTTTGAGTCTATGCAGCCAGAAGAGGTTGCTTTGATTTTAAATGAGATGGAAAGTGACGATGCCGCTAATATTTTGAGGTTATTTGATCAAGATAAAGTTAACGAAATTTTAAAATATATGGAAAAGGATGATGTAGAAGCGGTAGAAGAGCTGCTGCACTATCCGGAAGATAGTGCAGGGGCTGTAATGAACCCTAACTTTTTTGCACTACATGAAGATACTACTGTAAAAGAAGCCACAAAGGTTTTACATAAAGCAGAAGATGTAGAAATGGTTTTTTATCTTTATGTGATAGATGATGCAGAAAGGTTGGTAGGTGTTATTTCTTTAAGGCAGTTGATATTAAATCCACCTGATAAAAAATTAAAAGAAATTATGACCACGGATGTTATAAGTGTCACTGTTGATATGGATAGAGAAGATGTGGCAAAGATTGTAGAAAAATATGACTTATTGGCTGTGCCTGTAGTTGATGAGAATAGAAAGCTTGTGGGTATTATAACCGTTGATGATGTTATAGATATTATTCGTGAAGAGGCTACAGAAGATATATATAAAATGATTGGTACCACTGATGATGAATTGTTGTTAGGAAATAAAGCTTTTAAAATTGCTAAGATAAGATTACCCTGGCTTTTGATTACTTTTTTTGGTGAATTAATTTCAGGTTTTGTAATAACTTTCTTTCAAGGTAGAGTTAAAGAATTTGCAATTTTAGCGAGTTTCATGCCGTTAGTTATGGCAATGGGTGGAAATGTTGGGACGCAATCTTCTACGATTTTAATTAGAGGTATGGCTTTGGGGAAAATAGATAAAAGTGAGCTTACAAAATTTATGTTTAAAGAGGTTAAGGTTGGTATGGTAATGGGGTTGATCTTAGGTATCTTACTAGCGATACTGGCTCCGTTTTGGCATGGTGATCCTAAAATAGGTGTTGTTGTTGGATGTGCACTCTTTTTTGCTCTTAGTTTTGCTGCATTTACAGGAACCTTTGTGCCTGCTACATTAATTAAATTTAATTATGACCCTGCTGTAGCTTCTGGTCCGTTTATCTCTACATTGAATGATATTACTGGTTTGACTATTTATTTTTCTGTATCAATTCTTTTATTAACTATTCTTTGATGTTGAGAGTAAAAACTGAATCTATAATTTATAAACTAATTAGCTATTCTGATAGATCAGCAATCGGTTATGTTTTATCTAAAGATTTTGGGATAATAAAAGTTTTTATAAGCAGTGCTTATAATAAAAAAGGGGGGGTTTTCAAATTTATCCCTGGTTTGATGGATATTAGGTATAAAGAGAATGGGGCACTGCATAAGTTTTATAACTTTGAGCACTATGTGTCTTATTCTTATTTTATTGATAATCCTTATGTTTTTGCAAGGTTAAATGTTATATTTTTTTTGTTACAAGAATATCATATTGATGATTATTCTTATTTATGGAAGTTATTATTAAACATAAATGAGCAAAATATTTATAAATCATTTATTTACATAACTCATTATTTACTTAATTCGTCTGGATACTTCCCTGAGATGAAATGTGTTATGTGTGAAAAAACTGATAATTTGTATATAGGTAATGATTTAAATATTAAGTGTGTTGATTGTAAAACCGAAAATTTTTTAAAAATAGGAGAAGATCTAATAAAGTTATTTGAAGATATTCATAATAAAGAGGTCTTTAAAAAGGTTTTTATAGGTAGAGAGTTGGAAAAAAAATATGTATCTTTTTTGAAATATTTTGTTGAAAATAATCTTAACAGAAAAATTAAGGTTTTTGAATTTTTTGACATGATATAGAAAAATGCCCGGGGCCGGACTCGAATAGCAATAGTTATCCCATTGATAAACCTGGCAATAACACTCTGTCTAAAATAACCATTACCCAAAACGTTACCCAATTTTACTTTTACCCACTCCTTTCATCTAATTATTTGTTACTATAGTATTATCTAATATAATTTCAACATTAAGTTAAAAAGACTTTTTTAATCATTAAATAAAACTTTTACGAAGAATAAATGCTGGTGTATTTTTACCTTTATGAATGAAACAACAAATTCCCTTTGATTAATACAAGATCTTAAAGCGCCTTAATATTTATATCCATATCAGGTTATTAATTGGCAGTTATACATAACAAATCAAAATCAGAAGCTTTATTAAGCTTTTTAAATGTTTTTGAAATAGTTTCTGCACTTTTGTATCTTTTTGGGCTATTGGCTTTAATGTACATTTGTAAGAACCTTATATTTGAACTTAACCAACCGAATTACCGAAGTATATAATATAAAATATTAATTTTTTTACTAATATTAATATATTAATAATTATATTAATATATTATTTTAGTATCATTGACAAAAGAATAAAAATCTTTTTATAATTATAGGTAAGCTTTAATATTAGCCGTAAAAGAAAATTAAATTTACTATAACGGGGTGGCAAACGGAAAAACATAATCAAAAACGTTTGCCTCCCGTCCCTGACCCGTAAGGGCAGGTAAGACGAGGAGGTAAAAGATGTTAGAATTTTTATTTTTATTGTTTTTTGTTGGTTTGTTTGTATTCGGATTAGGTTTCGGTATCTATGCGTTAATCAAAAACGTAGACAAAGATACCATAAAAACAGTTAAAGAGGTTAATAAAAAATATACTGCTAAAAATGTTACAAATAATGATGCGGTAATATTTATGGAAAACATAGAAGAAAGATACAGAAAGATGCATCTTAATATTCCTCCATATGATTGCTTGTATGATGATAAAGGTATGCTTCCATAGGTATTCTTCCATTTTAATCCTGCCTCTAATATTAGAGGCAGGATATCATTTTACTCTTTCTTATCTGGCGTAAACTTCTTATGATCTGGCGTAACATTATGGTATAAATCACGACTGTTATTACCATCCATTAAATTCTGATGAGCTTCCTCTGCTGTTACCTCTTTGACTTCCTGAGTATGTATAGCACCAGGTTTATCATTGATTTGTTCAACCTTTACATTAGGATTATTCTTAATATCACCACTTTGCGCACCTGCCGTTTCAGCTGTTACTTTATTAAGAAAACTTTTGTAATCATTAGTAAACTGTTGCGCAACAAACATATCTAAAGTAATACCCTGCTGTTTATATACATCAATGTGTTCATTATACTTTTCTACATAATCCTTAACTTTATTAACAAGCCCACCATAAATGGTATTGTAATCAAGCTCCACCCCAGTCTTTTCAGAATCGGTTCTTCGTTGTTGGACAGATAAATCTATACCAGCATTAACACCGGTACTTGAAGCACCGCCACCACTCTTCCCACCTAATCCAGCCTGTCCAGAAAAATTAGTAGAAAATGCCTTAACAAAATCCTCTGATACTACATGCCCTTTTTCCATATTCGCATGCACCAATGTCTGTATTTGTTTTGCAACATCACTTAAAGGTTGTTGTACTTTTTCTATATCAATAAGTTCCCTACCCTTATCATCGGTATAAGTGGCACCCTTAAATAATTGATGAGCAACATTAACATCTTTAAGTGCATCCAACGAATTGATATGCATACCTGTATCAACCGTAGTGGTGTCAACCTGTTCAGTTTGTTTGTTAACCCCTTGTTTCAAAGATAGATAAGCACCATCACTAAACGAATATTCTTTTACTTCTAATCCATCAGCAAACTTATGATCCACAACTTGTGCCTCACCCTGCAATACACCAGTACCAACCGCTCTACCAATATTACCTTTTGCATCCACTTCAAAAAACGCACCCTCAGCAACCGTCTTATTACCAACCTGTTTCACCGAACCATAAACCATAAAAGTTTTATCGCCAACCTGAACATAATCAGGTTTCTGATCGGCGTCTTCACGAACAAATTTATCTATATCCTGTCTTAATTTTATATTACTTATTTCATCAATACTCCTATTAATAGATTCACTAATAGTCTGATCGCTTTGTATATTGCGGTTTTCGTAACCTCCAACCGCTCTAAAATATTGTGCGGTTTCAGAATCCACTTGAAAAGTTGTGTCAGTAACCTTCTCACCGTCCATTATACCATCTTTAACGGTTACAACATCACCAGCAATTGATACCCTACCGGTAATTTCGTGTTCTTGACCATCAGCCCCTTTAATCCTTAACGGATTATCCTGATCAGCCGTAAAGCTTGCCATACTGTTTACAACTTCACCATCCATATTATACTGCGTTGTCCTTACCGCATTGTAGTTGTGTCCACCTATATTCATTGTAGTAACAACTTCTTCAAACATACCTTTACCAGCCACATAACCAAACTTATGTGCCATACCATCTTCACCATACTGCACGGTTTCAAATCCCATTATATTTTGAACATGTCCGCTACTATCTATTTGTGGTTTAAATGATAATGGTGTATCGTAATCAATACCAAATTGCGATTTTAATGTTTCTGTATCAATTCCCATTCTCTCAAGTAGTTTATCCCTCAAATCGCCTGTCGCCGTAAATCCTGTTTTATACAATTTCTGTGCCTCAGCAACACTTATTCCTAAATCATGAGCCACATTACGTATTAATTGTGCCTCACCTATCTTTTGCTCTGCTTGTGTAAGCCCTGTTTTATAAGCCTGATTCATAGTATCAAACGCACTACCTACACCTATATTCTGTGCTGTTAGGTTAGCTGTGGAAGTCCTTATTTTATCAAACCCATATTGATTGTAAGCATCCATCTTTCCTGCACCTTGAGCTAAACTGAATAGTTCCGCACCCGTTAAGCTTCTTGCTACCTGATTCATACCTAAAGAACCAAAAGTCCTATCGTGAGCAATATTTTTAGCTATTTCCCACATTTGATGCCCAACACCGGACTCGAATAGCAATAGTTATCCCATTGATAAACCTGGCAATAACACTCTGTCTAAAATAACCATTACCCAAAACGTTACCCAATTTTACTTTTACCCACTCCTTTCATCTAATTATTTGTTACTATAGTATTATCTAATATAATTTCAACATTAAGTTAAAAAGACTTTTTTAATCATTAAATAAAACTTTTACGAAGAATAAATGCTGGTGTATTTTTACCTTTATGAATGAAACAACAAATTCCCTTTGATTAATACAAGATCTTAAAGCGCCTTAATATTTATATCCATATCAGGTTATTAATTGGCAGTTATACATAACAAATCAAAATCAGAAGCTTTATTAAGCTTTTTAAATGTTTTTGAAATAGTTTCTGCACTTTTGTATCTTTTTGGGCTATTGGCTTTAATGTACATTTGTAAGAACCTTATATTTGAACTTAACCAACCGAATTACCGAAGTATATAATATAAAATATTAATTTTTTTACTAATATTAATATATTAATAATTATATTAATATATTATTTTAGTATCATTGACAAAAGAATAAAAATCTTTTTATAATTATAGGTAAGCTTTAATATTAGCCGTAAAAGAAAATTAAATTTACTATAACGGGGTGGCAAACGGAAAAACATAATCAAAAACGTTTGCCTCCCGTCCCTGACCCGTAAGGGCAGGTAAGACGAGGAGGTAAAAGATGTTAGAATACGTAATGGACTTTATGTTGATTGGGTTGATTGTTGCTGTAATTATTATTCTGATGACAAGAAAAGGGGATTTGCCGGTAGAAGAACCTACTGAAGATGATTTTCTGTTTTCTAATAGTGGTAGCAAAATAATTTGGGATTATAGGGAACCATTATACTGTTTATACGAATACTATCAATACAAAGATCTACACAAAAATGATTAGAACCGACACTATACACTATTTTTGACACTATACACTATTTTGACAGTGTATAGTGTCGGTTCTGCTTTGCTAAGGCATTACCGAATCGGACGGATCACTATATTCACTTTTCCTTTTTGCTTCTTTTAACATTCTTTCAGCCTCAGCATCATCAGGCCGTTGTTCAACACCATCATTTTTATGATGCTCCACATCCCCTTTAGGACTAACATGTTTATGCTTATCATCAGTATATTCCTGAACATTACCGGTGGTAAGTTCTGTAATATCTTTTTTTAGCTCGGCAATAGATCTATCAAACCCTTCTTTTAAAACTTCTGTTTTAGTATCAATATCCTCATTTTTAAGCTGATACCCCTTATTTAATGATACCATTGGTGCTATTTCCTTATTGAAGTTTCCTAAACCTTCTAACACCTTATTAGCTGCCATTAATGTCATAATATCATACTGCTCAGCCGATGGATAAAATTTAGTTTCCTTGTCTTTGGTATTTTTACTCCTTCTATCTTCCCAAAAATGGTATCAAAATTTCTTGTAAAATGACCATTTTTACTGTCTTCATTGACCGTACAATGAATCTCTCTTTTTATTTCTCCAAGCTTTTCTAAAAAATTAACAAAGTGTTGCGAAATAAATTCCATAAAAACTTCTCGAATATCCTTTTTTTTCAAACAATTCAGCTAAATTATAATTATTCATTGGGGTATACCTCTTTTTCAATTCTTACACAAGATTCTTATACACTACCCTATTATAGATGCATCAATAATAAGATTGCATTAATCAATTTTGTATTTTTTTTAATATTAGAAAGTATTCTGAATAATTAAAACAGTTAGGGAATCGTTTTAATTAATATTTTAATTATCCAAAATTATTTTTTTCACTCTAACTTTATTTTAAATCTTATAAATTTTTTGAATATTTCTTAAGAATATTTTCAGCAAATTTTTTTATAATGGTAATATACTCTGCGGGTTCTTTGATTTTGATATATTCAGCCCATGGGCGAACAAAATATAAAAACTCTTCCTCATTTGATACAAGAAAAGTTAATAATATGTTCCCATTATCTAATTCTTTTTCAATTTTTTGCAGGGGAAATATCTCTTTCCTTTTAAAATAAAATGCTACTTCTGAATCTATTTCAACGCTCACTTTAATTTTTTCTTTTTCTTCAAACCAAATGCTATTGGCATTATTTATCAGTTCATCAATTTCCTGTTGAGAAATTTTAAAGAATTTCATAAGAATGTTAACATCTCTAATAAGGTCTATAGAAAATTTTTTTAATGTATTTTCATGCTTTGCTAATAAGTACCAAAATCCATTATCTATTAATATGCATAATGGTGTAACATTATATTTTTTGCCGTACTTTTCATAATAAAATTCTATTTCCTGACGGTGTTTGATGGCATCATCTATAAAAGATAAAGTATCCATGATGTTATCGACATTAATGTACTTAGGATTATTGATAAACTTTACAGCTTCTACTGAATTTATATGTAAGATTCTTTTCAATATTTTATCAATATGTGTTTTGGTTTTAGGTGTAACAAATTTCTTTATATACTCAAGTAATGCTGCCAGAAATTTCATTTCTGTTTTTGGTAAATTTACGTCAGTAAATTTTACATTTTCAAGTAACGAATAAGTGTGACTATCTGTATCATAATATAAAAGACCAGGAATGTTTAGCAACTCTGCCATGTATCGCTGAGCAGTCCTTACGCTAACCCCTAATTCTTCTGAAATTAATTTTGTTGTCACCTTTTTATTGGATTTCAGTAAATTTAGTATTTCAATTGTTAACGAAATGCCTTTCATAATTAAAAATTATAATTCCTCTGCTAGATATTTTTTGACTTCACTATAAATATATGACGGGTGGATTATACCAATTATTTTCTTATTATTAAATTCAGTTTTTGCAAATATGCATCTGCGTCTATGAGATTTATCAGAATAAGCATAAAAAGAAATAATTTTTTGCTTCGTTACACCGTATCGTTTACTTAAAATTTCTGAAATAAATAAATCAAATGTTTTTATACCTTCTAATAAAATTGTTTTAGGATTTAAAAAATCTATTATTTCTTTAATTTTATCAAAGCAAAACTGTTCTAATAATATTCGAGAGTTTTTATCTAAACTTTGCCATTCTTTTTCACTCTTTGATCTAAAAAAAATAAGATTTAACTTTACACTTTTTTCTAATAATTCTAATTTTCTTATTTCCTCAAATAATTTATACATCACTTCAGCAGTTTTATATTTCTCATTTTTATTGTATTTACCACTATATTTTATGTATTCGTGTTCTTTATCGAGATTAAACACATCTTCAATATTAAAATCTTTATCTCCACCGCCAGGATTATAACCAATAATCATTAATTCAGGATTCTTTCTAACTTTCGAATAGAAAACAGCAAAACCATTATTTTTTAAGTGATTATTTTCTGTTTCTTCCCATACTTTTTTCACTTCATTTAATAAATCTGTAGCCCATTTTTTACACATACATCACCTCCGATTGATTTTAATTATAACATATAAAATATGTAATAGATATTTAATTTAGAGGCACGTCAAAAAATGTCGTCAATAAATATTATTTTATACTTAAAATTAATCGGAGGTACAAAAATGAAAAATTTACTTTTACAAATCTATAATTCTACAAAAGATAAGAATATATTAACTAATTTAAAAGAAAAGAATAAAATAACTGAAACTTTGGTAAAACTTTTTGATATATCTACTTCAGAAGCAAATCTTTTAAGATTTCTTATAGCTAAAAGTGTAGATAACCCAGATGGGGTTACTATTAAAAAATATTGTAACAGATTAACAACTGAAAAATATTTAGAAATAATAGCTTATTTAATCAGTTTAGAAAATCAGAAATTAATAACAACCAAACCAAATTCAATTTGCATTAATGATAACCAAAAAACAATTCTTGACCCAGAAGTTAAAGTCGAAGGTTGGGTTTTAAAAAAACTTATAAAACAAAATGCATTTGAAGATGTAATTAAATTAGAAGAACTACAAGAAGAATATGAAATATTAAACATTCTAATTAAGCCAATAACAGAGCTTGAGCAACTTGAAATTTCATTTAATATGTTTGTAGCAAAACTTCAAAGATTAATTGACAAAATACCTAAAACTTCACTAACTTACAAAATATTATCAAAATATTCATTTGAAGAACAATTTCTTTTTCTATATCTCATATTTTCTTATACTCAACCTTACTTTTCTCCTGATGAAGCGTTAAATAATTACATTCACATTGTAAAAAACGATACTAAAAAACACCTAAGGTTTTTATATAAAATTATAAATAAAGAGTTACCAATAATCAAAGACAATATAATAATGATGGACAATAATTATCCAAGCACGTCTAATCTTGATATAAGTTTAAAAATCAATGATTATATCTTAACTAAGCTTTTTTACAAAAAAAGAACTAATATTGAATTAGACACACTAATTTTTTATGAATATCCTTCTAAAAAACAGTTAATTTATAACGAGAACATTGAAAGCAAAATCAAAATATTAAGAGATTTAATTCAATTAGACAAAATTAAAAAAGTCTTAATTTATGGAGAAAGTGGAACTGGAAAAACTACTACAGCACATCATTTAGCTTATTTAACCAATAAAAAATTAGCGACTGTTAGTCAAAAAAGTTTTTTACAATCTTCTAACACAGATAATTCATTATTAATTAATAAAGTTTTTAGTGCCTTTAATTCAATTGAGTTGATTGAAAACAAATCATTTATTTTACTTATTGATGATATAGAGAGATTTTTAATTTCCAATTCAAAATTTCTTTTTAATAAATCAATCTACGAATTTATTGAACATATAAAGAATTTCAAAGGTATTTTAATTGTTACTGTAAATGAATTAGAAAAACTACCTTTAAAATTTAAAAATCAATTTGATGTTATCCTAAAATTAAAACTTCCTGATAAAACTACAATTCGTAAATTTCTCCAAAAAAATATTAAAAATATTTCTTCAGAAGAGATTAAAGAAATTTCAAATTATCCAGTTACTTACTATCAATTAAATAATTTAGTTTTTTTATACCAAAATATAAAAGGTACATCTATCAAATTAGTTCTAAATAATATTTTTTAAGTTGGAGTTACTTATGAAAAAGGATTTTGTTCACCTTCATCTTCATACACAATACTCGCTCCTTGATGGTGCGATTCATATTTCAGAACTTATGAAAAAATTGAAAGAAAACGGTAGTAAAGCAGTAGCTATTACAGATCATGGGACAATGTACGGTATTGTGGATTTTTATAATCAAGCTCTTAATCATGGTATAAAACCGATAATCGGTTGTGAAGTGTATGTCGCACCTGATTCGAGATTTAATAAGAATTATGATAAAAAAGAGGATAAAAATTATCACTTAGTCCTATTAGCCCAAACAAATACAGGCTTAAAAAATCTCCAATACTTAGTTTCAAAAGCTCACCTTGAAGGTTTTTATTATAAACCAAGGATAGATAAAGAGCTACTTGCAGAACATTCAAAAGGGTTGATTGCCCTATCAGCTTGTTTAGCTGGAGAGCCTGCAAGAAAACTGTTAAACGAAGGGTATGAAGCAGCAAAAAAAAGCGGCTCTTGAGTACTATGAAATCATGGGGAAAGATAATTATTTTTTAGAAATTCAAGACAATGGGATTGATGAACAAAATTTAGTTAATAAAAAATTAATAGAGATATCAAAAGAGACAGGGATACCACTTGTAGCAACCAACGATTGCCACTTTTTAAACAGAGAAGATTATTATTCTCATCAAGTTTTAATGTGTATTCAATATCAGCAAACTTTAAATGATCCAAATAGAAGAGATTCTCACTCATCAGAACTTTATGTAAAATCACCTGAAGAAATGTGGAAATCCTTTAATGAAGTTGAAGAAGCTTTAGTAAACACTGTTAAAATTGCTGAAAGATGTAATGTCTCGATGACATTTGGTGAACTGCACCTTCCTGTATATTATGCCCCAGAAGGATACACTTTAAAAACCTATTTAGAACATATCGCAAAAGAAGGGCTTCATAAAAGACTTGCAAAAGTGCCATTAGAATTACACTCAAAATATTACGAAAGATTAGAATACGAACTTAAAATAATACACGAAAAAGGGTATGACGGTTATTATCTAATAGTTTGGGACTTTATAAATTATGCAAGAAAAAATAAAATACCAGTTGGCCCTGGTAGAGGCTCTGGTGCTGGTTCTCTTGTAGCCTATGCCGTAGGGATTACAGATATTGACCCTATAAAATATAAACTACTTTTTGAAAGATTTCTAAACCCAGAACGTAAAAGCATGCCCGACTTTGATATCGACTTCTGTATGAACAGAAGAGAAGAAGTAATTGACTATGTGAGAAATAAGTATGGGCATGATAGAGTATCTCAAATCATCACTTTTGGTAAATTGCTTGCAAGAGGTGTTATAAGGGATGTTGGAAGAGTACTGGAAATCCCACTGAAAACTGTGGACAAAATAGCCAAAATGATCCCTGAAAAGCCAGGCCTCACTTTGAAAAAAGCGTTGGAAATGGATCCAGAATTAAAGCCAAACATAGGAAGTATAGAAAAGGGGAAAGAGCTTTTAGATCATGCACTAAAATTAGAAGGTTTACTGAGAAACGCAGGGATGCACGCAGCAGGTGTGGTAATCGCTGATAAACCATTAGTAGAATATGTACCTCTTTGTAAGGGGCAAAATGATGAGGTAGTAACTCAATTTGAAAAGGATACACTTGAAAAAGTTGGGCTAGTTAAATTTGACTTTTTAGGTTTAAAAAACCTTACAGTAATTGATTATGCATCTAAACTAATAAGAGAAACAAAAGATCCTGATTTTGATATATCCTCAATCCCATTAGATGACAAAAAAACCTTTGAACTTTTATCAAGTGGAGAGACAACAGGTGTATTCCAGCTTGAAAGTAGCGGGATGAAAAACCTTCTCAAGAAATTAAAACCAACAACCTTTGAAGATATAATAGCCTTAGTAGCTCTTTACAGACCTGGCCCTATTGGTAGTGGGATGCTTGATGACTTTGTAAAAAGAAAACATGGTCTTCAAGAGATTACTTACCCATTACCTGAGTTAGAGGAGATATTAAAAGAGACTTACGGCATTATTGTTTATCAAGAACAGGTAATGCAGATTGCACAAGTTATTGCTGGATATTCACTTGGAAGTGCGGATTTACTTAGAAGAGCAATGGGTAAGAAAAAACCTGAAGAGATGGCAAAACACAGAGAGATATTCCTTTATGGTGATGAAAAACTTGGGATAGAAGGTGCTGTAAAGAGAGGTTTTGATGAAAAAATAGCCTCTGAGATTTTCGATTTAATGGCAAAATTTGCAGAATATGGATTTAATAAAAGTCACTCTGCAGCTTATGCAATGGTAAGTTATCAGACTGCATATCTTAAAGCTCATTCCCCTGTTGAATATATGGCTTCTTTATTAAATTTTGAATTTAAATGTAATTTAGAAAGATTATTTAAAGAATGTAAAAAAATGGAGATAACTGTGATTTTACCTGATATTAATAAATCTAAAGAAAAAACTATTATAGAAAAAAATATTATTAAAATTGGACTAAATGTTATAATTGATGAAAATAAAATAATTGAAGAAATAATTAAAGAAAGAAATAAAAATGGTAAATTTAAAAATCTAGAAGATTTTTGCAGGAGAATAGATTTATCACTTATAGACAAAAATACTATAATTTTACTAATTAAATACGGAGTAATGGACGCTTTTGGCAAGAATAAGAAACAACTTTTACAGATTTTAAACATGAATTACAAAAAATACCTTCAAGAGCAAATTAGAAAAAAACAAGGTATAATTACAACAGAAGATTTTTTATAATTTAACAAAAAATAAAAAGGGAGAATAATTAATTTTATAAAGTACTTGCCATTAATAATTAAAACAAAAAAGATTTTTAATGCAAGCGTCAAATAATGTCGTATAATTTAAGTATAATTAATGAAAATTAATTGCTGGGAGTATAGAGTGGTAAAGTCTTTAAAAATTACTGAATGTAAAGAAATGTATGATTTTTTAGTGTTTTTACTAGCCAAATATTTTCAAGATATTCCAATAAACAAAATATCTGAGGAGTTAAATATATACAATATTACAGGAATTTGTGAATGTATATCTGATGAAAATGATGCCTGTCACGGTGTTTGTTGTGGTACATTTTATGTTAATTCTGCTTCTGAGGAACAAGGTATTTTCATTACAGACGATTATTATCTTTTTAGTTCGAATTTAGGAATATTTATTTTTCATACTGATAGTAAAGGGCATCTTAAAGAATGTGAATTTTTTTATGAGAAAGATTATTTTCCTAAATTTTATTTAGATATTGTGAAATTTTTTAAAAATGAATCTGAATATGATTCGTATCTTAAATTTATAAAAGTCAACAGTATAAAATTGTGCTCATTAACCGAATTAAAGAACTCATTTAAGCAAGAAAAGATGAATATAATAGAAATAGAATAGCTGAAATAATTAAATAGCTTTCATTATATAAAGAAAAATTACTACAATGAATTTATTTAAGATAAAAATTTTTAACTAAATGCAAATTATGCTATAATATTTGTAAAATAAAAAGGGTTGTAAATGAGCGAAGAAAAAACAAATGAATTTATTAGTAGCCTTTGTATTCAAGCATCAGCAGGAGCAGGTAAAACTTATACGTTAGCTAAAAGATTTATTCACCTATTAAAACTTTATTTATCTACCAAACAATCAAATAAAGATAGAAAAACTTGTAATATTGCTAATATAAAAATTGACGATAACCTATTATATCCAAATTCTATTGGTTCTATTGTTGCTATCACATTCACAAACAAAGCTGCTGCTGAAATGAAAGAAAGGGTTGTAACATTTTTAAAAAAATTGGCTGGCATTTATGAAGATGAAGAATTTGATAAAAAACAATTTAATGTTGAAGAACAAGAAGCAATAGAATTGTTAATCGATATCATAAAAAATAATAGTGATTTTAATATAACAACTATAGATTCTTTTATGAATAAGATTTTAAAAGCTTTTGCAATTGATTTAAAAATTTATCCTGATTATGAAATAACCTTTGATAGAGAAGAAATTTTTCAACTTGCAATAGATGACCTTATCACAGATCCAAACAACTTAAGTGACCTACTAGAATTTTTAGAAAGTCTTTTACAATTAGATTATAAAGGGATGAATGCAGAATATATTATTAAAAGAGGTATTGAGCAATTTAGAGACTTAGATATTCCTCATGATTTAATAACATTTGATGATTTATGTGAAAAATTTCAAATAACTTCAAAGTCATCAAATTTATTGTCATTAAAAAAGGAAATTGAAAATAGTTTATCAAGTTACATAAATTATATAAAATATATAGTCGAAAACAACAAAGATGTTTTTAATGGAAACAAAATAAAAAGGTTTAATAACCTGAACTTTGATAAATTAATTGATAAATTTAGCGACTTCAAAAAGATATGCGAAAGTAATACATTAGTAGATCTTTATCGTAAAGACAAAACTCTAGATTATCAAGTTGAAGTTGAATTTATCTTAAAACTTAAAGAGTGCGTTTTAAATGTAGAAAAATTTATTTTACTAAAACATGTATATGAAACTAATTCGGTAGCAAAACAATTAAAAAAGTTTAAAGAAAAAGAGTCGGAGATTAAGTCATTTTTAAACATTGTAGATGGTAGTAAAATATCTAAAGATGTCAGCGATATATTATCAAAGGAATATGGTGTAAGCTATGCATTCTGTAAGCTTGGAGATAGGATTTTTCATTATCTAATAGATGAATTTCAAGATACATCAAAAGAGCAATTCAACGCTATATATCATTTAATTGAAAATGCTATTGCTGAAGGAGGTTCATTATTTATAGTTGGAGATAAAAAACAAGCAATATATGCTTGGAGAGGTGGAGACTATACCATTTTCAATGAAGTACTTAAAAAAGAAAATTTAAGATTAGAACCAGATTTTCTTGATATGAATTACCGTTCTGCAAAGAATATAGTAGAATTTAACAACAATGTATTTAACATTAATAACATTACTGAAAAAAATAATGATTTTAAAGACTTATTGAGTCAATATGACAGTGTATTATCTCAAAAGATAAAACAAGCAATAGAAGATATTTATACAGAATCAGAACAACAGATTCACAGTGACTTAGAAGGTTATGTAGAAGTCAACTTAAAGGAAATAACTAAAAGAATAGACGAATCAATAGATTTAGATGAAGATTTTTATCACAAAGAATTAAAAAATATTTTAGATAAATTGTTAAACTCCAAAAACTTAAAACCATCGCAAATAATGATTTTGCTGAGGAAAAAGAAAGATATCGACAAAGTAGTAAATTGGATCAGACAAGATTTTCCAAACATTCCATTTATTACGGAAGATTCACTCGTACTTTTAAACAATTTTGAAATTAAAAAATTCCTTTTAGCACTATCTGCGATAGTTTATTCCAAAGATGAAAGTTATCAATCAGCATTAGAAATTGTAGGTATAAATCCTTCAAGAATTAAAGAAGTTGAAAATGAAATAAAATTATTATCGCCCTATGAAGCTTTTTGTAAATTAATGAGTCTAGATATTTTTGATGTTGAAAATAACAAACTATATTTTGATAGGTTACTAGAAGAAGTTTTAAAACTAGCAGAATCACAGAAAAGTTTGGAAGATATATTAGAGTATTTCTACAAAAACAAAGATATAACAATTACAATTAGCGAAGATATTGACGCTATAAAAGTAATGACTATTCATAAATCTAAAGGTCTTGAAAGCCATACAGTTATTATCCCATTTTACGATTGGCCATTATACGACACCAAAAATATTACAATCTATGATAGTGTAAATATTTCACCTTTGACTGAAAAAGATGAATATGTATTTGTTAAGATAAGTGGTAAATTAAAAGATATTTTAAATGATGCCAAAGAGAAATATTTTGAGCATATAAAAACAAGATTTATTGAATCATTAAATCTCATGTATGTGGCCAATACAAGAGCAAAAGAAAATCTATTTATTTTGGGTGCTTATAAGCTTAAAAGTAAAGGTGAATTTGAAAAAACAATAACTGCTGCGAGTTTATTACACACGATTCTAAAAACTATAAATGGTAATAATAATTTAAAATACCCATATATCATAGGCGAGTTGAAAACTGAAGAAACTGAAGGAACTCCAACACAAACACAAGCTAATAATAACTTAAAAATTAATTCTACTTTTAGGGAATTTTTAAAAGTATATCCTGAAAATTACTTTTTAAACCTGTCACCTAATGAAAAAATTTTAGGAGAGTTATTTCACTTAGCAATATCATTTGTTGGAAAAATAGAAGAAAATGATGATTTAGATGCAATAATAACAAATGCTTATAATAAAGCTGTAAAAATCCTTAAACACGAAGATAATTCTGCGAAAGGTTTAATGAAAAAAACTTTAAATAACTTAAAAGATTATTATCAAAACATTGATGATTATTGGAATGAAAAAGAGCTTATCGATAAAGAAGGGAGGATTTTTAGAATCGACAGAATAGTTAAAAAAGGTAATAACTACTATATTATTGATTTTAAAACAGGGAAAAAGGAAGAAAAGCATCAGTCTCAAATAAAAGATTATTTAAAATTCTTTGATAATGCAAAAGGCATTATCTATTACACTGAAACTGGAGATATTATAAATGTCAGTTAAAATTTATAAGATCGATTTAGGTGTAAATTTTATTCATTATGTTTCATCATTATTAGACACTTTAAAAAAAGAGTACAAAAAAATTATTTTTATTTCAGCAAACAGACGTCCAATAAGATTTATTGAAAAATCTATAGATCTGAATACAGCACTTAGTGTTGATTTTTACACAATAGAGGATTTTGTCAAAAATATTGTAATAAGCTATTCTGATGAAATACCAACTTTTCATAGTAGTTTAGAAAGAGAAATATTCTTTTTAGATTTGCTGCAAAATTATTCTACACTTTATAATAAGTTAGGTGGAACAGATGTTAAAGTATTTCCTTGGGCTAAAAGACTGTCAAAATTGTTTGATGAAATTGATAAACAATTACTAGGAAATAAATTGAAAGATTTTTATTATGTAGAAGCATTAGATGAAGCAAAAGAGATTTTAGAAAACTTAAAAAGGCTATACACAATTTATGAAGAAAATTACAAAAATTATACATATAACGGTAACACATTTAAAAGAGCATCAGAGTTAACTTCTTTAGAAAAGTTTCGTGAAGATTTTAAGGATACATTATTTATTTTTAGCGGAATGGTCTATCTCTCTAATTCTGAATTGAAAATGATAAAAAATATATCAGATTTTGTTGATACTTACTTTTTAATACAAACTGATTTACAAGATAGAGAAAGTAGTAATTTATCTTTTGATACCTTTAAAATTGTGGATAATTTAATATCTAAATTAAATAAAATTGGAAAAACAGATGTTGAAGAAATTAAAGATGATAAAAATCTTTTCGAAACCAATTTTAGTTTTTACCAGTTTCCAGATACACATTCACAAGCAGCAAGTATTTTTGAAATTGTAAAAAATAAATATTCGACTTTTGAAGATAAAAAATCACCAGAGAAATTAGCTGTAATTTTGCCTGATGCCAGGACTCTTTTTCCTTTATTAGCGTTCTTTGATAATAAAGATAATTATCACCTAAATATTTCAATGGGTTATCCATTTGGTAATACTGATGTGGGTATGTTTTTAGATTCATTATTTCTTGTTTTGATTGATATTGATAGAAGAAATACAGCGACAGGCAAATATATTGTTGATTCAAAGTTATTACTAAGATTATTAAATTCGAGTATTGTAAATTTATTTAACAATGAAATTATAAGCAGTGCAAACAAATTAAGAGAAGAATTATTTGAAATACAATCATCAACTTACAAATTTGAAGAAAGTGCAGATTTTTTTAGACAATTCCTAAAAAAGTTTTTAGAAGTTAAAGATATAGATTCATTAAAAGACTCATTTTTATATTTATACAACAAATTTGATAAAGATAAGCTTCAAAAAGAAAAATACAAATTTACAACTCAGATATTACAATATTTCTATAATGAAATTATTGAAAATTTAAGTTGTTTAGATTCTAATCGCAAAATAGATATTCTATTTTCTTATCACTTACTAAAAGAAATCATCAATGATATGATTATACCTTTTGAAGGACATCCTCTTGAAGGTATTCAAATAATGGGGATGCTTGAAGCAAGATCATTATCTTTTGAAAATATAATAATCGCAGATGTAAATGAAGGTGTTTTACCTTCAGGTGATAAAATAGACCCTTTATTACCAGAAGAAATAAAAGTTGAGCTTGGACTGACTTCTTTTAAAGAAAAAGAAATGTTAATGAGATATAATTTTTTCAGACTAGTCTATTCTGCTAAAAATGTCCATGTAATGTATAAATCAGGGGCAATAGGTATAGATAAACACATAAGAAGTAGGTTTGTAGAACAGTTAATTTTATTAAATGAATTAAAAAATAAAGAAAGATTAAAAATACACAGTCATGAGTTAGTATTATCTAAATTTGAAAAAATAGACAACAAAATAGAAAAAACTGAAGAAATTAAAGAACATTTTAAAGAACTATTTGAAGAAGGACATATTTCACCATCTAGACTAAATTATTACATGCAGTGCCCTTATGCTTATTATTTAAAATATATTAAAGAAGTAAAAAGTAAAATTAAATTAGACGAAGATTTTGAAGCTGACAAACTGGGAACAATTGTTCATAAATTTTTTGAAGAAAACTTTAAAAATTATTTAGGGGAAAAAATAACGAAGGAAATCTTAGAGAATATAAAAAAGTCTATTCATAAAGAGATAGAAAAACTACCAGATTATAAATATGATGGTAAAAACGGAGAAATTAAATCGTTTCTAAATAAGTTAGATGATCTTAAAATAAACGCATTAAAAATAATTTTAAAATATAGAGTAGATAATTATTTAAAATATATCACAAAAAATCAAATTGATTTTATATTGGTAGCATTAGAAGAAGAACTTAAATCTGATAAGCTAAAATTGTATGGTTTTGCTGATAGGATAGATGAAACTGAAGATGGTAAAATAAGAGTAATTGACTATAAAACAGGTACTGGCAAAGTTATGCCATCTAAAAACAAAGTAAAGAAATTAATAGACAATAGCGATGATATATTAAATGTTTATGACGATTCAACTTTAATAGAAGTTAGGAAAAGTATAAACTCTGTTCAAATACCATGTTATATTTTAATGGCTAAAGAAAAATTTAAAAATGAAGTTGAATCTGAAATACATCACATCGGAGCTTCTAAAGGAAATGAGATAATTGAAAAAATGTCAGATGAAAATATAGAGTATCATAAAGAACTCATACAATATATTTTTAACCACATGATAAATTCCGAATATCTTTATGCTTTACCAGACAAACATTGTGAATATTGCGATTACAACCATTTTTGTAAATTTAATACATGATATTAAAATAAATCTTTTATGAGGGTTAACATGGAGAAAAAGATTGAGAATTTAGTAAAATTCATAACGGAAAAAGAACATAGAAAAAATATTTTACTTTATTTAAGTTGGGTTTTAAGAGATTATGAAAAAAGAAAAAAATTAGGGCTCAGTGAGTTATTACAACAAATAAAAAAGGATTTCCCTGAGTTAAATGATAATAAAAAAACAGATAAAGTTAAGTGGGTATTTATAGAAGGAATAAAAGATTATAGTGAATGGCAAACTGAAGATTTAAGAAAGATAGTCCAACATACTGACGTAAGAAAACCTGATTTTACTGTTGAGGTACAACTTAATAAAAGTGAAATTGAAAAACTTTTAGAAGTATTACAGGAAGAAGTTCCCGAAAATTTTAGAATTTGGGAAATTAATGAGCCTAAAGTTGATGATTTTAAAGAAGCTACAAAATATTACCATAAGTATAAAAATCTACCAGATTCTTTAAAAAAGGTTAAATATAAAAATGAGATTTATGATCTTAGAAAACTTGAACTTATAGCCACAATGCTGGCTAATAAACTAGATGCTCCAGCTATCCCTTATTATTTTGAATCAGGTCACTTTACAAAAATTTTGGAAAGTGATCAGGAATTTGAGATTATAAATGAGGAGAATAACATGAATCAAGCGAATATCATAAATAATATTGATAAAGAAGCTTTAAATAAAATTTTGTATGGCCCTCCAGGTACAGGTAAAACTTATAAAACCATTGAAATGGCTTTAAAAATTATAGGAGAAAAAGAAGATTTAGGGAATGAAATAAATGACATTTTAAATAAAGAAAAAATAGACTATACTGATAGAGAAAAATTAAGAGAAAAATTTAAAGAATTTAAAGAAAAAGGACAAATTGAGTTTATTACATTTCATCAAAGTTATAGCTATGAGGATTTTATCGAAGGATTAAAAGCTGAAACTGATGATAATGGACAAATCAACTATAAAGTTAAAGATGGAATATTTAAAATAGTTACTATAAAGGCTAAAGAGAATTTTGAGAATTCAAAAAAAGAAGAAACTATTAATATAGAACAATTAGTAAGTGATTTTGCTGATTATATAGAAGATATTCTGCTTAATAATCAAAAATTTAATCTAAAAGGTAATGTTTTAATTGAATCGGTTAATAAAAATAGTGACGGAGATTTTATTTCATTTACTATCGGTGGAAGCGTAACAAGCAAACAAAGATTAGCAAAAGAAATTATTATGAGAGATCTTTTAAACTTTATTAAAGGAAAAATTAAAACTCCAGATGATATTAAACCTCGCTACGAATCGAAAAATAAACGACATGGAAACGCTATTTATTATTATGCATTGTTTGAAAAAATTAAAGAATTTTATGAAGGGAATAAGATAAGTTATTTAAAGCAATCTGAAGATCTAAAAAATTATATATTGATAATAGATGAAATTAACCGTGGCAACATTTCTAAAATTTTTGGCGAGTTAATAACATTAATTGAAGAAGATAAAAGAATCGGTGAAAAAGAAGAAGCAATCGTCAAATTGCCTTACTTAAATGAAGAATTTGGTGTTCCAAATAATCTTTATATCATAGGAACTATGAATACAGCAGATAGGAGTATCGCTTTATTAGATACAGCTTTGAGACGAAGATTCACCTTTATTGAAATGATGCCTGATTATAGCTTATTAGAAGATAAAAAAATTTCCTTACAAGAAAATAAAGAAATAGATTTGTCCAACCTTTTAAAAACAATGAATAAGAGGATTGAATATTTGTATGACCGAGATCATACAATTGGCCATGCTTACTTTTTAAAAATTAAAAGTTTTGAAGATTTAAAGTTTATTTTTAAAAATAAAATAATCCCTTTATTGCAGGAATATTTTTATGATGATTGGGAAAAAATAAGATTTATTCTAGCAGATAATCAAGTTGATAATGAGGATTATCAATTTATAAAAATAGAAAATATTAAAATTCAAGAACTTTTTGGAAATAACATTCCAGAACTTATCGATGAAAAAAGGATTTTTACAATTAACAATGAAGCATTTGAACAAGCTGAAAGTTATATAAAAATTTATAATCCTAATAAAATTGTATAACACTTTAATATGGATAATGTTTTACAAGTAATAGAATATGAAATTATAAATATAGAAAAGATAAACAGTGTTGTAAAAAATAGCGTTCAAGCACAGAAAATTTTTAAGGAATTAGAACTTTTTGCACAAGACAATAAAAACAGATTTTTGGTTTATGAAAGAAATGGAGCATTAAAACCTCAAAATTTTGTAGGAGTTATTCAAACTAAAAGTGGTTTTGTAATTGAAATTCTTCCTAAAATTTCTAATAAAAATGATGTTGAGTTATCAAAAACAATATTAATTAAAATGCTAAAAGAACTAAAAAATTCCCCTTTTCATTATTTTCAATCAGCTTATTTAAGTACTGAAAATATGCCTCTTCTTGAAATATTTATATCAATGTTTTTGACTGAAATAGAACATTTAATAAAAAAAGGTATTAAGTGTGACTATATAACTCATACTCAAAATCAAAAGTTTTTAAAAGGTAAACTAAAAATTAAAGAACAAATAAATAAAAATTTTATACATAAAGAGAGGTTTTTTGTTGAATATGATGAATACCATTCAAATAGGATAGAAAACCAGATATTAAAAACAGCACTAATGAAATTATACTCTTTATCAAAATTATCAGGAAATCAACAAAGAATTAGAAAAGCTTTATTTATTTTTGATGATATAGACATAATTTTAAATGATCCAAAAATAGCATTTACTAAAATAAAAAAAGACAGGACTATTTCACATTATCATACCTCTTTAGTATGGGCAAAGCTATTTTTATTAAATGAGATTTTTACCCCTTATAAAGGAAGTTCTGTAGCTTATGCTTTATTATTTGATATGAACAAAATTTTTGAAGAATATGTTGGTAGACTTATTAAAAAGGAGTTATGTAATAATGTTAAACTGCAAGATAAACAACATTATTTATTTGATGAGCCCAAGAAGTTTTCTTTAATCCCAGATATAGTTATAAATGAAGGGCTAATAATTTTAGATACAAAATGGAAACTTATTGGAGATGTAGATGATATTAGCCAGACTGACCTTTACCAGATCTTTGTTTATGCGGCAAAATATAAAGATTGTAAAAAAATAGGTTTAATTTTCCCTTGTATAGAAGAAAGAAGATTTACAAAAATGACTTTTAAAATCGGTGAAGAAAGAGTAGTTCAATTTTATCAATCATTTTTTAACTTAAACTCAAAATCTATTAATGATGCTCTATCACCCAAGCTACAAGATTTAATAAATGAAAAGTTTTAGAATCTTACATATAATTATTACACTAATATAGTTTTATAATTACTATATGATAAATAATACAATATTCAAGGCTATTGCATAATTTCTATGTTTTTCAATTTTCATCATTTTTCTTAAATTTTGCTCAATTTTCTACTCAATTTTTATTACTTTTTAGTTTTTTATCCCTTGTTCAC